>JBFMBE010000021.1:0-33367 GCA_040755275.1 Thermodesulfobacteriota bacterium | reverse complement strand
CGCAATGGCTTGCTTTTCAATGTCCATTCGTTCAAGCGCGTCCGTCCGATCCAACGATATCCGGCGGCTTCAAACACGTTTTCGCAGCAGTCTCAAAAGGCTTCCCCAGCCACCCCGCTTATGCCCGACATTCCCCAAAAGCACGGGAAAAGCGACTTTCCTTTATAGCCGGGCCTCCAGCAGGAGGGCGGGTGGTGTTTTGCGAAGCAGCGGAAACTGTCTCGCTGATGTCCGGCATTTACGAAAAGCACAGGAAAAGGCACTGGTCGCAAGGCCATCCCAGATGGCGAATTTCTCACTTTCGGACGTTGACTACTGTTTTTCCCCGAAAAAGTCAAAACATCGTTTATGAGGTGCCGCATGACTGCTGTCAATCCCTCCAAAGGTGTCACTGTCGATGAAATCCTTTCACACATCCTCGATCTGGCCGATCGAACACCCGGGCAGGACAGGCCTGCCCGCATTCATTCGGTGTTGATGGATGTCATGACGAGACTGGCGCCTGTTCTTCAGCGGGAGCGTGACATCTGCAGACAGACGAGAAGATGTTCGTCCGTCCCATCCTGTGATGGCGGATAGGGTCGCACATAGTCGTCAGCTCCGACCGTTATTGAAGCGTGTCCAATTCAATCGGATGGTTGTCCGAATACGGAACCCACGCTTTCGGAGGAGTGACGACATGTTGCCAAACCGTCAAGACGAATCGGAACTCTTCAGCCCAACCCATCTTTCTTCGACTGGGATTTCCTTCCATGTCCATCAAGGTCAAGATCATTCTGGGTATCGTTTTGATCGTTTCGGTGACTACGGTTACACTCGAATGGACTTCAAGGCATCTGCTGCTGTCGCGCTTTTCAGCCCTCGAGCGGTCCAATGCTTTCGATCATTTCGCTCGGTTCCGTAATGCCATCGATGCGGAAATCGATCGAATCGATGCCGTCTGTCACGACTGGGCTTCCTGGGATGAGGCCTATGCGTTTCTCAAGGAGCCGTCCAAACATTTCATTGAAACCAACCTTCCTGATAACGTCTATAAGATCAATCAGCTGAACCTCATTGTCTATGTCGATCGGGAAGGACGGATCGTCTTTTTCGGCTCCAGGGATATTCTTCGGGATGAAGAAGTGGTGTTCGACGAATTCAAATCGGAACGTATCGATCCAGATCATCCCCTTTTCAGGGCGTTTGGCGGGGATCCTCCTGGCCTTCCTCTGAAAGGTGTCTTGCAGACATCCAGGGGTCCGCTGCTCCTGGCTGCGAGGATGGTGCTGCCCAGCATCGACAAAGGGGAACCGAACGGTTTTCTCGTCATGGGGAAATGGGTTGATCCGGAAATGGTTCTCAATTTGTCCAAGCGAATCGGACTTCGGTGTGAGATCCTGGATAGAAGCGCAATGCCTGCATCGGTCACCTCTCCGGAAAACCATTTTCCGGTGTTTCGACGTGCTTTGTACATTCCGGATGTAGACTTCGTCCAGGTCATGGACTCCTATCGGGACATCGAAGGGATGCCTGCCTTTGTGATGTCGGTGTTTTCGAATCGAGAATTCTACCGGCAGGGAATGAAAATCGTCCATTCCCTGAGTTGGATCATTCTTGCATTGGGAGCGTTTTCTCTTCTAACGCTGTTTGTGCTGATCCACTGGACAACCATCCAGCCTTGCAAGATGTTGATGGAACATGCAGGACACATTTACCATACGGGAGACCTTCAGGCCAGACTTCCGGAAAACCGGAGGGATGAATTCGGTCAGCTGTCCCGCATCTTCAATGCCATGATGCAAAACATTGCGCAGTTGATCCGACGGGTGCAATACTCCGAGTCACTGTATCGGATGGTTTCGGATCATTCGGTTGCTTTGATCACCTTGATCCAGAGAGCCCGGATTCGATACGCCAATCCCGCCCTGCTTCGCTGTATCGGGTATGGGGAAGATGAGCTCATCGGTGCGGATCCGTTGGAATTGATTCATCCCGATGAACGTCCCGCCATTGACGAGGCCATGGAACAGGCGAAGATGAACGAAAGCTGGAGCGGTGATGTGCGGCTGATCACCAAGGAAGGGGAAATACGTTACATCCAGATGGTGGCTTCCATCGTCCAATGGGGAAATGAACCGGCCATCCTGGTACACGGGATCGACGTCACCGAGAAGATGGCAGTCCAACAGCGAAATTTGGAGCTCGAAGACAAGATCCGACAGGCGGAACGCATGGAGACACTGGGAATTCTGGCCGGAGGGGTCGCCCACGATCTCAACAACATTCTTGGTGGTATCATCGGTATTCCAGAGGTTCTGATGATGCAGATCTCGCCCGAAGATCCTGTGTGGACACAGCTTCGGATGATTCACGATTCGGGAAAACGAGCATCAGCCCTCGTCGAAGACCTGCTGACCATCGGTAGGGGATCCAAGTTCCGTCATATCGAGCTTTCTCTGAATGCCGTCATTCGGGGGTATCTGGAAAGTGCCGAACTGAAGCATCTTCTGAGCGCCCATCCCCAGGCGGCCATCCAAACCGATCTGTATCCCGATCTGTATCCGATGTTCGGCTCACCGCTGCATATCGGCAAGGTCGTCATGAATCTTGTGACCAATGCCGTCGAGGCACTGAATGGTGTCGGTGTCGTCCTCATCCGAACGGACAACATCCGGCTCGATCGACCGATCGCCGGTTATGAAACTGTCCGGAAAGGAGCCTATTGTCGGCTAACGGTTTCAGATACCGGTATCGGCATGGATCAGACGGATATCGAGCGGATTTTCGAGCCCTTCTTTTCGAAGAAAACCCTCGGCAAGAGCGGAACCGGTCTTGGGATGACCGTTGTTTGGAATGCTGTCGCCGATCATGACGGCTATATCGAAGTCGAAAGCTATCCCGAAAAGGGAACAACGTTTCATCTCTATTTTCCGGCCTTGATTCGGAGCGATGTCTCATGAAATGGAAGCACAAGCGTACCATGTCGGTGTTGTGGATAACGACCCTCCTCTGGGTGGTCGTATCGGTGTGGATTGCTGGAGCAGCCGATACGAACTCGTCCAGCCCATCTGAAGCCTCCGACTGGCGCCAGTCGATCGATGCCATGCTGGCCACGGAAACGACGGCTCTCGAAGAAGTCAAAGCCCTTCAGAAACAGGTCGAAGCCGGGCAAAAATCTTTTGCTCTCGAAATGAACACCTATCGGATGCAGATTTCGGCCTATGGCAATCTGCTGGCTTTTTCGGATGCCAGGCTTCCAGACCTCGAGAAAGCCTGGATCGAGACTGTCAATTCGGTGAGGACCATCACCCAGCAGGTGAAGACGAACCGGCAGAAATACGAGACGATCAAGGCCCAGATGGAGCAGGTGTCGAATCAGATCGACCTGAACACCAAACAGCTGCAGGATATCCAATCGGCCGGCGCTGTGGATGCGGCAGGGGTTCAGCTGCAGAAAAAACTGAAGACGCTTGTCGATGTTCTGAACGCCAGGAAAAGCCGTCTGGAAAAGATTATGGCTGTACACTCCGATGCCATCAGCCAGATGGAAGACATCCTGGGCATGATGACAGATCTGGCCAAATCTTTCGAAGAAAAGATCCAGACACGAAAGACGACCGAAATCTTTCGAAAAAGGGCTTCGTTGCTGCAACAGCTTCAGAAAACCAAATTGGAAGGTGATACCCGGGAAGTCCTCGATGCCCTGTCGAACCTGACGCGGTTCTCCTTCTATCAGGAGCACTGGCGTTCGATGCGGGAAACCTACCTGCCGCATACAGGGCTGATTCTGGTTCTTTTGGCGTTGTGGCTCTGGCTGGTACACCGTCTTCATGTTCGGATCCGGAACTGGTTGGAGACAAGAGACTGGTCGGAGATGCCTTTTGCGAAAATCTCCATCGATGTGCTGAACCATTCTTCCGGACTGGGCGCAGTCTGTCTGTTTGTCTATGGGGTTCTGCTGATATCGGGTGGATGGTCCTATTGGATGCTTCTCGAAAGTCTCCTGGATGTGCTGCTCATCATTCTCTTCTGTCGATGGGGCAAGGCTCTGATGATTGCGATGGAGGGATTGAATCCCCCGCGTTTTCCGCAGCAGCTTGCCGGTTCCATTCGACACCTGATTCCGGTCATTCGTTATTATGGCATGGTGGTCGTCCTGGCGCGTTTTCTACTATCCGAAGAGAATTTCTGGCGGACCGCCCTGCAGACCTTTGGTGAAATCGCCTTGCTGGGATGGACTGCCGTCGCCATCCATGTACGAAAACCGGAGTTCGATATCTGGGTCAGGCCGCAATGGCTTCCCTATGCCCGTGCTGGAATAGCCGCCCTGTTATGGATCATCACCGGTGGTGCCGTCGTTCTGGAATGGACGGGATACAGCGTGTTGGCGGTCTTCTGGCTGTCCTCTTGGGGCCAGACCGCCGTTCTCGTCTTTTTGGGTACGGTTGCGTTACGTGGGCTGAACCAGTGGAGTCGACGTTTATCGGAGGCGGATGGTGAAGAAACGAAACCGGGGAATCGGGTGACGTCGGATGCATCTTCTCGGTGGTTCCTGGTTCGAATCGGGTGGCTCTTGTTGCCTCTATTGCTGCTGGCGGCCATCTTGATGAGCTGGGGGGCGAAGCAAACCATCTTCGGGCATTTGTTTCATATCCTGTCGTATCCGATTACGATCGGGGACATCCGGTTCAGCCTTTTCGGCGTGCTGAGTGCAGCCGTCATCCTGTTGATCGCGCGGGTTTTTCTAAAGACCTGGCGGAAATGGGTTCAGAACAACTTGTTTCGAGGAAGTGGACTTGATCGGGGGGTCATCGAGTCGATCGCTACACTGACGACCTACGGCTTCTGGGCTTTGGCCATTTTGATCGCGCTTCAAGCCATGGGGGTGAGCTCCACATCGCTGGCCGTGGTATTCGGAGCTCTCGGTATCGGTCTGGGGTTCGGTCTTCAGAATATTTTCAACAATTTCATCAGCGGAATCATCCTGCTGTTCGAGCGGCCGATTCAGGTCGGGGATGCCATCGAGATCAACGGAACGTGGGGAATTGTAAAGAAAATCAATTTTCGGTCAACCCAGGTTCAAACCTACGACAACGCTTCGCTGATCATTCCGAATTCCGAATTTATCAGCAACTCGGTGACCAACTGGAGCTTCAAGGACCAGCGCATCCGAAGGATCATCACGGTCGGGGTGGCCTATGGAACGGATACGGATCTGGTCGTCAACACCCTGACCGATATCGCCATGAAATCCGACAAGGTGCTTAAGCGCCCCAAACCCGACGTTGTTTTCTCCGATTTTGGTGACAGTGCCCTGATCTTCAGGCTGCGCGTCTGGACCACCATCGATGACATGGTATCTGTGGAGAACCACCTGCGGCACGAGATTTACAGGGCATTTACGGAGTTGAACATCGAAATTCCCTTTCCCCAGCGTGATGTTCATATCAAGGGGTGAGATGGGAAAGGGAGGAGGGGGATCGGGTCAATCCAGATGGCCTGACGTTTTGCGAGCATGTCGACTTTTTTTCAAGAAACATCAGAATGTGGTTGACACCCCGCAAATGGAAGCGTATATTACCCGAAATCAGTAAAGATCTGCAACGCACCGCAGGTCGGTTTCTTACAGCAGGATCGATTCGTTTTCGTCATAGCGAACCCCTGAAGTCTGGGACCTTGATGATAAAAACAGGAAAGGAGGGAAATCGCTATGGCAAATGGAATCGTGAAATGGTTCAACGACAGCAAGGGTTTTGGGTTCATTGAACAAGAAAACGGAAAAGATGTATTCGTACATCATTCCGCTATCAATGCAACCGGGTTCAAATCCCTGTCCGAAGGTGATCGCGTCACCTTCGACGTGGTGCAAGGCCCCAAAGGCCCCGCAGCCGCCAACGTCACCCGGGTTTGATCCGGACCTCATGTAAACTTTGATCCGCCTTTCAGGCGTCATTGAAGTGCATGATTCAGCCGAAAAGGCGTCTTCTTGAGAAGGAAGACGCCTTTTTTATTTCGATGTGAGTCGGGATGGCCTTTCAAGAAGTCACCTCCAATCCGATGGGGTTGATTGCCGGACCCGAGCATGGGGACAGGGATGTCTTTTGAGGCAGCCGCTTCAGACCGTTTCCGCTGCTTCGCAAAACATCACCCCCCTGCGGGAAGTCCGCCATTATATGAAAATGGGTGGATAGTGATTTTTTGTGACCTCATCGGTCATGTTCAATCGTGCGGGGCAACGGGTTCGTCACAGAAACGATGTTCCGTTTTTCAATCGGCTTGCATATGTCCAAACCATACTACGGACTTCTAGATCATACGGCTGACCTGGGGATTTGGGTAGAGGGAAGGGATTTGCCCGATCTGTTCGTCAATGCAGCCCTTGCCTTGAGCGAATTGCTGGTGGAATGTCGTTCCGATGACTCGTGTCGCTGTTTAGACAGACACCTCTCGATCGAAGAAGCGGATCTGGAAACCCTTCTGGTCGGCTGGCTGCGAGAACTTTTATATATTTGGTCGATCGAAGGGCGATATGCGACATGCGTTTCCAGCATCGATCTAACGGAATTCCGTTTGACCGCAACAATCGAGCTTGGCTATTATGATGTCATGAGATGTGAACTCCTGCACGACATCAAGGCTGTCACCTACCACCAGGTCGAAATCAATCGCACCGAAAACGGTTACCGGGCTCAGGTCATCTTCGATGTATGAAACATTCAACGGAGACCGATCATGAATGATGCGCTCGCAAAAAGTCGCCTTTCCCGTGCTTTTTGTAAATGTCGGGCATAAGCGGGGTGGCTGGGGAAGCCTTTTGAGCTTGCTGCTTCAAACACGTTTTCGCATCAGTCGAAACAGGTTTCTTCAGCCATCCCGCTCATGCTCGGTATCTGCGGACAACACGGGAAAAGCGCCTTTTTTCGACATCATCGATCTTGGTTCCATTGCCTTTGGTGCAATGGGTTCTGGAGGCTGATCATGAATCCAAGCTTTCATCAACTCGACGCGTATCGGATCGAAATTCCAGTCACCGGCAACATGCGGGTTCCGGGGATCGTCTATGCCCGAATGGACATGATCGAGGCAGGTGATGGCTCTCAGGCCTTGCAGCAGGTTCGAAACGTGGCCTGCCTTCCCGGTATTCTCAAGGCATCTCTGGCCATGCCCGACATGCATTGGGGATATGGCTTTCCGATCGGAGGTGTAGCCGCCTTCGATTGGGAAACGGGCGTCGTATCCCCCGGCGGGGTCGGCTATGACATCAACTGCGGGGTGCGGCTGTGTACGACCGCCCTTCGGGCTTCAGAGATCCGGCCCAAACTGCAACAGATTGTCGATGCCCTCTATCGGGACATTCCTTGCGGCGTCGGTTCCACCGGTTCCATCCGCCTGTCGCATAAGGACCGAAGGGCCGTTCTGGAGCAGGGAAGCCGCTGGGCGTTGCGACATGGCATGGCGGAATCCGATGACATCGAACACACCGAAGACGGCGGATGCATGGCTGGAGCGAATCCGGAAGATGTCAGCGATCGAGCCATGGAACGCGGGAAGGATCAGCTCGGTACGCTGGGATCGGGCAACCATTTTCTTGAAATCGGGGTTGTGGATCGGATTTTCGATCCGCAAACCGCAGCGGCATTCGGTCTGGTGGAAGGAGCCATGACCCTGATGCTGCATTCCGGCTCCCGCGGTCTCGGTTACCAGGTCTGTGACGACTATTTGGCCACGATGCTTCGGGCAAGCACCCAATATGGCATTTCCCTTCCGGATCGGCAGTTGGCCTGTGCGCCACTGGTTTCGGCGGAGGCCAAGCGCTATCTTTCGGCCATGGCTTGTGCCGCGAACTATGCCTGGGCCAACCGTCAGATTCTGATGCATCTTGCACGGGAATCCCTGATGCGGGTGCTGGCCATCGGTCCGAGGGACCTTGGCTTCCGGCTCCTCTACGATGTCTGCCACAACATCGCCAAGAAGGAAGTGCATGTGATCGATGGGAAGCCCCGCACGGTATGCGTTCATCGCAAGGGGGCCACCCGCGCGTTTGCCCCTGGGAACGACCTTCTGCCTGCTGCCTACCGAAAAACCGGGCAGCCCGTCATCGTTCCCGGGGACATGGGAAGAGAGAGTTACGTTCTGGTGGGTACCCAACAGGCGATGAACGAAACCTTCGGTTCGACATGTCATGGCGCTGGAAGGCTGCTCAGTCGGTCTGCTGCCCAGAAGGCATCCAAAGGACGGTCCATCGATCGCGAATTGGCGCAACAGGGGATCTTGGTCCGTTGGACAGGCCGATCCACCTTGGCCGAGGAAATGCCGGAAGCCTACAAGCGTGTATCCGATGTCGTCGATGTCGTTGATGGTGCAGGGATTTCGCGCAAGGTTGTCCGCCTGCGGCCCATGGCCGTTGTCAAGGGATAGTTGAACGGAACCGATTTGAAAGGAAAATTCGTTGAACCTACTTGAAGCGATCATTCTCGGCATTGTCCAGGGATTGACGGAATTTCTGCCGGTCAGCAGCTCCGGTCACCTCGTGCTGCTCCAGAACTTGTTCGGACTTCAAGAAGCCGAGCTGGTCTTCGATGTCAGTGTGCATGTGGGAACGATCCTGGCTGTTCTGATTTTCCTGAGAAGGGAAATTGTCGCTATTTTCGACAGTCTATGGCAAACCGGACGTCTTTGGATCCAGGGTCGCATCAATGGAGCCATCGCGTGGGGCGTTCCCGAAATCCGGTTGGCGGTTCTCGTTGTCGTAGGCTCCATTCCAACCGGTATCCTCGGGCTCGCTTTCCATAAAATTGCCGAGACCCTCTTTTCGACTGTCCTGATCGTCTCGATCGATCTGATCGTCACGGGACTTCTGTTGGCCTTGACCCGATTTGCCGGGCGGTGGGGTCGAAAGGCGGATCGGATGACCATTCGAGATGGGCTCATCATCGGGCTGGTTCAAGGAATTGCCATCATGCCCGGCATTTCCCGATCAGGTTCCACCATTTCTGCCGCCGTGTTCCTGGGAATCGAGCAGGAGACGGCGACCCGCTTCAGTTTTTTGCTCTCCATTCCGGCGGTCGTCGGTGCAGCCCTTTTGAGCCTCAAAGGCCTTCATCAGGTATCTTCAGAACACCTCGGCCTCATTGCGGCCGGGACGATGTCTGCCGCCCTGGTCGGGTATGCATCCCTCGGCTTTCTTGTGAAGATAGCCCGTAAAGGCGGCCTTCATTTCTTTGCGCCGTATTGCATTCTGGTGGGTATAGCCGGCTTGATCTGGCTTCGATAGGCGGACAGGCCGGAGATCCTTTGTCATTGGAGGGTCTCACCCATTTGCAACGTATCGCCCATGGCCTTTTTTCAAGAAAGGATATCCGGATGAATCCTCAAATGTTCCGTGAATACGACATTCGCGGTATTGCTGGAAAAGACATGACCGAAGACGATGTGTATGTCCTCGGAAGAGCCATTGCAAGCTATCTACGACGTCGCGGGGCTGTTCGCATCAGTGTCGGCAGGGATTGCAGGTTGAGCTCCGATGCCTACGCCGAGCGGATCATCCGCGCTTTGACGGACACCGGATGTCAGGTAACCGATATCGGCGTCTGCCCCACCCCGCTGCTGTATTTTTCGATCCCCCGCCTGAAGCAGGACGGGGGTGTCATGGTCACGGCAAGCCACAATCCGGCCGATTACAACGGGTTCAAAATCTGCCTCGGAGCCGACTCCGTCCATGGGGCCGATATCCAGGAGATCCGAAACCTGGCTCTCAACGGGGATTTCGTTTCTGGAACGGGGACATGCACCAAAACCGATATTCTTTCGGATTACGTCGATCATGTCGCTTCGAGTGTTTCGATCCGAAAACCTCTCCGCATCGGCATCGATGCCGGAAACGGGACGGCAGGTGTCGTTGCTTTGCCGCTGCTCGAGCGGTTGGGCATGGAGATCCATGCCCTCTACTGTGAAATGGATGGCACGTTTCCGAACCATGAGGCCGATCCGACCGTGTTGAAGAACATGAAGGACCTGATCGATCTGGTCAAGCGGGAAGGTCTCGATGTGGGGATCGGATTCGACGGGGACGGAGATCGGATCGGCGTGGTCGACGAGGCCGGTCGGATCGTTTTCGGCGATCGGCTGATGATCCTGTATGCCCGGGAAATTCTTGAAAGAAAGCCTGGTGCGACCTTCATCTCCGAAGTCAAGTGCTCCCAGGTGCTTTATGACGAGATCGAACGGCTGGGCGGAAAAGCCGTCATGTGGAAGACGGGGCATTCTCTCATCAAGAAGAAGATGAAGGAAACCCATGCCGAGCTGGCGGGAGAGATGAGCGGCCACATGTTCTTTGCAGACCGCTATTTCGGATATGATGACGCTGTCTATGCGGCTTGCAGGCTGCTCGAAATTCTCTCCGGAGCCGGTCAACCCCTCTCGGCCCTACTGGCCGACCTTCCTCAAACCGTCAATACTCCAGAAATCCGGGTGGAATGTCCGGATCATCTCAAGTTCGATGTGGTCCGACGGCTGACCGAAGATTTCCGGAAACAATACCCGGTCATCGATATCGACGGGGCCCGTGTCTTGTTCGACGGAGGCTGGGGACTTGTTCGTGCCTCCAATACCCAGCCGGCACTGGTGTTGCGTTTCGAGGCGGACAATGAACAGCGGCTTTCCGAAATCCGAGATATCGTGGAGAGCAGGCTTCGGGAAGCGGCCGGGTGAATGGATGCCGGTAACATGCGATAAAGGAAGCGTTTGGAGGGAAACCATGAATATTCAAGCCATGATCGATCAAGTCAAGAGACACCCCGAAGCCGGGAAAATCGGGATGATTTTATGCCACAACGGCGTCGTTCGAGCGACTGCCAGAGATGGGCGAGCCGTGACCGGGCTTCGCGTTTCGGTGGATCACGATACATTGCGGCAGGTCATTGCCGAAAAAAAGAAAACACCGGGAATCGTGGAGATTCTGGTGGAAATCAATGAGGACAGAGATCTGGTGGTTGGGGAGGATGTTATGGGGCTTGTGGTCGCCGGGGACATTCGGGAAACCGTGATCTCGGTGTTGACGGATACCCTCGACACGATCAAGACCGTGGTGACGCAAAAGACACAGTATTATGTCGAATGAGGCTTTTTCCTACCAAATATGATGGCCTCGCAAAAAGTCAGGAAGTCTCTGTCGAGTCGCGGGGTGACTGGGGAACCTTTTTCGATGCTGCGAAAAAACTCAGCCGCCCGATCTCGTAGGATCGGGCGCGGGGTCTTTCTAGGAGTACGATGTCGACAAGGGATCGGCCTTCCGCCCTCATTATCCGGGGCGGTTACTCCCCTTTTGGGGACTGCTCGATTACATGCCAGGCATCAACCCTACTCTCAACCGCGGCAAACCGGCAGCAACACCGTGAACGTGGACCCCTGATCCGGCGCGCTTTTGACAGTAATCCGGCCGCCCAGCTCGTCGAGCAGTCCCTTGACGATCGGAAGGCCCAGACCGGTTCCGGTGATGAAGCGGGTTTTTTCGTTCTTCACCCGATAGAATCGCTTGAAAATGTTTTCGAGATGGCGCTCTTCGATTCCGAAGCCATTGTCGATGACATCGACTCGGATCCAGGAGGAAATGGAGGGTGTGGTATCTGTGGTTGGGGCGGCGGTAGAAGTGTCGGTTTCAGATCCTGTTTCCCGGGATACCCGAACGCTGATCGTTCCTTCTTCCTGGGTATAATGGATGGCGTTGGTGATGAGGTTTCCAAAAATGCTTTCGATGGCCATCGGATCGGCCTCGATGAGCGGCAGTGGCTCGGGCGGAAGCTCCAGCTCGAGGCGCTGCCGCTTGTTTTTGGCCTTGGTTCCCAAAAAATCGACGATGTTTTTCAGTAGGTCCGCAAGTTGAATCGGTTTACGATCCTTGCAGACATTGCCCGCCTCGATGTGAGACAGATCCAGCAGGTCGCCGATCAGTGAAATGAGACCCTGGGTCTTTTCTTTGGCTCTCGAGAGCAGGTATTGATCGCGGCTCGATTCTTTTTCGGCCATGTCCCGAAGGACCAGAGCGAGCTGTTCGTGAATGGTCGACAACGGTGAACGAAGTTCGTGGCTGACTTTGGCGACGAATTCGTTCTTCAGGCGATCCAGAAGCTTCATGGTGGTGATGTCGGTTAGATTGACGACCGCACCCACGCATTCCCCTGATTCGCTCCACACCGGTTTGGCGATGGCCTGAAGGAATTTCTGTTCGCCGACGGCAAATTCATATTTGGCATCGGCTGCGCCATTGCGTCCCTTTCCCGTCGAAACCTCCCGAATCAATTGCAGCAGTCCTGCCTCCGAGATACAGGACTCGACGGGGGTTCCGGCCGGAATCTCTCCTTCGATTTCCATCAGCCAGCGGAAGGCTGGATTCATCAGGGCGATACGCCCTTCGACATTGGTGACCAGGACCCCGTTCGGGAGGGTTTCGACGATGGTGCGGATGCGGCTCTTTTCGGTTCCCAGATCGGCCAGGTTCCGTTCCCGCTCCCGCTCGAGTCTTCGGGTCTCGTCGATCAGGCGAAGTCGCTCCCTAGCCCGATTGATAACGATCCGCAGCTGATCTGGTTCGAAGGGCTTGGGAATGAAATCGTAGGCCCCCTTTTTCATGGCCTCAATCGCCGTTTCGATCGTGGCGTATCCTGTGATGACGATCACGAGAATTTCCGGATCAAAAAGCCGGATGTGGGTGAGTACTTCCATCCCGTCCATGCCGGGCATCTTGAGATCGAGCAGTACGATGGACACCGATTGGGCCTGGACGATTGCAAGCCCTTCCTGGCCGTTGGCTGCTGTCAGCACCCGATATCCCATGCGGCTTAGAATGCGCTGGGAGCCTTCGCGGATGTTCTGTTCGTCGTCGATGACCAGGATCGTCATCTCGCTTTCGGATTTCATGACTGTGTTCCTGGTTCCGGATTTGGGTTTACGGGAAGAACGATGGTGAAGAGAGCCCCGCCTTCGGGCCGGTTGGCTGCGATGATATCACCGTCGTGGCTCTTGACGATGCCGTAAACGAGGCTTAGACCAAGTCCCGTTCCTTTTCCCTCTTCCTTGGTCGTAAAGAACGGCTCGAAAATGTGGGGCAGCACCGCTTCGGGGATGCCAGGCCCCGTGTCTGCGATTTCGATGATCACTTGATGGCCTGTTTCGGAAAGGCGTGTGCGGATCGACAATTCGCCGTGTCCGTCCATGGCCTGGGCGGCGTTCAGGATGATGTTCATGAAGAGATGGTTGAGTTGCTGGATGTCGCCGTATACCGGTGGAATTTCCGCTCCGAGATCGGTGTGGATGTGGATGTTTTGAAACAAGACCTGCTTTTCGAGCAGGAACAGGGTTCTCCGGATGGCTTCGTTGATGGGATGCAACTGCTTTTCGAGACGGGTCTGCCGGGAGAAGACCAGCAGCTCCTTGACTGTATCCCGGCATCTTTCGGCGTCTTTCAGGATGCGGCCGAGATCGGCTTTCGCATCCTCCGGAAGGTCATATTCTTCCTGGATCAAGCGGCTGTAGAGCATGATGCCGCCGAGTGGGTTGTTGATCTGGTGGGCGACACCGGCTGCGAGCTTGCCGAGGGATGCCATCTTCTCGTTTTGAAGCAGCTGAATTTGAGCGTTTTCCAGCTCTTTCTTCAGCCGAAGCCGTTCCCGCAGGTCGTGGAAAAAACCGATGGTGGCGACTTCCTGATCCCCCTCATAGATGATCGAAGCGTAAAGACTGATTGGAATCCGTTCCCCGGACTTGCCGAGGACCTCGACATGATACTCCTTGAGCCTGCCTTTTCCGCCGTATTCCTCGCTCCGGAGCTTCTTCATGACTTCCCACGCGCCTCGACCCGGATAGACGTCCTGGATATAGAGCCTCTCCAGTGCCTCTTCGACAGTGTATCCACTGACATCTGCAGCAGACTGGTTGAACAGAAAGATCTTGCCTTTCCGATCGGCAGCGATGACGCCGTCTACGGCGCTGTTGATCATGTTGATCAGAAAGGCATTCGCCCGCCTGAGCTCTTCTTCGAGTTCGCTTATCCTTGGGACGTCAAAGTCGAGGATGACAACGGCATCGATCGCATCCCCGGATCGAAGGGGATAACAATAGACTCTTTCGGTACGGATGCCGCCGTCGAGAAAAGCTCGCTGAACCGGCAGGGCATCGGTCATCACCTGATGGACAGGGCATCGATTGCAAGGGGTGTCGGAGTTGAAATACACTTCGTGGCAGTGCCGACCGACGATGCTTTCACCCCGCTTTTCCATGGCATAGCGATTCGCAGCGACGATTTGAAACAGGGGGGATACGACGATCATTTCCCGATTCAGTGCGTCGATGGCACGCAGCAGATAGTCCTTTTCCGCCTCGCTACGCATGGCGTACCTTCCGATGCAATGGGTAGTAGGCCGTCGGCAATTACATCGGCCCGGAAAAAGGATTCGATTTCCAGTACTTGAAGGAATCGCCCCCGCAGATCCGGTCTCAGAAATCCAGATCTACCTTCGGGGCATTGGGCCAAGCAACCGGCTGTAAGACCTGGTCCGATACCTTGCTGAATGGATGCCGCAGGAGTAGCAGCCTACAATACCCCTTCACTCCTCCCTTCTTTCCCCCACGTGTCGTGAGGGAAAGAAGAAGACGTCTTTGTTAGGATACCGGAAAACCTGCATCCTTCCGGTTTTCGGTGGGCCATCGATCCTTCCCTATGACCCCAAAAGCCTCTTGACACTTGCCGTGATGTCTTCAGCCGATGCCGGTTTCGGCAGATAGTCGTCCGCCTCCATGCTCATTCCGTCATAATGCGAATACCGGGTGGAGGTGACATGGTCTGCGACCGCCGTCAACAGGATGATCGGAATTTCCGCGTATGTCGGATCTTTCTTCAGCTTGGCACACAGCTGGTAGCCGTCCATCTCGGGCATCATGACATCCAGAACGATGGCATCGGGCGGATTGGCCTTGACCTTTTCATAGCCTTCGAGGCCGTTGTAGGCCAGTTCCGTCGCAAACCCTTCCTTCTCGAGGTAGGTTTGCACGATCATGGAAAAATCCGGCTCATCGTCTACAATGAGAATCCGTTTCTTTTCGCTCATGGTGTGCTCCTTTCTGTTTGCGTGATCACTTCTTTGAACACCGAAGCATCGCTCCAACGCTCTGGCACCCTCACGATGTTACAGACTATCGGGCCGGATGGCTTCGGAAAAAGTCAGGATTTCTCTCTTGATCCGCCCTTCTGCTGGAGGCCCGGCTTTGAAAGAAAATCGGTGGGTAGCGCGACTTTTTGCGAGCTCATCATACCTGAGGCCTTGGATATAACCCCGCCCGCTCGACGATCTCGGGGACTTTCTCCTCCCATTCGATGGCCATGATGTGAAATCCGTGGATTCCCGGAACGGTTTTCAGCCGTTCGATCGTCTCAATACAGATGGCAATGCCTTCTTCGGGCTGTTTTTCCTTTGGAACCCCTGCAATGCGTTTGACCACTTCATCCGGAACGTCCATTCCGGGAACACGGTTTTTCATATACCGAGCCATTCCGGCGGATTTGAGCGGAGTTACTCCAGCCATGATATGGACTTTTTCGGTGAGCCCTCTGTCTCTTGCCATTTTAACCCAGAGCTCGAATTTGTCCAAATTGTAGATGCACTGGGTCTGGATGAATTCAGCCCCTGCGGCCACCTTCTTGGCAAGGCGCATGACTCGGATTTCGAAGGGATCGGCAAAGGGATTGGCTGCAGCGCCTACGAACATCCGGGGAGGTCTGTCGATATCGCCGCCGCCGAGAAATTTACCTTCATCCCGCATGCGCCGCACGGTTTGGATGAGCTGCATGGAATCGATGTCGTGGACGTTCTGACCCTGGGCGCAGTCTCCGAAACTCTGGTGGTCTCCGGAAAGACACAGAATGTTATGGATGTCGAAAGATGCTGCGCCCAAAATGTCGCTTTGAAGCGCAATGCGATTTCGGTCCCGTGTCACCATCTGCAGAACGGGCTCGAGTCCCATCAATTTGAGGCGGATACAGGCGGCCAGACTGCACAGCCGGGTGACCGATGTCTGGTTGTCCGTAATGTTGATGGCATCCACGTGGTTTCGGATGATGTTCGCCTTTTCTTCGAGATGCTTCGGGTCACTGCCTCGGGGAGGGCCGACCTCGGAAGTGACAGCCAGTTGCCCGGATGAGAGAATCTTTTCCAATTTGCTCGGTGTTTGGGTTGTCATATTTGCACGTCCTCCCTCACGACTTTGCGGGGGCCGCCGGCCCGATCCGTTGACCAGTCCTTGATCGAGAAGAGCTTTTCGTAATCCTCCAGGCGGTTTAAAGCCTTCAGTCGATCGATGATGAGCTGCCAGGCGCAGTCGACATCCTTGCTGATCTCGCACTTACCCTTCGTGGAGCCGCCGCAGGGGCCGTTCAGCAGGCGTTTGGCACATCGGGATATGGGGCAGATCCCCGCTGTAAAAGCAAGGACGCACTGTCCGCAGGCTTGGCAGCGTTCCGTCCAGAGTCCACGCTTCTCGGTTACACCAAGAAAACAGGTGTTGACGCCGGGCAGGACCGTCTTGGAAAGGTATTTCTCTGCGGTGAACTGAACTCCGACGCCGCAGGCCAGCGACAGGACGGCATCGTAGTTGTCGATCCGATCCCGGATTTCCTCCAGGTATTCGTGATCGCACTGCCGTTCGAGAGTCACTTCATCGATTCGCTTCTCCTGTCCTTGGTTCAGAAAATACATCCGCAGGGCGGAAGCCAGCACGCCGACTTCCTTTTTCCCGCCCGCCTCGCAAACGGTGACGCATTCGTTGCATCCCAAAACCAGAAGGCGGCCGTAAGGGCGTACCGCTTCGATGATTTCTTCGATGGGTTTCTTATCGGCGACAATCATGGGTGCTGCGCTCTCCTCTCTGATGGTTATGCGGCCTTTTTCAATGCCTTTCGAAGCGGGTTCGGACCGAGCGCCCGGATCCGCTCGTCCATCTGCCGGACATATTCAGCGAACCGCGGTCCTTCGGCAGAAGACAGGTTGAACATCTCCACTCGGTCCGGCTCCATCCCGATGGTTTTCAGGACGGCCTTGGCCTGCTCGACCCGCTTTCTGGCCCGGAAATTGCCGCTGGTGAAATGGCAGTCTCCTTCCATGCATCCGACCGTCATGACCCCGTCGGCCCCTTTTTCGAACGAATGCAGCAAGTGCAGCACATCCACCTTCCCGGTACAGGGAACCCGGATGATGCGCACACTCTTGGGATAATTCAATCGCATCGAACCTGCCAGGTCCGCTGCCGTGTATCCTCAATAATTGCAGCAAAATGCGATGATGATCGGCTCGAAATCCGGATTCATATCACCCCCTCCAGCAAGGCGTCGATTTTGGTGAGCAGCTGCTCGTCTTCGTACCAGTTGAGTTCGATGGCTTTGGCAGGGCATTCCGATGCACAGATGCCGCAGCCATGGCACAATGCCGGATCGATTTCACTCACACCCTCTGCGTTGATCCGGGGGACTCCGTAGGGGCAGGACCGCACACAGATCAGACAGGATGCACACAGGTCTTGGTTCACGCTGGCCGTTACGGCGGACAGGGTCAGGCTGTCCTGAGAGAGGAAGGTCGTCGCTCGGGAAGCAGCGGCCATGGCCTGGGAAATGCTTTCGGACAGCAGTTTGGGGCTGTGGGCTGTGCCGCAAATGAAAATCCCGTCTGTTGCCATGTCGACGGGTCGCAGCTTTACGTGGGCCTCGAGGTAATAGCCTTCGGCGTTTCGGGCCAGCTTCATGATGGAGGACAATTCTTCGGTGTCAGATGCCACCATGCCGGCGGAAAGCACCAAGGCGTCCGTCGTGACCCGGATGCGCCGGTTCAGGATCGGATCCGTAAACGTCACGTCGATTCCCTCGGCCTGCGCTGCCACTTCCGGCATGGCTTCCGGTGTGTAGCGGAAGAACATCACCCCTGCCTTGCGCGCTTCGGTGAAGTATTCTTCCAGCAATCCGTAGGTGCGGATATCTCGATACAAGATATAGACGGCCGTGTCCGGATTGAGATGCTTGATGTGCAGCGCGTTCTTGATGGCACTCTGGCAGCAGATCCGGGAACAGTTCGGGTTTTCGTCGTTACGCGAGCCGACGCATTGGATCATGACGACGCTGTCGAAATCGGCCTTTCCTTCCGTTTCCAGTTTCTGGGCCAGATCGACCTGGGTCATGACCCGGGGATCCTGTCCGTACAGGAATTCCTTCGGCCGGTATTCCACAGCCCCGGTGGCCAGAATAATCGCACCGTGGTCGACCTTACGTTCATACATGCTGGGACCGACCAGAAGCTCGGTGGTGAAATTGCCCTTGAAACCGGTGAATCCGACGACAAGCGTTTGGGTGAGCACCTGGATGAGCGGATGGCTCTTCGTTTTCCGGACAAGATCGGCCAGCCAGCCCTGGATGTCTTCTCCTTCGATAGTCTTGGTGAGTCTGCGTGCCATGCCACCCAGCTCGGCTTCTTTTTCCACCAGAACCACTTCAAACCCCTGATCGGCCATACCGAGGGCGGCCGTCATGCCGGCAGGCCCTCCGCCCACGACCAGTGCCCGCTTGTTCACCGGGATGCATTTTTCTTGGAGGGGATGCAGGGAGGCCGCCCGGGCCACAGCCATCCGAAGGAGGTCTTTGGCCTTTTGGGTGGCCCCTTCGGGATCGCCGGAGTGGATCCAGGAATCCTGGTTGCGGATGTTGGCCATTTCGAAAAGGTACTTGTTCAGCCCACAGGCCTGCAGCGTATCCATGAAGATGGCTTCGTGGGTCTTGGGGCTGCAGGAGGCGACGACGATCCGGTTGAGTCGTTTTTCCCGGATGATTTCCTTCATCTGGTCCTGCGCATCCTGAGAGCAGGTAAAGAGGTTCTGTCCGGAATACACGACCCCGGGAAGGGTTTCGGCATAGGCCTGCACCTCGGGAACGTTCACGACACCGGCAATGTTGATGCCACAGTTGCAGACAAAGACACCGATGCGGGGTTCTTCGCCGGCAACCGGCAATTCATCCGGAATGGTGACGGTTTTCGTGCACGTGTTGCGGGCCGGAGCCAGCCTTGCCCCTGCGGCGCAGGCGGCAGCGCTGGCTTCCGTGACCGATGACGGGATGTCCTTCGGCCCCTGGAAGACCCCGCCGATGTAAACCCCGGGCCTTGAGGAGGCAACGGGATCGAAGGGGTGGGTGACTGCGAAACGGGACGGGAGCACGTCGATCCCGAGCCGTTTGGCCAGATCGAGGGTGGACTGGGGAATCTGCAGTCCGACCGAGAGAACGACCAGATCGAAAACTTCCTCCTGAATGGCCCCACTTTCATCGACATAGCGGACGATCAGGTTTCCGGTTCCGGGCTCCTCGTCCATCGTGTGGATCCGGGCCTTGACGAAGCGGACCCCTGCCTTTTCCTTCGCCCGGTTGAAATATTTTTCGTAATCCTTTCCGAACGAGCGGATATCCATGTTGAAGACAACACAGTCGAGATCGCCTTCGGCATGTTCCTTGGCGATCATGGCCTCCTTGATGGCATACATGCAGCAGACCGAAGAGCAGTAGCCGTTGCCGCATCGGTTGACATCCCGAGAGCCCACGCACTGCAGCCAGGCGATGCGTTTGGGCTCCTTGTGGTCCGAAAGACGGACCAGATGGCCCATGGTGGGGCCCGATGCGCTCAGGACCCGCTCAAACTCGATGCTCGTCATGACGTTGGGGTTTTTCCCGTAGTGGTAGAACTGCCGAAGCGGTGTCGGATCGTAGGCTTCGGAACCCGGGCACAGGATGACGGAGCCGACGGTCAGCTCCACATCTTCCACCTGCTGATCGTGATCGACGGCTCCTGCGAGGCAGGCCTTCACGCACTGGTAGCATTCCGAGCACACCCCGCAAGCCAGGCATCGTTCGGCTTCGGAGCGGCTCAGCGTCTCATCGTAGCCGAGCTGTACCTCGTTGAACGTCCCCAGGCGTTGATCGACGGGAAGATGGGGCATGGCCGTCCGGGGCCGATGGGTGACGTTCTCCGTGGGGACGTTTTCAACGGCGCTCCAGTCCTTGATTCGGCCTTCCTTCAAATCCACCCCTCGGATGAACCGATCGATGGAGACAGCCGCCTCCCTTCCTGCAGCGATGGCTTCCACGACGGTCCGCGGCCCGCTGACGGCATCGCCGCCCGAGAAGATATCGGGATCGTCCGATTGCAGGGTCACGGGATCGACCTGCATGGTTTTCCACCCCGTAAGCGAGCAGGAGCATTCCTCGGTGAGGCAGGCCCAGTCGGATTCCTGGCCGATGGCTGGAATAACGGCATCGACATCGATAACGAATTCACTTCCTTTCACAGGTACGGGCCTTCTTCTGCCGCTGGCGTCCGGCTCTCCCAATTCCATCCGGATGCATTCGATGGCCCGTACCGTTCCGGTGTCGTCTCCGATGATGCGTACCGGATGGGTGAGGCAGAGGATATCGATGCCTTCTTCCCGGCATTCGGCGATTTCCTCCCGGCTGGCCGGCATTTCCTCCATGCTTCTGCGGTACAGGATGAAGGGTTTGGCGGAACCGGTGCGAAGGGCCGTTCGGACAGAATCCATGGCCACGTTCCCGCCGCCGATGACAGCCACCCGGTCTCCCAACGAAATGCGGTTTCCGAGATTGACTTCCCGAAGGAATTCGACACCGGGATACACGCCGTTGAGGTCTTCACCGGGGATTCCCAGACGTTTACATTCGTGGGCGCCGATGGCGACGAAAAAGGCTTTGAATCCGTCCCTTCGGAGCTGAGCGATGGTGATGTCCTTGCCGATTTCGACTCCGGTGCGGAACTGCACGCCGATGTCCTTGATCACCTGGATTTCGCTTTCAATGACATCCCGAGGCAGCCGATACGAGGGGATACCGACCGTAAGCATGCCGCCCAGGACCGGGAGCTTTTCGAATACCGTAACCGGATACCCTTCGATGGCCAGGAAGTAGGCTGCTGTCAGTCCGGCTGGGCCGGCTCCGATGATGGCGATCTTTTCTTCTCGTCTTGCCTTGACTTTCGGCCGATAGGGCTCTGGGCTGTTGCGGTCCTGATCTGCCAGAAAGCGGTGCAGGTTCATGATGCCGAGCGGCTCGTCCACTGCGCTGCGCGTGCAAGCCCGCTCGCAAGGGTGGTGGCATACCCGGCCGCATACACCGGGGAACGGATGGACTTCCTTGAAGAGTTCGAGTGCTTCCCGGTATTTTCCGGCGTTGATCAGAGCGATGAACCCTTGAACGCCGACATGGGCGGGACATGTGGCCTTGCAGGGGGCCGTTCCGCGCTTGGTGATGGCGTAGGCGCCGGGAATGGCCTGGGCATACTGCTTGTAGGCTGCCTGGCGGGTGGACAGATTGCGGTTATATGCATCCGGGAGGCTGATCGGACATACCTTGGCACATTCCCCGCAGCTTGTGCATTTCGACAGATCGATATACCGAGGTTTCTTCCGGAGTTTGGCCGTAAAGGCACCGGGCTCACCCTGGAGTTCCAACAATTCGGTTTGTGTCAACAATTCGATGTTCAGATGCCGGCCGACCTCGACCAGTTTGGGCGAGATCACTCACATCGCACAGTCGTTGGTCGGAAAGGTCTTGTCGATCTGGGACATCATGCCGCCGACGGCTGCCGTCTCTTCCACCAGATAGACATAGTAGCCGGAATTGGCCAGATCGAGGGCCGACTGCATGCCGGCAATGCCGGCACCGACCACCATGACGGAGCCAACCAGGCCGCTGTTGGAACCCCCGGATCGATTGCTGGGTGCTTGTTCTTGCCGTTCCATGTTCGCTTTCCTCTTGCGGTTAAAGGGTTCTCATCGGTTGGGGGTAAAGCCTCTTCGGAACGATTTCGGAGAAACGGAATGGGCTTATCGAACCTGCTCCAGAATGTCGGGCATCTTGTCTTCCCACCCGATGGTAGAAAGAAGCACACCGGCAAACCCTTTGGCCTTGATGGCGGAGATGGTTTCCGCAGCGATCCGGATGCATTCTTGGACCCGGTCGGGAGCGGACTGGATTCGGGAAATGAGGGAGTCGGGAATGGAGATGTTTTCGAGGTTGCGGGCCATGTACCGGGCCATGCCGGCGGATTTGAGCAGAAGAACGGTCGGCAGGATGGGGGTTTGGGTTCGATCGATTCGATTCAGGAAAGGACCGAAGGCATCGAGGTCGAAGACGGGCGGCGTTACCCAAAACGATACGCCTTTCTTTCGCTTTTCGGCCATCGCTTCGAGCTCTTGTTCGAGGGGCTCACCTTTGGCTGCCGCATTGACCGATGTCCCGATGAGGAAGCGGGGGGCTGCCGTGAGATCGACGCCCGCAAGGTCCTTTCCCTGCTGCATCTTCTGGATCGCATCGAGGAGCGTCCGCTCATCGAGGTCGTAGACGGCTTTGGCATCGGGATGATCTCCGAACCGCACGTCTTCTCCCCGGACGGCCATCACGGCCTGAACCCCGCAGGCTGAAGCAGCCAGCAGATCCGCCTGTAAGGCGAGGCGGTTGCGGTCCCGGCAGCATACCTGCATGAGAGCCTGCATGCCGTTCTGCTGCAACACGACGGCCCCTCCCAGAGAGCTCATCCGCATCACGGCCTTGTTCATTTCGGGGACGAGGAAACCGTCGACCAGCTCCTTGACCCGTCGGGCCTGTCGAATCATGATGCTCGGATCCGCTCCCTTGGGAGGCTCCATTTCCGCCAGAATCACGAATTTCCCTTCCGCAAGTTTCTGATTGAGCTGCATCCGGTGGCCTCCGCCTGAAAAAAGGTTCATTGATGAAAATGAATCATGATTACTCCCTGAATAATATTTTTTTCTTCATAACGCTTCTGATAGATAGAATCAAGCCAAAAAAATGGATATCGATTGCATATGATAACGCATTTGCAAAACACATGAAGATGGACGATGTTTATCCTTGATGGTCTCGCAAAAAGTCAGGCCCTCTCATTTGACCCGCAGGAAGGCGGGTGAATTTTGCTCAGCAGCGGAAAAACTCAGCAGCCCGAGCTCGTAGGATCGGGCGGATGGCCAAAATGCAAGAATGGTTTGCTGGTTTCCAACAGCCTGTTTTTCAAACCAAAACAAATGAAGTGCGTCCGCCCGATCCAACGATCTCCGGCTGCTTCAAACAGTTTCCGCTGCTTCGCAAAACACCACCCGCCCTCCTGCTGGAGGCCCGGCTTTGAAGGAAAAGCGGTGGTTAGCGACTTTTTGCGAGGCCATCATCTATGGTAACGGAAACGCTCGATTGTGGTGATCCGAGAGGAGATTCTTTGTGAACCGGGGGGGGAATGACGGGGAGTCTGTCGAAGAGCTTCCTTCAGTCAAGCGCCGATTTCCGCCTGGTATTCGTCGGAGGGAAGAAGCCGCCAGGCGTCCTGGGATTTCAGTTCCAGGACATAGTCGTGGTATTTCAAGATGCTGCTGCGGTGGCCGACGCTGATGAAGTGAATCCGGTGTTGTTTGAGTTCTTCATATAGCTGGGCCTCGGTTTGAATATCCAGGGCGCTTGTGGCTTCATCCAGTACGGCAAAACCGGGCTTATTGAGCAGCAGGCGCGCAAAGGCCAAGCGCTGTTGTTCTCCGAGCGACAACACATCGGCCCAGTCCAGTTCGGTGTCGAATCCGCCGACGCGCTCGACCAGCGACTCGAGTCGAACGGTCTTTAAGACTTGCTGCAAGGTGTCGTCTGGAATCGTGTTGTGGAATTTGGGATACAGCAGCTGATGGCGCAAGGAACCGATGAGCATGTAGGGGCGCTGTGGCAGGAAGAAGATGTCCGATAAATCCGGACGCCTCACTATCCCCTCTCCCCGGGTCCAAAGCCCTGCAATGGCTCTCAGGAGGGAACTTTTTCCGATGCCGCTTTGGCCGACGATGACCATGGTTTTTGCCCGATCCAGATGTACCGTCAGGTCCTGGATCAACCGGCGCTGTCCGTTCGGGGTCAGTAAGGTGACATGATCCAGTTCGAAACGATCCGCCGTTTCGGATGTAATGCCGGGAACGATTTGCCGGGAAGTGATGGCGTCTGTGAACGTCGAAAGCCGTTCGATGCCTGCAGCGAAATTGGTCAGCTGTTCGATCTGGGATACGATCAGCGAAAGGCCTGCATATACCTGAATGAAAGCGAAATTGGCCTGGACCATGTCGCCGTATTCGATGCTTCCCTTGAAATAGAGCGGAAAGAGGACAATGTACGGCAGAACGACCGGAAGGTAACTATAACTCGTCGTAAAAAAGGAAAGATTTCGTTGCCAGCCGATCAAAACGCTGAAATTTTTCAAGACCGCCCGAAATCGATCCAGGATGTGTTTCAGCTCCGGTTCCTCCCCCTGATAAAAGGCGATGGATTCGGCGTTGTTTCGCACGTGGATGAGCGAATACCGGAAATCCGCCTCATAACGGAGTTGGTTGAAATTCAGTCGTACGAGACGTCGACCGATTAACACCGTTAAAGTCGTTCCCACCAAGGAATATCCCAGTACCACGCAGACGAGCAGCACCGATTTCGACCAGAGAATCCCGGTGAAGGAGACGATATCCATGATGGAACTGAGGATGATCAGAAGAAAAGACAGGGATGTCCGGGTAAAGGAACGGATGTCTTCCATCATCCGCTGGTCGGGGTTGTCGATCTCCGAGCTGATTTCGATGTGATAGTACGCACGGTTTCTGAAATAGTTTTCGAGAAAGGTTTTCGTCATCCATTCCCGCCATCGCATACCCATGTAATTCTGGACGTAGCTGTAGAACGCAACGATCGGAATGCCGACCAGAAAGCCCGTGAAATAGACGGCGATGAACAGGTAGGCCAAATCCTGGTTCTTCTGGACCAGGGAATTGGTGAAATAGTTGCCGATATAGCTGAAGGCGACATTGATACCGGTGACGGAAAGGGAGAGCAGCAGCACGACGGCAAGAAGGCTCCATGCCTGTCGGTGAGGCCGAAGATGTTTTCGGACGATGAAAAACGCTGCTGCTGGAACCAACAGCGCAGCGATCGGCACCAGCAATGCTTTCGAATGAACGATCGAGCCGATGAGGGATTGAAGGCCGGCGTCGATTTTGGCGGTGAGCTCCGGAGCGAAGCCGTGCCCGATGAAGACAAGGGCTGCAACCACGAAGAACAGCAGGCCGAACAGAAAGATCAGCAAAAGAACCATCAGCAGCAGCGTGAGCCATCCGCCGCCTCGAATCATCGGGAAAAAATACGGTTGAGCGATCCGTACAAATCGTTTCCAAAGCCTAGCTTGGTTCTGTTGCATGAGGATGACGTCACCAAAGAAGTTGCCAAAAACGGCTGCATGGAAGGTTTCTTCCATTCAACGCCGATGATGTTTCGATCAATCCGGTGTGGATACCGCCTCTGGGTGGATGGATACTTTTTCCGACTCCATCAACCTGTTAGAGCGGTCAGCATCGCCTTGAGGGTGGACAGGCGGTTGCTTGCGCGGTTGTTCTCGACGGCCGTCCGGATGGCCTGCTGCGTGCCGATGAGAACGACGAGACGTTTGCCGCGGGTGAGAGCGGTGTAGAGCAGGTTTCGCTGCAGCATGGGATAGTGCATGCTCATCAGCGGCAGGATAACGGCCGGGTATTCGGATCCCTGGGATTTGTGAACCGTGATGGCATAAGCGGGTGTGAGTTCCTGGATTTCCTCCTTTTCATAAGCGACGGGACGATCCTCATACCGAACCAGGATTTTCTGATGCCGCTTGTCAAAGTCTTCGACGATGCCGATGTCGCCGTTGTAGACTTCCTTCTGGTGGTTGTTCCGAAGATGCATGACCTTGTCCCGGATCCGGAACGTGGTGCCGAAGATTTCGAATCCCGGACTTTCCGGGTTGAGCGCCTGCTGAAGTGCCTGATTGAGGGCGATCGTTCCGACGATGCCCTTGTGCATGGGTGTGAGCACCTGAATGTCCCGGATCGGGTCGTATCCGAAGGTATCCGGGATGCGGCGGGTGACCATTTCGACGATCTGTCGGGCTGCGGTTTCGGCGCTGCCTTGCTCGATGATGTAGAATTCCTGCAGTTCGTCCGGGTCCGCATTGCGTTCCATGACCGGCATCCGTCCCGCCCGAACCCGGTGGGCGTTTCGGATGATCGGACTTTCGGCTGCCTGCCGGAAGATTTCGGTCAGCTCGAAGACCGGGATCACGTCGGCATCGATGAGATCGGAGAGGACGTTTCCGGGGCCGACCGATGGCAGCTGGAACCGATCACCGACGAGAATGAGCCTGCCTCGGGTCGGAACGGCGTCCATCAGGTGCCGCATGAGCGCCACATCGACCATGCTGGCCTCGTCGACGATGACGACATCGGCCTCGAGCGGGTCCTTCTCGCTTTTCTGAAACCCTTCCTGATCCGGATCGTAAAGAAGCATCCGGTGGATCGTCCGGGCTTCGCGCCCCGACACTTCCGCCAATCTTCTGGCCGCTCGTCCTGTGGGCGCAGCCAGGAAAACCGACTTTCCGAGCCGCTTGAAGAGGGCGCAGACGGCCCGAACCAGGGTCGTCTTTCCGGTTCCGGGCCCGCCGGTGATGATGGCCATCCGATGCTGCAGGACGGCTTCGAGAATGCCAGCCTGCTGAGCCGATGGTTCGATTGCCAGGTTTTCGATCACTTCCTGGATGAGGGTCTGCCGATCGAAACGGGATACTGGAACCGGTGCCTTCAGAAACCGATCGACATGGGCTGCGATGCGCCGCTCGGCCTCGAAGAGATGTGCGAGATAGACCAGATCGTTTTCGAAGCCATCGACTGTCCGGCAAACGAGGGTTCCTTCGGTGACCAGCTGTCGAAAAGCGGCCTCGAAGGCTTCTCCTTCGATCTGGAAGAGCTCGGTCATCTTGTGTGCGAGCTGCGGCATTTCTACAGCCGTATGTCCTTCGCCTGCAGCCATTTCGAGTACGTACAGCAAGCATGCCCTGGATCGGGAAGGGGTATCCGCCGGAAAGCCAAGACTCTGAGCAATCCGATCGGCCACGTAAAATCCCCATCCCGGAAGGTCGAAGGCCGCCTGATAGGGATTTTCGGTCAGGATCGCGGCGCTTTTCGCCCCGTATTGCCGGTAGATTCTTGCGGCATAGGAGACAGGGACTGCAGCTTTCTCCAGAAGGCGCATCAGCCGATGCAGGCCGTGATGTTCCATGTAGGCCGAGGCGATCTTTTCGGCCGTGGCTTTTCCGATCCCATCGACTTCCGTCAACCGTTCGGGGTGGTTTTCGATGATGTCGAAGGTGTCGGTGCCGAAGGTTGAGACAATCCGGTGGATGACTTTTTTCGGAATGCCTTCGAGAAAACCCGATTTGAGGTATTGACGAATATCGCTTTCGGTTTCGGGAAGCTTCGGTTCGCAGGAGGTGATTTTGAGCTGGACGCCGTAGCGGGTGTGTTTGTCCCAGGTTCCGGTGACCCGGAAGCGGGAGCCGACGTTCGGATTGGGGATGAAGCCCACGACAGGGATCGGCAGCTTCTGGTTGCGGACGGCCAGATGGGCTACCGTATATTGATTGTCGGGATTGTGGAAGAGAATCCGCTCGATGCGGCCTTCCACCGTGACAGTTTCCGAATCGTTCATAGGCCCACCAGCCAGTCGGCGGCTTCCCGAAGGCTGTCGAAGACCGCATCCGGTTTCATGCCGTTTCGGGTCAGTTCCGCAAGCGCCTTTCGGCCGTTTCCGGTCAGCACCAGAACGGTTCTACATCCGGCCCGTATGCCGCATTCGATGTCGCGGGCGCTGTCTCCGACCATGATGGATCGACTCAGATCCAGGCCATGACGGGAGGCTGCCTCGAGGAGCATTGCGATCCCTGGCTTTCGACAGCTGCATCCATTTGCCGGATGATGGGGACAAAACAGAATATCGGTGATGGATCCGCCGCATCGGCGAACGTCTTCGATCAGTCGTTCATGAATCCGTTCCAGGGTCATGCGGTCGATGAGTCCCCTGGCCAGGGCGGACTGGTTCGTGACGACGATGACAGGCCATCCGGCTCGGGAAAGCGTGGCAATGGCTTCGCAACTGCCGTCGATGAGGGTGAATTCGTCGATGTTCTTGATGTAGGTTTCCGAATCGTGGTTGATGACTCCGTCGCGGTCCAGAAAGATGCAGCGGGAGCCCCCATTCGGTTGTGGTCCGGTGGCAGAAGACGGCTGACTTCTGGATCCGTACATCTCACGCCTCATTCCGAACGTTCCTCCGTCAGCAGCCGATACCGCATCCACCCCATCTTGTGAAGTCGGAAACGCACGGCCGTGTACAGGCATCCGAAACCGTAAACGAGGCTCCGTCGGAAATCGATGGAGGAGGCTTCCGGAAAATACTTGGTTGGGCAGCTCACCTCCGCGATGGTGACATTCTGGGCAACGATCTGTACGAGCATTTGGTTGTCGAAAACGAAATCGTCGGAATTGCGCTCGAACGGGATGCGTTCGAGCAACTTCCTGGAAAAAGCCCGATAGCCGGTATGGTATTCAGAAAGCTTGGCTCCGATCAGGATGTTTTCTGCAAATGTCAGAAATCGATTGGAGATGTATTTCCAGATGGGCATTCCGCCTTTCAGGGCGTATCCGCCGAGAATCCGTGAACCGAGAACGCACTCGTACAGCCCGTTTGCGATGAGCGATGCCATGGCTGGGATGAGCTTCGGCGTATATTGGTAATCGGGATGGACCATGACGACGATGTCGGCTCCGGCCTCGAGGGCAGCCCGATAACAGGTTTTCTGGTTGGCCCCGTAGCCCTTGTTCCGGGGATGAACCATCACGGCCGTTTGGGGAAGCGTTCTGGCGATGGTCACTGTCTCATCCCCGCTGGCATCGTCGACCACGATGACCCCATCGACGATGCCCTGAGCCATGACCTCGTCCCAGGTCCGCTTCAGGGTCGATGCCGCATTGTAGGCCGGCATGACCACGATGACCGTCTGCTGGTTCAACATGGCGCCACTCCTGTCGTTTCTGCCTGAATCTTAGACGGCGCTCGCTCCGCCGTCGACCATCAACACCTGTCCCGTCATGTAGCGGGCCGCATCTGAGCACAGGAACAGAACGGGCCAAACCACGTCGATGGGATCGGCGAGTCTTCCCAGCGGTATGGTCTCAACGATTTTTCGATGAATGTTCTCATCCGACCAGAATGGCCTGCTGAAATCCGTCTTGACCATGCCAGGAGCCACCGCATTGACCTGAATGCCATAAGGGGCAAGCTCCTGGGCGAGAACTCGGGTCATCATTTCAATACCTGCCTTTGCAATGCCGTACACCCCCATGGCAGGAGCGGCCCGATGGGCGGCAGTGGAGGAAATACTCACGATCTTTCCGCTTCGCTTATCCCGCATGATGCGGGCAGCCGTTCGGGAAACCAGATAGGTCGCGTTCAAATTGGAATCGATGATCTTGTTCCAGAGGGAGGGATCGCTGTTGACGACACTCGTGATCAGATTCATGCCGACGTTGTTGATGAGGATGTCGAGTGTTCCGAAAGTGACGACGGTTTTTTCGAACAGCGTCTGAACGTCGTCTGGCTTGGCGACATGGGCGGCAACGGTGAGCAGACGATTCCCGGCATTCAGCTCGGCCGCAGCCCGCTCGAGTCCCTCGGCCTTTCTGCCGCAGATGGTTACGTACGCCCCCTGATCCAGAAACGCCCGAGCGATGGCAAGGCCGATGCCTCGGCTGCCCCCGGTGACGAGAACGACCTTGTTTTCGAAACCGAAATGCAAATGGTGCATAAACCCTCCTTCAAGTTGCCCTGAATTTTCAAAATGGACCTTCTGGACGGCGTCGAAAAAAAACCGCAAGCAAGGAGTGCAAAGCCCCTCTGTGAGGCGTACTGAAACGGAACCCGCAACGACGAGGGAAGCGGCACGTCACAGCATCCGGCCTTTTGCGACTCCATCCTATTTGAAACAAACCGGAATGAAGATCAAGCGGAAAGAGAGGAAAGAAAACAGGAGATCAGGGGATCATGGTTCCTGCAGTGTTGCCATGCATGCCAGCGGGAGGCCTTTCAGAATGGCGTCGAAACAGCGGTTGCAGGAAATGCAGGCGGCCGGACGCAAGTCACCGGATCGCCAGCGGGAGACGAGATCGGGCTCTCGAATGAGGGGGCGGCTGATCGCGACGAATGCCGCATCTTCGTTTTCGAGAACTTCTTCCGAAAACTCCGGACTTCGAATGCCGCCGACCAGGATGACCGGAATCGGTACGGCAGCCTGTATTTCCCGAGCCCACTTCCGGAAATATCCCTCGTCGTCTCGCTTCCGGATGCCGCATCGAAATTCGGTTTCCGAGTAGCGTTTCCCCCTCAGCCCTTGGCTGACTTCGATGGCATCGAAACCCCATCTTGCACACCGAATGGCCGCCTCCTTGCCTTCGATGAAATCCAGGCCTCCGGAAAAGCCATCCGCGACTCCGAGCTTGACCAGGACGGGGTAATCCGAGCCGACGGCATTCCGGATAGCCCGGTAGACTTCCTCTAAAAAGCGCAGCCGGGCATCGAGGTTGCCGCCCCAGCGATCGGTCCGCAGATTTGCGGCAGGTGACAAAAACTGGCTGAAAAGATAGGCATGGGCGGCATGGATCTGTACGGCATCAAAACCAGCCTCTCGAGATCTTGCGGCAGCATCGGCAAAGGCCCCGATTAGTTCCAGGATTTCTTCTTCCCGTATCGTCCGATACTCTGCGTCGCAGTATGGATCGTTTGGAACGACAGAAGGTGCAAGGGCCATCGATTTCTTGGCCTTCTGATAGATCCACGATTCCCGACCGCCGTGAAACAACTGGACGGCGATCTGGGAACCTCCATCGTGAACGGTTTGGACGAGACGCCGCCATCCCGGCAAGGTGTCGTTCCCATCGATGCGGTTCTGGAATGCAGAAATTCTGCCCGATGGATGAACGCTGACGATTCCCGTGACGATGAGGCCGACCTCGCCTTCGGCCAGTTTCCGGTAGAGCTCGATCTGGGCCTCCGACACCATGCCACTTCGCTCGGCCATGCCGTCATAGGTGGCCGATCGCACGAAGCGATTCTTCAGATGAAGCCGCCCGATCGCGGCGGGTGAGAACGTATGTTTCATGATGCCTCCAGCGGATTCTCGCGGATCTTCCAGAGCAGCCACGTGACCAGGGCGTAGCAGATCCCGGAAACGATGCAGTTGATGCCGTAGGAGCCGGTTCGATCCGCAATCCATCCCCAGAGATAGGGACCTACGCCGCCGATGACCCCATGCCCCAAGGTGATGGCGCCCATGAGGGTGCCGACGGAAGCCCGTCCGAAGAGGTCCCCCAGGTACGGGGTGTAGAGGGAAAACGGCGCGCTGTAGACGAAGCCCAGCAGGGTAACAAAGACAAAGAAGGAAACATTCCCCTGAATGAGGATGTAGCCGATGAACCACATGACGGCTGTCAGGCCGTTGGTGAGCAGCAGCACCCGCCGCTTGCCGAAGCGATCTCCCAGGCGGCCCGCCAGAACTCGGATCGGAAGCGACGGCAGGGTGAGGGCTGCCATGACCCAACCGGAGTGCGAGACGGAGACACCCGCTTCGACGGCCCAGACGATGATGTGGCTGAGGATACCCTGAAGCGGGATTCCCGTGATGGCATAAACCAGAAAGAAGTACCAGAAACGGCGGGTTCGGTAGGCTTGCGCTGGAGTCAATTCTGCAGGAGAGTCTTCCGGCGGCTCGGATTGCGGTGATGGTCGAGCGGGTGATTCGGTCGCTTTCCCACCGGCTTCTTTCACGGGTGCATCTCCATCGGGAAGAAGTCCCATCGACTCGGGTGTGCTGCGCACCAGTCCCAAAGCGATGGCAAGGATCGCACCACCGATCGCCCACCCGCAGATCTGGCACGCCGTCCGCCAGCCATAGGCCGCACTCATACGGCTGACGATGGGTGGCAGCAGGGCCAGCCCGAGAACGGTTCCGGCCGTGACGATGCCGGTGGCAAGGCCGGCCTGCCGGATGAACCACTTGCGAACGATGGCCGTATTCGGAACAAAATGGGTCATGGATACGGCAGCCGCCAGGACGATGCCGAAGATGAGATGAAACTCCCAGATCCGGCGGACCTGCGCCAGGCCGATGAGCCCGGTCAGCATCAGAACACCTCCAGTGGCAATGATCCATCTGCCGCCGATGCGGTCGAGGAGCTTTCCGGTTGCGAAGGCGAAACCGGCATAGACCCAGAAATGAAGGGTAAAGGCCAGTCCGACGGTATCCCTGGACCATCCGGGGTCTGTCAGAATGAAGGGAAACAGGGACGTGAGGATATAGCGTCCCATCGGTCCAAGCAAGGCCACACCGAAGAGACCGGCCACCACCACCCATCCATAGAAGATGCGTCGTTTCATCGGCCCTGAAACACCGGTTTGCGTTTTTCGAGGAAGGCTCTGAATCCTTCTTCGCGATCCTGCGTCTGGCGGACGGCCGCTGCTCCCTGGGCCTCGACATCCAGTCCCTTATCGAGTCCCTCGTACATTCCAGCCGTCATGGCATCGAGCACCCAACGAACCGCAATCGGAGGTCGATCGGCCAGTTCCCGTGCAAAGTCCATCACGTCGTCCATGAGCCGGTCTCGATCGCTCAGTTGATTCACCAGACCGATGGCCAGAGCGCCTTCGGGAGACACCCGCTTGCTGAACAGAATCATTTCCAGAGCCAACGCCCGGCCAACGACCCGCGGCAGCCGCTGGGTCCCCCCCCATCCGGGAATGATACCCAGGTTGAGTTCGGTGAGTCCCAATTGAACGTTCGGATCCCGGACGGCGATCCGGAAATGGCAGCACAGGGCCAGTTCCAATCCACCGCCCAGGGCATGTCCATTGATGGCTGCAATGGTCGGAATGGACAGCCGGTCGATTCTACGCCACAAGTTTCTTGCCTTCGGGCTGATGATCGGTGAGTTGGCCGCATCCGTCACGTCAAAACCGGCAGAAAAACATTTCGCTCCTGAACCCGTCAGCACCAGGGCACGAATATCGAGATCTTGTTCGACGGCGTCGATCGCCTCTTCGAAAGCGTTCAACGCCGCCAGGTTCCAGGTGTTTGCCGGCGGATGGTTGAAGGTCAGTACGGCGATCTTGCCGTCGTATGCGTTGCTGCGTTCGATCCATGGGGTCATTTCATTCTCTCCGTTATGAATGGTGATGGGCTCGCAAAAAGTCGCTGACCACGGATTTTCTTTCAAAGCCGGGCCTCTAGCAGGAGGGCGGGTGGTGTTTTGCGAAGCAGCGGAAACTGTTTGAAGCAGCCGGAGATCGTTGGATCGGGCGGACGCAATTCATTTGTATAGATTTGAAAAACAGCATGTTGGAAACCACCAAACC
>JBFMBE010000020.1:0-34533 GCA_040755275.1 Thermodesulfobacteriota bacterium | reverse complement strand
TTGTTCAAGTCGGACATTTGAACGTTTCGATCCACCTTGATGGCCCCGCAAAAAGTCAGGAAGTCTCTGTCGAGTCGCGGGGTGACTGGGGAACCTTTTTCGATGCTGCGAAAAAACTCAGCCGCCCTCCTGCTGGAGGCACGGCTTTGAAGGAAAATCGGTGGTTAGCGACTTTTTGCGACTCCATCAACGTTGACCGGTCATTCGTTCATTCACTGGATACACTCCTTGACGACAGATGGCGGTTTTCGTAAGGTAGCACTTGCAGGGAAATGAGACCGCATGCACCATTCCGCAGAGTCTACATGATCGGCCCCGGCAGCACCATGGATCCAGCCTAAAGGACATTTCGATGCACATTCATCAATTCCGATATGCCTCAGACAACCTGGCCTATGTTGTCCACGATGAGGCCCGGGCCATTGCCATCGATCCGGGTTCGGTCTCAGAAATCGTCGACTATCTGAATCAAAACGGTCTTCGACTGGAGGCGGTCGCTCATACCCACGAGCATCCGGATCACAACTGTGGAACGAAGGAACTGCTCAGCCGCATGCCTTCCCGGTTGATCCCAACGGATATGCTGCTTCAGGAGCCCATGTTGCATATTGGTTCCATGAACATCCAGGTTCTCTCGACACCGGGGCATACGATGGATTCGAGGTGTTTTCACCTTCCCGGGTATTTGATCACCGGGGATACCCTGTTCAACGGAACGGTTGGGAACTGCTTCTCCGGTGACCTTGAGGCATTCTACCGATCGATGCTGAGGCTTCTCTCCTTTCCATCCGATACGGTCATTCTGGCCGGGCATGACTATGTCGAATACGCCATGGCCTTCGCACGCATCGTCGAACCCACCAACCCCCATATCGACGGCTATCTGAAACGCTATACCCCCTCGTTCGTCCGATCGACTCTGGTCGATGAATGCGACGTCAATCCGTATCTACGATTCAACGCACCGGAAATGATCGCCATTCTGAAAGAGAAGGGACTTCCAGTCGAGACGGAATTCGACCGTTTTTCGGCAGTCATGAATCTGGGCTGAACATGAGACGACACGATAAGGAAATTCAGAGTGTTGAAGCTATCGAGGATATCATCGGCCGCTGTTGCATCTGCCACATCGCATTGAACGACAACGGAATTCCCTATGTCCTGCCCATGTGTTTCGCCTATCGGGATGGAACGTTCTCGTTTCACAGTGCTTCGGAGGGACGAAAGATCGCGGCTTTGCGGAACCATCCGGATGTCTGCATCAGCGCCGTTGCAGGTTACGATGTTCTGAGGCATGGGAACGGCTGTTCCTGGAGCATGCGCTACGAGAGTGTCGTCGGGTTCGGGCGTGTTCGGTTCATCGAGGAAGCTGCAGAAAAACGGATGACCCTCGACCGCATTCTTCGGCGCTATGCCGATGGTGCTTGCTTTTCGACCGATTATCCGGAAGAAATCCTGCGGCGGACCGTCGTCTTCGATGTACGCTGTGACACACTGACCGCAAAGGTGTCCGGATGATCGATTTCGGTTGCATCGAGCAGATCGCCCGTTCCTTTTTCACAGATGGACGAGGAAGCCACGGTTGGGACCATACCCTGCGGGTGGTTCGGCTGGCACAGCGGATTGCACGGGCGGAAGGCGCAGATATGGATGTGGTTGTCACGGCCGCTTACCTTCACGATATCGGCCGTTCGGTGGAAGACGAATCCGAGGGAAGCCTCTGTCATGCCGATTACGGCGGAAGACTCGCCGAAACCATTCTGCATCGAAACGGTTTCCGATTTACGGCCGCCCAGCAGGACAATGTATTGCATTGCATCCGGAGTCACCGCTTCCGCGGCAAGGAGACCCCGGTCACCCTCGAGGCCAAGGTCGTGTTCGACGCCGACAAACTCGATGCCATCGGGGCCATCGGAATTGCACGGGCCTATCTGTTCGCCGGTGAAATCGGGGCAAGGCTGCACTGCCCGGAAATCCCCCTATCCGAAACCTTGCCCTATACGGCTGCAGATACAGGCTATCGGGAATATGCCGTAAGGCTCCGCAAGATCCGGGATATCATGCTGACCGCAGAAGGCCGAAGAATGGCAAACGACAGGCATCGCTTCATGGAAGGGTTTTTCGATCGATTCTTACAGGAATATGAAGGAGAAAGGTGAAACCAATGCAACTGAACGTCGTGGATCGCATCGACAATCGGGTAAAGGTTCGGAACGTTCTGATCAGCGTTTCGGACAAGGAAGGATTGAAACCGTTCGTCACCCGGATGTTGGATATCCAACCGGGGATCACCATCTTTTCCACGGGCGGCACCTATGAGGCCATTCGTTCCTTTCTCGGTCCGGCGGATGACCACCTACGTCAGGTGTCGGAATACACCGGCCAGCCCGAAACCCAGGGCGGGTTGGTAAAAACCCTCGACTTCAAGATTTACCTGGGACTTCTGACCGAAACCTACAATCCTGCCCACCGCAAAGACCTCGAACGGACCCATGCCGTACCCATCGACATGGTCGTCGTGAACCTCTATCCCTTCGAAAAGACCATTCTCAAATCGGATGTCACCGTGGAGAAAGCCCGAGGCAACATCGACATCGGTGGCCCCTGCATGATCCGGGCTGCTGCCAAGAACTTCATCCGGGTGGCCTCTGTCGTCGATCCCGCCGATTACGATGTCATCCTCGATGAGATGGAACGCTTCGGGGGATCGACTTCCATCGATCTGCGGTTCCGGCTGGCCCAGAAGGCCTTCAGGCACACGGCACAATACGATCGGGCCATTGCCGATTATCTGGACGGACAGACGATCGATCGGGTGACGGGATGTTATCAGCTCCTGTAGGAAAGAGCTTCGCCTGTCGACACATGCCGTGAATGGGCTTGGCAATTCCGACCAAGATCAACGATCAACACTCCAGGTTTCCCCCTATCAGAGGACTTCACTTGCCACTGTCTTGCGCAATAAGGCCGTCAGGAGCCAGCTCGCGGTTAAGGCAACAGAGAGGGTGAGCAGGAATTTGAGAGCTGCCGGCAAGGGTTTCGTGAGCAGGTAGAATTGACTCCAGGTCACAAAACCGTAATGAAAGACATAGATGCCGTATGCGTTTGCTGTGAAGCTATCCGCCAGGGGCCGGGTAGTTCGAAAGAAAGAACGGGCAAGACCCAGCGCGGCAAGACTGGCGAGGGTGCAACAGAGGGAATAAACTGTCGCAGGGATTGCTTTCATTACCCATTCCGGCATGTTCGCGAAATACTCCGCCCTCAATCCCAGCAGAGCCGCCACATAAACGGAAACTGCCAAGGCAAGCCAAAGTGGCCACGGCCTTAGATGGTCACGTGATAATGACAGTTTAGGGTTTGCGGCACCGAGAGCGACGCCCAGCAGAAACCAGGCAAAATACAGCAAAAGCCTCCAGGTCTGAAAAACGAACGGTCCCCACAAACGGGTCCAGGTGTCGGGCAAAATAAACAGGCGCGGGGGAACGGTTGTCGAGACGCTCACAGCAAGGAATATGCCGACCAGGCTCCAAGCCGATGAGGCGGAGAGGGACAATTTTTTCACGACATTGGGCATCAATCGATAGGCGACAGCGACACCACCGGAGAAAGCAAGCAAAAGCCAGAGGAACCAGGCCGGCCCTGGCGTCCAGTTGTTGCTGTCGAAGAAGCCAGGCAGAAAGTCCCCCCGGATGATCTCGTCGCTTAGGAGCCAGGATGGGTAGTACGCCAGCGGGCTGAGCACCGTGGCGGAGATCATGAAGGGAATACCAAGGCGTTTTGCACGGTCGAAAAGATAGCGCCCACTGCCCTTCCGTTCAAGGGATGGTATCACGAATAGCCCTGATATGAGGAACATGAGAGGCATGAAGAACATATCGTTGAATCCCACAAGCAGGTCGAGGGGCATCCAACGGAACATATCGACGACCGGTGCCATGGATCTCAAGTACTGTCCCGGGTCGTAATGACTGAAAGTGGTATATGCCAATGCAGCGTGATGTACGACTACCAGCATGGTTACTCCGCTCCGCAGGTAGTCGATTGCGAGGTCTCGTCTCAAATGGTTCCTCCAAGTGTGAATGGGGCGGCACTGCACACTGAGTTTCGCGTGTTGAGCAAGGTCTTGTGTCGCTGAGGTCCAACGGCCAGGTTCAGCCGCGTTGTGGAGCGCAGCGGGGCAACGTCGGCTGCAACTCGTGTTCAAATAAGCCGCTTTGCGGCAGTATTCCCTGATCCCAAGGCTGAGCATTAATCAAGGAGCTGTTTTTATCCCAATCCTGCTATTTCATGATGGCGCCGCAAAAAGTCAGGCCCTCTCATTTGACCCGCAGGAAGGCGGGTGAATTTTGCTCAGCAGCGGAAAAACTCAGCAGCCCGAGCTCGTAAGATCGGGCGGATGGCCAAAATGGAAAGAACTGTTTGCTGGTTTTCAACATCCTGTTTTTCAAACCAATATCAATGAATTGCGTCCGCCCGATCCAACGATCTCCGGCTGCTTCAAACAGTTTCCGCTGCTTCGCAAAACACCACCCGCCCTCCTGCTGGAGGCCCGGCTTTGAAAGAAAATCCGTGGATGGCGACTTTTTGCGGGGCCATCAGCCATAACGGCGAAGTACAAAGCTCCGCCATACGGGGGCTGCAGCCTCATTGAAAGGCGGCGGCATTTCATATCCTGCAGCAACCGGAGATGATCAATCACTCGTATGGCGGGGTGTTAAGCCCCGCCATATTCTGCATCGACCCCAACCTGTATGGCGGTATTGTATATGCCGCCATAGTCGCACCCCCCATCCCTGACGGCAGGGTATCAAACGATGCCCTACGAGAGGCATTGGAAGGATCGGAGGAATCCCCGACGTCCTGGTTATCGGCAGCGGCATGAAAAAGGCCGCCTCACGGGATTCCCGATGACCGGTGATCGCCCACCCTGTTGATAGAACCTTCTTCTTGTTTTCCGGCATCGATTTTGCTAATTTGTCCTTCCCAATCGATTGCTTTCCATCCGGATGCCTTTCGATTCGAAGTTCCCGCTTTTTCCGCACGATCCCCATCGGCAAGGAGAAGATGCATGTGTAGACTGTTTGCGATGACCAGCGCGGAGCCGCTGTCTCCGATCGTTGCCCTCGAAGCCCTCGACGTGATGCGGGAGGGCCACGACGGCTCGGGTGTCGGGCTGTTTCTGCGCGATCTGGGCGGCCCCTTCGAGGACATGAAGGATGCTCCCATTCTCTCGGGTATTTTTACGGAAAAAGGCTTGAAGCGCCTCGATGCATACATGATGAACATCGGCTTCATGACCAAATTCAAGCTCTCCATCAAGGTTCCCAAAACACCGCCGCCCGGTGTCCCCAAGCGGGATGTCTATCTGGTGCGGGCCTATGAATATCCGGAAGAATGGGAGAATCTGAGCTTCGATCGCATCGCGGAAAAGCTCGTCCGGATTCGGCTCGAGCTGCGGGCCATGGGTGAGGCCGAACAGGATATGATCGTCTTCTCCTTCTGGCCCGATGTCATCATGATCAAGGAAATCGGAGAACCTATCCAGATCGCCGAACACCTCAAGCTCGACCGAAAGGAATTGAAGGCACGCATCCTGATGGCCCAGGGCAGGCAGAACACGAACTATGCCATCAACCTCTATGCCTGCCACCCCTTCTTTCTGCAAGGGTTTTCCACGATGACCAACGGTGAGAACACGGCCTTTGTCCCCATCCGGGAATTTCTTCAATCGCGGAATTTTCCCGGTTATACGGGCTATCAGTCCGATTCGGAAGTCTTTACCCACATCCTTCACTATACCATCACCCGGTTGGGTTTCGGGATCGAGGCCTATAAACATGTCATCACCCCCCTTCGGGACGAGGACATTGCCCGACACCCCGATGGACCGTTGCTGCAGCAGATCAAGCACGCCTGCCGCAGGCTCATCATCGACGGCCCCAATTGCATCATCGGAAGCCTGCCCGATCATTCGCTCTTCATGGTGCAGGACCGAAAGAAACTGCGGCCGGGTGTCGTCGGCGGGAAACCCGGATGTTTCGCCTTTTCCTCTGAAGTCTGCGGCCTTGACGCCGCCATCCCGGACCGGAACAAGAACCGGGATTTCCAACCCATGTATCTGGATACTGCCATTGTCGGCCCCGAGCGACAGGAGGTAACGATATGCCGTCAAACATCCCAATTGGTCCATCGACCCTAAGCACCTTCGATCTGCCCTGGCAGATTCTCTGGGACAAGGACCGCTGCACCCTCTGCGGCCAGTGCACGGCCGTGTGCCCGGTTCATGCGATCGAGCTCGGGGTTTTCCGGAAACGAACGGTCGATCCCGCCTGGGGAAGCGGGGCAAAACCATCCACGTCCTTCTCCCTGTATTACGGGATTCGGCAGAAAACCGCTCCGACAAACGCCTGCGTGGGATGCGCCATGTGCACCTTGGTGTGCCCGAACGATGCCATCCGTCCGCTCCGGGCCGAAGAAGACGACAAACTCCGGTTTCACCGCAACCAGGGCGGTCAGGCCCGCAACCGGGGCGGCAGACGGAACGTTCCTGGAACCGTCTTGGATCGAATCAAGTTCATCCGGATTTCGATGTTGACCGACCCCGCCCTCGATGCCGGCCGTCATGAATTCGAGATCCGCACGCTGCTGGGCCGGGTGCTCGATCCGGAGGACACCTTGCGGTTCATGAACCAAAACGGATGGATTCCGCCGGTGCGGGAGATCTATCCGCTGGTGATCGGCAGCATGTCCTTCGGTGCCTTGTCTCCCACGATGTGGGAGGGGCTGCAGATGGGAGTGGCCTATCTGAATGAGCAGATGGGCATGCCGGTCCGCATGTGCACGGGAGAAGGCGGATGTCCGCCGAGGCTTCTGCGCTCCCGTTTCCTGAAATATGTCATCCTGCAGATTGCAAGCGGTTATTTCGGATGGGACGAGATCATCCATGCCCTGCCCCACATGAAGGAAGATCCCTGCGCCATCGAGATCAAGTATGGCCAGGGCGCCAAACCCGGCGACGGCGGGCTTCTCATGTGGTACAAGGTGAACAAGCTCATTGCCGCTATCCGCGGGGTTCCGCCCGGCGTGAGCCTCCCCAGCCCGCCGACCCATCAGACCCAATATTCCATCGAGGAGTCGGTTGCGAAGATGATCCAGTCCATGTATATGGCCTGGGGATTCCGGGTGCCGGTCTATCCGAAGATTTCGGCCACATCGACGGCTCTGGCCGTGCTGAACAACCTCGTACGAAATCCCTATGCCGGTGGGCTTGCCATCGACGGGGAAGACGGCGGAACGGGTGCGGCCTACAACGTGTCCATGAACCACATGGGGCATCCCATCGCCAGCAACATCCGGGATGCCTACCTTACCTTGGTCCAAAGCGGTAAGCAGAACGAAATTCCGCTGATCGCAGGCGGCGGCATCGGTAAGAGCGGTAATCTTGCGGCCAATGCAGCAGCCCTCATCATGCTGGGCGCAAGTGCCGTTCAAGTCGGAAAATGCATCATGCAGGCAGCCGCCGGATGCCTCGGCAGCGAAACCGATCGGTGCAACATCTGCAACATCGGTCAATGTCCCAAGGGCATCACCTCCCAGGATCCGAGGCTGTACCGTCGGCTCGACCCGGAAAAAGTGGCCGAGCGGCTCGTGGATGTCTATGTGAGCTTCGATACGGAACTGAAGAAAATCATTGCACCGCTCGGCCGCTCCACGGCGCTTCCCATCGGTATGTCGGATGCACTCGGCATCGATGACCGGGATGTTGCGGAGCGGTTGCATATCCAATACGTCGTGTAGGTAACAGAAGGTTTTGCCATGAACGAACCGAAATGGACGGTCATTGAAGGGAAAGTGGACGGTAGGCGGATCTCATCCCGACTTCTCGAAGAAACCATTCAAAAAGCCGTTGCGGAAGGCCACAGCCGCCTCGAGGTGCATGCCTTGGGGCATCACGGCATCGGCGGCAGACTCTGGAAGGCAGGAAATCGATCCGTGCATGTTCGGGTGTTGGGTCCTTCCGGTCAGCGGTTGGGCTCTCTCGGGTTTCCGAATACCTTCATCGAAGTCATGGGACCAGCATCCGACGATGTCGGTTGGTTGAACGCCGGAGCCCATATCGTGGTACATGGTCATGCCACCAACGGAGTGGCAAATGGTATGGCCCAGGGCAGGATTTACATAGCGGGCAACATCGGCGCACGCGGCATGACCATGACCAAGCACAACCCGCGATTTTCACCGCCCGAGCTTTGGGTGCTCGGATCGGTGGGGGATTATTTCGGGGAATTCATGGCGGGCGGCATTGCGGTTATTTGCGGTGTCGATCCCCAGGATCCGGAAAATGTCCTCGGTTTTCGCCCCCTGGTGGGGATGGTCGGTGGTATGGTGTTCTTTCGGGGGCCTCATGCCGGATACAGCCAGGCCGACGCCCGGATGGAGACGATCGATGAAGCCCGCTGGGAATGGCTCTCGGCGAATCTGCCAGAATTTCTGAACGGTATCGGCAGACCGGAACTTCTGGAAACCTTGAGCAGGCGAGGGGAATGGCGGCTTTTGGTCGCCCGATCTCCACAGGAGAAGACGGCATCCTTTCGGATGAATCTGTCGCAATACCGGGCCCAGGTTTGGGACAAGGAGCTGGGCAGGGGCGGCTTGATCGGAGACCTCGTCGATTTCGACCGAAGCCCCATCCCTTTGATTCCGACCGGGGATTTGCGCCGATTCGTTCCGGTGTGGGAAAACCGCAAACACAAATCCCCCTGCGAAGACGCCTGTCCAAGCGGGATTCCCGTGCATGAGCGCTGGCGCCTCATTCGGGAGGGAAAGCTCGACGAGGCCGTCGATTTGGCCCTGCGCTATACGCCGTTTCCGGCAAGTGTGTGCGGCTATCTCTGTCCCAATCTGTGCATGCAGTCCTGCACCCGGCAGAACGCACTCATGCCGGCCGTCGATATCACCTTGCTCGGAAAAATGAGTGTTGCGGCAAAAGCGCCCGACTTGCCCGGGCTTTCCGGAAGACGGGTGGCCGTCATCGGTGGTGGCCCAGGCGGCATATCGACGGCCTGGCAACTGCGGATGAACGGCCATGAGGCTGTTGTCTTTGATATGGCGGATTCGCTGGGCGGAAAGCTCGCGACCGTCATCCCCAGGACCCGTGTGCCATCGGATGTCATCGATGGAGAACTGGAACGGGCCAGATCGCTTCTTCCGCAGGTCCGGCTCGAAAAGCGGCTCACCCAGGCGGAGATGGCTGCCATTCGATCCGAATTCGATGCCGTCGTGATCGCCACCGGCGCCCAGAAACCCCGAATGCTTCCGGTGCCTGGTGTGGAGCGGGCTTTTTCGGCCCTCGAATTTCTGAGGCGGGCGCGCACGAACGACATCGGGTGCGGGAGAAACGTCGTCGTGATCGGTGCAGGGAATGTGGGGTGTGATGTGGCCACCGAAGCCAAGCGGCTGGGAGCCCAGACCATTACCCTGATCGATGTGCAGGAGCCGGCCTCCTTCGGCAAGGAACGACAACACGCCCAGGCTGCAGGTGCCGTTTTTCGATATCCCTGTTTCACCCAGTCCATCGAAGCGGATGCCGTCGTGCTGACCACCGGGGAGCGCATTCCGGCGGACACGGTCGTGATTTCGATCGGGGATGTTCCCGATCTCGATTTCCTGCCGGAAGACGTCAAGACCGAGCGGGGGTTCATCGTGACCGATGTCGACGGTCGAACGAGTGCGGCCGATGTCTTCGCCATCGGAGACGCCGTCCGACCGGGACTTCTTACGGATGCCATCGGTATGGGGCGAAAGGCGGCAGAAGCCATCCATCGGATGTTCGCCCGGCTTCCCGAGGGCCGGGATGAGCGGTCGGCCATCCAGAAGGGCCGGGTCAGACTCGAATATTTCGATCCCCGGATCGACAGCTTCGAGGATATTGACGCATGCGGCAGCCAGTGTGCTTCCTGTGGTACCTGTCGGGATTGCGGTGTGTGTGTCGCCGTCTGCCCCCAGGCAGCCATCGAGCGCGTGGAATTGCAGGCAGGCGGTTATGAATACCGATCGATCGATGATCGCTGCATCGGCTGCGGGTTCTGTGTGGGGGCCTGCCCCTGCGGCGTCTGGAATCTTGTGGAAAATTTCCGAATGGAATGATACCATCCGAATTGGAAGGGTTGTGTATCGAGAATCGGGCGGAAAGTTCCCAATTCTCGTAAGTTGTTATCATCGACCGTATCGACACCATTCATCCCTGGAACATTGCTGATGAAAGCCATATTCGCCCTCGAAGACGGAAGGACCTTCTCCTGCAAAAGCTTCACCGGTCCTGGCGAAGCCTGGGGAGAGGCCGTATTCAACACCGGCATGACCGGATATCAGGAAGTGCTGACCGACCCGTCCTATCGGGGACAAGTCGTCACCATGACCTATCCGTTGATCGGCAACTACGGCGTCAATCCGGAAGACATCGAATCCAACCGGATTCAAGTGGCCGCTTTCGTCATCCGGGAATACCAACCTTGCTACAGCAATTGGCGGGCGACCCAGTCCCTGGCCGACTACCTGAAATCGCAGCAGGTGATGGGGATCGAAGACCTCGATACCCGAGCGCTTACCCTGCATTTGCGGCAACGGGGCGCCATGCGGGCCTTCATTTCGACGGAAGATCTGGATCCGGAGCGCTGTGTCGAAAAGGCCCGTTCGACCCCAAGCATGATTGGGCAGAACCTTGTCCAGGTGGTGACCCCCGAGCGGCCCTTCCGGTGGGAAAACGGACAACCCCTTTTCGATGACGCGCCGCAGTCGCTGCTGCGACCCGATGCCTGGCGCTTCCCTGGGAAAAAAGCCGTCATCGCCATGGACTGCGGAGCCAAGTACAACATCCTGCGCTGCCTCGAGGAAGCCGGCTGTGAAGTCATCGTCGTGCCCTCCGATACACCGGCCTCCGTCATCCGACAGATGAAGCCGGACGGTATCTTTCTGTCGAACGGTCCCGGTGATCCCGAACCGGTTCATGACACCGTTCAAACGGTCCGGGAGCTTCTCGGCTTTCGTCCCATGTTCGGTATCTGCCTCGGCATTCAAATGCTCGGGTTGGCCATGGGTGGCAGAACATCCAAGCTCAAGTTCGGTCATCGAGGGGCCAACCAGCCGGTGAAAAACCTGTTGACCGGTCGGATCGAAATCACCTCCCAGAACCACGGATTCGTTGTCGATATCGACAGCCTCGATCCAACATCCGTCGAAATCACCCATGTGAACCTGAACGACGGCACCCTCGAGGGCTTTCGCCACAGGAGGTTGCCGATCTTCGCCGTGCAGTACCACCCCGAGGCATCGCCCGGACCACACGACGCCCGGTATCTCTTCGACGATTTCGTCCGCTTGATGGACCGATAACCCACAACCGAAACCGATCCCTCATGCCCAAACGAACGGACATCCATTCCATACTGATCATCGGCGCAGGGCCTATTATCATCAGCCAGGCCTGCGAATTCGACTATTCGGGCACCCAGGCCTGCAAAGCCCTCAAAGAAGAAGGCTACCGGGTGATTCTGATCAACAGCAATCCGGCCACCATCATGACCGATCCGAAGATGGCCGATCGCACCTACATCGAGCCCATCACGCCCGACATCGTCGCCCGGATCATCGAGAAGGAGCGTCCTGATGCACTGCTGCCGACTTTGGGCGGACAGACGGGTTTGAACACGGCCGTCGCAGTCGCTAAAGCCGGTGTGCTGGATCGCTATGGGGTCGAGTTGATCGGGGCATCGCTTCCTGCTATCCAGAAAGCCGAGGATCGGGATCTCTTCCGCCAGGCCATGCAGCGGATTGGGCTTCGAATTCCGAAAAGCGGAATCGCCACCGATATGGAACAGAGCCGCGCCATCGCCCGGGAAATCGGCTTTCCGATCATCGTTCGACCCAGCTTCACCCTGGGCGGAACCGGAGGCGGGGTGGCCTACAATCCGGAAGATCTCGAGACGATCGTCCGGTCCGGTCTGGATGCCAGCCTCATCGGCCAGGTGATGCTGGAGGAATCGGTTCTCGGATGGAAGGAATTCGAGCTTGAAGTGATGCGGGACAACAAGGACAATGTCGTCATCATCTGCTCCATCGAGAATATCGATCCCATGGGGGTGCATACCGGAGACAGCATCACGGTGGCACCTATCCAGACCCTATCGGACAAGGAATACCAGCGGCTTCGGGATGGATCGATCGCCATCATGCGGGAAATCGGTGTCGATACCGGCGGATCGAACGTTCAGTTTGCCGTCAATCCTGAAAACGGGGATATCGTCGTTGTGGAAATGAACCCGCGGGTTTCCCGAAGCTCGGCCCTGGCCTCCAAGGCAACCGGGTATCCGATCGCCAAGATCGCAGCCAAACTGGCCGTTGGATACACCCTCGATGAAATCCCGAACGACATCACCGGCCGGACCATGGCCTCCTTCGAGCCGACCATCGACTATTGCGTGGTGAAGATTCCCCGCTTTACCTTCGAAAAATTTCCAGAAACCCCCGATTCTCTCACCACGGCCATGAAATCCGTCGGGGAGACCATGTCGATCGGCCGTACGTTCAAAGAAGCCCTGCAGAAGGGGCTACGTTCCCTCGAAATTGGACGGCACGGCTTTGGAGCGGATGGAAAGGACGGAACCCCGACACCGGCCGAAATCCGGCAGAAGCTTGCCACACCCAATTCGGCAAGATTGTTCTATGTGCACCATGCCTTGAAGCAGGGCATGAACCTATCCGAAATCTATGAGCTGACGAAAATCGATCCCTGGTTTCTGAATCAGATGAGGCAGATCGTCGAGATGGAGAACGAGCTTGCCGCTCAGAAACGTCCACTTTCGGAAGACCGGCTCTGGGAAGCCAAGCGAAACGGGTTTTCCGACATCCAGATCGCCCATCTCACCGGAACGAATGCCGAAGATGTGCGAATGCACCGAAAAGCTCTCGGAATCCAGCCTGCCTATAAGCTGGTCGACACTTGTGCCGCCGAATTCGAGGCGGCAACCCCCTATTATTATTCGACCTACGAGCGGGAATCCGAGGCGCGGGTGAGCGGTCGGCGCAAGGTGATGATCCTGGGCGGAGGTCCCAACCGAATCGGGCAGGGCATCGAATTCGACTACTGCTGTGTGCACTCCTCCATGGCGCTTCGGGAAATGGGCATCGAAAGCATCATGGTCAACAGCAACCCGGAAACGGTGAGCACCGATTACGATACGTCGGACAAGCTCTATTTCGAGCCGCTCACTTTCGAAGATGTGATGCATATCGTGGAAACGGAAAATCCCGAAGGCGTCATCGTCCAGTTCGGTGGCCAGACCCCGCTCAACCTGTCGGTGGCACTGCACCGGGCGGGGGTTCCCATCCTCGGAACCCAGCCGGAAAGCATCGACATGGCCGAGGACCGGAAGCTGTTTCAGGCCATGCTGAAACGGCTGGGGCTGCAGCAGCCCGCCAACGGGACAGCGGAATCGGTGGAGGAAGCCCTGGCCGTAGCCGAAGTCATCGGCTACCCCGTGGTGGTTCGGCCTTCCTATGTGTTGGGTGGAAGGGCCATGAAAATCGTTTACGAGCGATCCGAACTCGAAGGGTTCACGCGGCTTGCCATTGCTGCATCTCCGGGGCATCCGGTGCTGATCGATCATTTTCTGGAAGACGCCATCGAAGTCGATGTCGATGCCATCTCCGACGGCAGCAGAACCGTCATCGGCGGCATCATGGAGCATATCGAAGAAGCCGGAATCCATTCGGGGGATTCTGCCTGCGTGCTTCCGCCCTTCAGCCTGAAACCCGCGATGATCGAGGAGATTACACGAGCCACCAAAGCCATGGCCAAGGAGCTTCGCGTCGTGGGACTCATGAACGTCCAGTATGCCGTCAAGGCCGATCGGCTGTACGTGCTCGAGGTCAATCCCCGGGCTTCCCGAACGGTGCCGTTTGTGAGCAAGGCGACCGGCGTGCCGCTTGCCAAGCTGGCGACCCGGCTCATGATGGGGCAATCTCTCGATGAAGTCGGGCTCACCACAGAAATGGTTCCGAAGCACGTTTCGGTCAAGGAAGCCGTTCTTCCATTCAACCGCTTTCCGGATGTGGATACGCTTCTGGGCCCGGAAATGAAGTCCACCGGTGAGGTGATGGGAATCTCCGATGAATTCGGTCTGGCATTCGCCAAGGCCCAGCTCGGATCGGGGCAGAAATTGCCGCTTGCAGGCAACGTGTTCATCAGTGTAAAGGACAGGGACAAGCAGGCAGCGCTGGACCTCGGAAGGCATTTCGAACGAATGGGATTCGGCATCGTGACCACCCACGGCACTGGAGAATGGTTTTCCAGACATGGCATTCCCAACCGGGTGGTCAACAAGGTGTCCATGGGAAGGCCCCATGTGGTCGACGCCATCAAGAACGGCGAAATCCATCTCATCGTCAACACCGGCTTCGGCAACCAAACCAAGCGGGATGGATATTACCTCAGACGGGCCGCACTGAAATACGCCGTTCCATACACCACCACCCTCGCCGGAGCCATCGCCATCGCACGGGGCATCGAGTCGCTGAAGACCAAGACCCTGGAAGTGACAGCCCTGCAGGACTATTACGCACAATCGACCGAATCCGGCAAGGATCGCCGCTTCATCGAATAAAGCGAGTCATCATGAAAACCGGCATTTCCCATGTTGACATCTTCGAAGAAAAGCCCCGGGAGGCTTGTGGGCTTTTCGGTGTGTACGGCCATCCCGAATCGGCACGGCTTTGCTATTTCGGACTCTACGCGCTGCAGCACCGGGGGCAGGAAAGTGCGGGTATCGCTGTCTCCAAACATCGCGCCATCGTGGCCCACAAAGGCATGGGGCTAGTATCGGACGTCTTCGAGATGGGGCATTTCGATGAACTCAAAGGAGACAGCGCCATCGGACACGTGCGCTACTCCACCACCGGAAGCTCCATTCTCACCAACGCCCAGCCCTTTGTGGTTCACCACAAGCAGCGCTCCTACGCCGTAGCGCACAACGGGAACCTCGTCAACGCCCACCTGCTCAAGGCGGAACTCGAAGAAGGCGGCTCCATCTTCCAGACGACCATGGACAGCGAGGTGTTTTTGCACCTGTTCGTAAAAAACCTCCATTTGGGTTTCGAGCAGGCGCTCATGGCTGCCGTCTCCAGGATCAAGGGGGCGTTTTCCATGATCTTGATGACCAGCAACGGCGAGATCATCGGCATCAAAGACCCCAATGGATTTCGACCGCTATGCCTCGGGAAACTCAACGGCAGTTATATCCTTGCGTCCGAAACCTGCGCCCTCGATCTTGTCGAGGCCGATTTCGTTCGGGAAATCGATCCCGGAGAAATCATCATCATCGGCCCCAACGGCATGAAAAGCCTGCGTACCCCTTTTACACGGAAGCGTTCCTTCTGTATTTTCGAATTCATCTATTTCGCCCGCCCCGACAGCACCATTTACGGAAAAAACGTCTACATCACCCGCAAGGCCCACGGCAAACGTCTGGCCCAGGAAGCACCGGTCGAGGCCGACATGGTCATGCCCTTTCCAGATTCGGGAACCTATGCGGCATTGGGCTATTCCGAGGAGTCCGGCATTCCGTTCGAGATGGGGATGATCCGAAACCATTATGTGGGCAGAACCTTTATTCAGCCGACCCAAAGCATGCGGGATTTCGGCGTCCGGGTCAAACTCAATCCGATCAAGGGACTTCTGAAAGGAAAGGATATCATCATTATCGAGGATTCGATCATCCGAGGGACGACAGTGAAAACCCGGGTGAAGGCCTTGCGGGAATTGGGGGTCAAGCGGGTCCATCTTCGGGTGAGTGGGCCGCCGCATCGGTTTCCGTGTCATTACGGCATCGACTTTTCCACCAAGGGGGAGCTGATCGCCTCCAAGATGAACGTCGACCAGTTGAGGGATTTTCTCGGATTGGACAGCCTGCATTATCTGAGCCTTCCCGGACTGCTCGAATCCACCGGTGTGCCACATCCCGAAAATCATTTCTGCAAAGCCTGCTTCGATGGCTGCTACCCGGTGGCCTTCGACGACAGCCTGTCGAAATTTTGTATGGAATAGCGCGGAGACCCTGCCATGGCATCCGGACGCAGGATACGAACCGTCGAATTCTCCAAAGACCGGGTGAACGTTTTCTTCCATATCCTGACGGCTTGCAACCTGAGCTGCAAACATTGCTACATCAACCCGAGCGCCCACGGAACGCGGACTCTCCCCATCGAAACCATCCGAGCCTGGATCGACCTCTTTGCAGCGAGAAAACCTTCCGCAAACATCATTTTTTTAGGAGGGGAACCCACCCTGCATCCCGACCTGTCGCATGCCGTTCGACATGCCCGACAGCGCGGCTACCAGTCCATCACGATCGATACCAATGGATTTCTCTTTCACGACATTCTGGACAAGATCTCACCCGATGAAGTCGATGCCATCAGCTTCAGCCTGGATGGGGCCGAGGCTCGAACGAACGATCGACTTCGGGGCAAAGGATGCTTCGATGCCGTCATCCAGGGGATTCGCAAAGCGGTTGCTGCCGGCTTTGGTATTAGCGTCATCTTTACGGTCAGCTCGGCCAATATCCACGAACTTCCCCGGATGCCCGCCTTGCTGCAGTCCCTCGGTGTCCATCGATTCTTCATTCAAGTGGTCGGGCTGAGGGGCCAATCGGCATCCAAAACTGAAACCGGCCAGACGGAAGCGTCTGTCTGGCTGGACAATGTTCCGCGGGTTGCCGAAGAGGCGGCCGAGCGGGGCATAACGGTCACCTATCCCAAGGTATATCTCGAACCGGACGAAACCTTCGAGTGTGCCGGAAAGGTGGCGGACAACGCGTTCATCTTTCCAAACGGCAGGGTGTATCGTTGTCCCCTATGCGAGGACCATCCCCTGCACAGCCTCGAGATCGTCGACAACCGGCTCTGCGAGCGCCCTCCCCTTACCGAAAGAGAACTCTTCGAACTCGACATTCCGGAAGGTTGCGTCATGAACCGGCTGATTCAGCCGGGAAACATTGTTTACGGGGCGGACGGAAAACCCGTCCATCGCATAGCTTGCTGCATGCTGAAACAGGAGTTGACGTGATGAACGTACAATTTTTTGGAGCGGTTCGGGAAGTGACCGGTTCCATGCATCTGATTCGCTGTCAGGACGAAAGCGTTCTGCTCGATTGCGGACTCATCCAGGGACGTAGAAAGGAAAGCGAAAACCGGAACACGACCTTCCCCGTTTCGCCCAAATTGATCCAGAACGTGGTGCTGTCCCATGCCCACATCGATCATTCCGGAAGGCTACCCCTGTTCGTCAAGAAAGGATTTTCCGGAAAAGTCTTCTGTACCCGGGCGACGGCCGATGCATGCGCCCACCTGCTTTTGGACAGCGCCCACATTCAGGAGTCAGATGCGGCCTATTTGAATTACAAGACCGCCCGAAACGCACTGATGCAGATGAAGGGCCAGGGGAAAAATCAGAATTCCATTCGAAAAGAGAGGGACCAGATCCAGGCGCTCCTGAAAACGGGGCCGAACGAACTCAATCTGAAGGCGATCGAGGAGTTACTCCGCCAGTATCGGCTGGACCGGGTGGAACCCCTCTATACGATTGCGGATGCCGAAAAGGCCATCGCCGCACTGGAAGGAATCCCCTATCGATACCGGGTATCCGTCGGCTCCCGCATGAGTGCCGAATTCTACGATGCGGGCCATATTTTGGGTTCAGCCATGGTACTGGTACGCATTTCGGAGAACGGTTCTCTCAAGCGGGTTCTGTTTACCGGAGACATCGGCAGATTCGACATGCCGCTTCTGAAAAACCCGACCATCCGGTTTCCGGAAGAAGACCGCCGAATCGATCTGCTGATCATGGAGAGCACCTACGGCAACCGAGAGCATGAACCCGGCCAGGATCTGAAGAATCAACTGAAGGATATTCTGACCGAAACGGTCGGAAGGGGCGGGACCCTACTCATTCCGGCATTCGCCTATGGAAGAACTCAGGATATTCTGTACCGGCTGCATGAGCTCTATGACGAAAAGGCTGTACCCAACGTGCCGATTTTCGTGGACAGTCCCCTCGCCTCCAAGATCACCAAGGTTTTTGCCGAACATCCCGAAGTCTTCGATGACCATGCACACAAGACCTTTCTCGAAAAAGGGGAAAACCCGTTCCGTTTCGACCGAGTCACCTTCATCGAGAGCGTCGAAGCGAGCATGGCCCTGATGCGGGAAGAAAAGCCCCACATCGTCATCGCCGGATCGGGAATGTGTGAAGCAGGACGTATTCTGCATCACCTGCGTTACAAGATTCACCAGCCCCAGCATACGATCCTCATCGTCGGATACATGGCGGAGAACACCCTTGGAAGACGCATCCAGGACAAGGGTCTCGAATACGAGGCAGGGGGGAGGAGCGGAGCTGCTCCGATCGTGAAATTCCTGAACAAGGAATATCCGCTCAAGGCCCACGTTGTCCGGTTGGGTGGATTCAGTGCACATGCTGACAAGAATGAACTGATGCGGTTCCTCAAGGAAACCAACCTGAAGTTTGGGAAAATCGCCGTTGTCCATGGTGAGGAAGAGCAGTCTCTGGCGATGGAAGAGACCTTGGTGAAGGAGGGATTTCAGGCTTTCGTGCCGTTGCCTGGTCAGAGCGTGGATATTTAGTGGGCAGTGGGCAGTGGGCAGTAGGTAGTGGGCAGTGGGTAGTGGGCAGTAGGCAGTGGGCAGTGGGCAGCGGGTGGTGGGCAGAATCGAAGGATGGCATTGCATATGACGCAGGAACAAATCACGTTTCCCAATCACGCAGGCGAAGCCCTTGCGGCGACCTTCCATCGTCCCGATACACCGAACGGAAAAGGGGTGGTTCTGGGGCATTGTTTTACATGCTCGAGACACACCGGCATTCTGCGAGAGATTTCAAGCCGGCTCGAAAACCGAGGCTTTTACGTGCTGCGCTTCGATTTTTCCGGTAACGGGCAGAGTCAGGGTCTGTTCGCCGAGTCCTCCCTGAGCAAGCATATCCGGGAGATGCGCATTGCGGTCGACTGGCTTCGGGACAAGGGGGCCGACCAATGGATCGGATTGGTGGGACATAGCATGGGGGGTGCGATAGCCGTGTTGTCCATGCCCCGCATTCCAGAAGTTGGAGCCGTTGCAGCCATCGGTTCCCGGCTCATGGGATTCGATCCGTTGAAATTCCTGGGGCCGCAACAAATCGAGGAACTCAAGGCTTCCGGAAAAATCACCTTCTCCAGCCGGAATCGAACCCTGGAGCTGACCACCGGTTTTTTCAAGGATGCCGGCTCCCATAGCCTTCCGGAAACCGTACGAAATCTCGACCGACCGCTGATGATCGTTCACGGGGAAAAGGACGAGCTGATTCCGGTAGCCGAGGCATACGAAGCCCGCAAGCTCAATCCACAGCGAATTACCCTCGAAATCATCCCCGATGCGGATCATATGCTCTCATATCCCGACCACCGAGCCGTCGCGGCGGAAAAAATCGTTTCCTGGATAGAGCGGCAGAGTAGTAGGTAGTGGCGGTAGATCGTAGGCGGGTAGAGACCTTACAGGAAGTACCCTTGGATCATGCGGGGCCATCATCTTTGAGTCTACAGGAGATATTCATGTTCAGCCATCTTGATTCACAGAAGTCATCCAACACCCATCGCGGCTGGGCCTGTGTTTTCAGCATGCTTTTGGGTCTCGTTCTTCTTCAGGCTTCCGCAGCTCTCGCTGACCCTTCACCCCGGCTCGATGAGGCTGCTTTTCGACGACATGCGGCCGAGCGCATCCGAATCCTGAAAGGCAACAAAGACCCCCGATTCCTGCAAGCCACGGAGAAACACGTCACCATCGAGAAAACGTCAACCATCGACCTGCCGACAGGAACCCTTTATGGAGTCCGATTTCGGGTGGCAACTCCGACAGCCGAGAAGGAATCCGAGGTCGTCACCCTGATCGTTGATCCCAGTGGTACGTTTATCTACCCGGACGTGCAGGAATTGTCGACCGGAAAAAGCCTTGTCCGGGATGCCCTGAGCGAGCTTCGAACCATCGAGCACATCGACCCCGCCTATGGGAAGGAAATCTATCGGGGCACGGGAACCCACGATGTCATTCTGATTTCGGATCCGTTCTGCCCTCATTGCCGAAAGGGATGGGGATGGCTCATGGAAAACAAAGGAAAGCTTCGGTCCCTTCGGACCGCTCATTTCCCGCTGAGCCCCGCAAGCGAAGCTGCATGCATGGCCTTGAACGACCTCAAACATCTCGGTGTCAAGCCCATGGAAGCGGAAGACTATGCCTATACCTTTCTCAATCCATCGCACGATCCAAAGGAAGTCATCCAGCAATTCCTGGAGGGATTCGCCGAATTCAAGAAGGCCAACGGTGAAGACGCCGAAGCGGTTCTGAAAAAGCTGGAAGGCAAGTACCAGGAAGCAGTCCGTAAGGAACGGGCGGATGCACAGGCGATCGGCATCAGCAGCACCCCCGCCTTCTTCATCGACGGGAAAATGGTGGATGGATTTAACGCTGCAAAGATCGAGGAGTTGCTGAAGTGAGGGCAGATAGCCTTTTTGCGGGACCATCATCCATGATGAGGCCGCAAAAAGTCGATTTTCCCGTGCTCTTTGTAAATGTCGGGCATAAGCGGGGTGGCTGGGGAAGCCTTTTGAGCTTGCTGCGAAAACCTGTTTGAAGCCGCCGGATATCGTTGGATCGGACGGACGTACTGGATCGAACTATCGATTGAAAAGCAAGCCGTTGCGATTCAACCAGCCTCTGTTTGCTGTCTGGCCATCCGTCCGATCCTACGAGATCGGGCGGCTGAGTTTTTTCGCAGCAGCGAAAAAGGTTCCCCAGTCACCCCGCGACTCGACAGAGACTTCCTGACTTTTTGCGAGCGCATCAATACTATAGATAACCAAAAGGAGTAATCTCATGGAAGAAGGTTCTGAAAAAATACTGTATATCTTGACCTGTGCCGCTGAAAACCCCGAACGGTCCACCCTTCCTTGGGTGCTCGGCAATGCCGCTCTGGCCATGGACGTCGGAGCAACGGTCGTTCTTCAGGGCAACGGGGTATATCTCGCCCAAAAGGGGTATACGGATCACATGGTTTCGGCCCATGGATTTTCTCCGGTCAAGAAGCTGATGGCCGATTTTCAGGCGCTTGGCGGCCGGATTTTGGTTTGTGTCCCTTGTATTCGGGAACGAAACATCTCCGAAACCGATCTCATCGAAGGCACCGAACCGGCGGCCGCGGCCAAGGTCAACGCCGAAGCCATGGAATCCAAAGCCGTTTTCGTCTACTAACTGGAGGAATGTCGTGCACGCAACCATTCAGAAACCCATCGATGAAATTGTGCAATATATCGATCCATACGAAAAAGTTTTTGTCGTCGGCTGTTACAACTGTGCCTGGAAGTGTCATTCCGGGGGTCCCGATGAAACGGCTGCTATGGTCGCTAGGCTGATTGCTTGCGGAGTTCAAGTGGTTGGCTATGCCACTCCCGGACCCCAGGGGATGAGTCTATGCAAGCTCGACAACACCCGAAAAGTGCTTCGGGAGGATTATGGAGAGCAGACCCGGCATGCGGATTCCTTCCTGGTGCTTGCTTGCGGACAGGGGATTCACACGGTGATCGATGCTACGGACGGAGCCATGGTCCATCCGGGGTGTGACACGATTTTCGGCGGCGAAACCGTGTCCGCTACGGAGATCGAAGAGTTTTGTTCCCTGTGTGGCGAATGTGTCATCGAAGGGACCGGCGGGCTCTGCCCCATGACCTTGTGCTCCAAGCAATTGCTGAACGGCCCGTGCGGTGGAGCGGAAAATGGACATTGCGAGGTGGATCCGGAAAAGCCCTGCGGCTGGATTCTGATCTACGAACGATTGAAGCGACTCGGACGGACCCATCTGCTGGAACCCTATCGCGAGCCCAAGAACCATGCGAAATGGAGCAGGCCCCGAAGGCTTCAAGTCAGCCCGGAAGAGGCCACCTTCATTTCTCTCGCGGGAAAACATACCGTCAACAATCGAAGCGGATCCCCCAGGCGGAGTGCATTATGAAAATCACCCAGTTGTTCGAACAAGGTATCTTCGTCGTCACCAGCGAGGTCGGTCCCATCAAGGGAGCAGTTTCCAGGGACAAAAACATCCATCCTACGTGCGCCAAGGAAGCGATGTTTCTTCAACATCATGTGCATGCCGTCAACGTGACGGACAATCAGTCGGCCGTCATGCGTCTGGGGTCCCTCGCTGCCAGTGTTCTCTTGAAAGAGAAAGGGATTGAGCCCATTTACCAGCTGACCTGTCGCGACCGAAACCGGATCGCCCTGCAGAGCGATTTGCTGACCGCCTACTCCCTTGGCATCGACAATGTGCTCCTGCTGACAGGCGATCACATTCAACTGGGGGATCACAAGGAGGCCAAGCCCGTTTTCGATCTCGACTCCGTTCAGTTGCTGCACATGGCGATGGGACTGCGAAACGGATTCGACATCACCGGGCATCCGATTGAAAACCCGCCGGATATGGCCTATGGAGCGGTGGTCAATCCGAATTTCGAACCCATCGATCTGCAACTGATCAAGATGCGCAAGAAAGTGGATGCCGGAGCCGAATTTTTTCAGACACAGGCCGTATACGACGAGGCCGTCTTCGATCGGTTCATCGACAGGGCAGCATCCATGGCACGTCCTATTCAGCTCGGCGTTGTCGTTCTCAAATCCCCCCAGATGGGGAAATACATGAACGAAAACGTTTCCGGCATCACGGTTCCCCAGAGCTGGATCGATGAAATCGGATCCGTTGATAAGGCCGATCGCAAGAAAAAGGCGGCCGAGATGACGGCCCGGATGATCCGAAAACTCAAAGACCGTGTCCAGGGGGTGCACATCATGCCGCTGGGATGGACGGATATAGTCCCCGACATTCTGGACCAGGCCGAGATCAAAGTACAGCGGTTGGCGGTTGTGGGCTGAAGATGCATGGCGTGCCGACATGGCCCTGCTGAGAAAAAGAGCCCGTAGGGGCAAGGGGCTTATCGGAAGATGGCGATTGCATGCCTGAACGACGCGCGACGGATGTGAATTTCCATGACAAGGAGTCTTTACCATGGGCTTTCTATTGGGATTGGTAGTCGGCATCGCCCTCATGGGCGTTGCGGTGTGGGTGCTGATGCCCAAGCTGATGATTCGGGTTTATAGAAGCCGTCTTTCCTTCGAGGAAACGGTATCAGCCATCGAACGAAACGCGCTTTCAGGCCACTGGAAAGTGCCCAAAATCTACGATCTTCAACAAACCCTTCAGGAGGCTGGGCATGAGGATATGACGCCGGTGAAGATTCTGTCCATCTGTCAACCGCATCATGCCTACAACATTCTGAAGAACGATGCCGACAAGATCGTGACGGCCATCATGCCCTGCCGGATCGGTGTGTTTCGGGCCAAGGACGGAGGGACCCGCATCGCAGAGATGAACATGGGGCTGATGAGCCGGATGTTCGGTGGCAATATTGCCCATGTCATGAGCGGCGTTGCCCTGGAAGAGGCAGCCATGATTCGGCCCCTGATCGAATGATGGCAACATAGTATTTGTGGAATCGGCCCCATCAGCGGGGACGATGCTATTCACCAGCCCATTGGAAGGAGGTATCGTGAAACTCGATCGTCGAGAATTTTTCAAGGTCGTCGGTATCGGCGCATCCGCTGCAATAGCGGGTGAACCGAAGACGTCCCATGCATGGCAGTCCAAGGCACCGCCGGATCCCTATGGTTGTCTGGTGGATTTGACCCGTTGTGTGGGCTGTCGAAAATGTGAGCTTGCCTGCAACGAAGTCAACCATCTTCCGGAGCCTGCGGTTCGGTTCGATGACCTGCGCGTGTTCGACCGGGCCAGGAGGCCGGATGAAAAAGCCTATACGGTCGTCAACCGTTACCATACGGGCAAGCGGGGCGATCAGGGTCAACTGGTGCCGACGTTCGTCAAAGTGCAGTGCCTGCACTGCCAGGATCCCGCCTGTGTGTCGGCATGTATCGTCGGCGCTCTCACGAAAAAGGAAAACGGTGCCGTTCATTACGATGTCGGCAAGTGCATTGGATGCCGCTACTGCATGGTAGCATGTCCTTTCGAAATCCCCGCTTATGAATATTCCGACCCTTGGACGCCGAAAGTTCAGAAATGCACCTTCTGTTATGAACGAATCGTCAAGGAAGGTGGAAAACCCGGATGTGCATCCGCCTGTCCGACAGAAGCGATTACCTTCGGCAAGCGCAGCGTCCTGTTGCAGATGGCCCATCAGCGGATTTCCCAAAATCCAGCCAAATACATCGATCATGTCTATGGTGAGACGGAAGCCGGAGGAACGTCCTGGTTGTATCTTTCTGACGTCGATTTTGCGGCTGTCGGATTTCCGAACGTTCCGAACCGACCGATGCCGAAACTCTCTGAAACGGTGCAGCATACATTGTACAGCTATCTCTGGTCACCGGTCATGCTGTATGCCGCTCTGGCGGGAATCATGTGGCGGCAATCCCGGAAAGAAAAGGAGGTCTGAATGCACCACACAGCCGCTCGCCCATTGAACATACCGTTCTGGACGCCCGGTGTATGGGTCATGTTCGGATTCATGATTGCTGGCGCGGTAGCCATCATCGCCCGGTACATCGGCGGCATCGGGTACGTGTCCAACCTTTCGCACGCCAGGCCGTGGGGCATTTGGATCGGCATCGACGTCGCATCGGGGGTCGCACTGGCTGCAGGCGGCTTCACTACGGCAGCCGTCACCCATATTTTCGGCAAACATGAATATGAGCCCGTCGTCCGGCCCGCTCTGCTGACTGCCGTTTTAGGCTATACCTTTGTGGTTCTGGGCCTCATGGTCGACATCGGTAGAACCTGGGCCATTTGGAAGCCGATGATTTTCTGGAATTTCAATTCCGTGCTCTTTGAAGTTGGCATGTGCGTCATGACGTACCTGACCGTGCTTTACATCGAATTCATACCGATCGTCGCCGAACGGTTCGGCAAGACCATTCCGCTGCTGGGGTGGTTGAACGGAATCGTCGGAAGGATCATGGGGGGCTTCATCATCGCGGGTGTCGTGCTCTCCTGCATGCACCAGTCCAGTTTAGGGGCGTTGATGCTCATTGCTCCGACCAAGTTGCATCCGCTCTGGTACACACCTATCCTGCCGTTGCTCTTCCTCACCTCGGCCTTTGCCGTCGGATATCCGATGGTGATCTTCGAGACCACGCTTGTCAGCAGCTCTCTGAGGCTCGATTCCGAAATGAAGGTGCTTTCCCGTCTGAGTCGGTTTACGGTGCTGTTGTTGGGCATCTATCTCGTGCTCAAAATCGGGGATATGGTCGTTCGTGGAACGTATGTCCATTTGTTGGAGGGAACTGCGGCCAGCAACGCCTTTCTGGTGGAAGTCGGGCTCGGGGTGGTGCTGCCCTGGATCTTGTTGTGGTTTCCCATGGTGCGCACGTCCCGCAAAGGCCTGTTCACCGTATCGGTCCTGATCGTGGGTGGGGTCTTGCTGAATCGGGTCAATGTATTTCTTGTCGGATTCAGCTCTCCCGTCACCCATACACCGTATTTTCCGGCCATCGGCGAGATTCTGATCACGTTGGGCCTGATTGCAGCCCTGATGTTCATTTACCGAATCGTCGTGACGTTTTTCCCGGTGATATCGGCCGCTGCATTGAAGGAGGTGCGCCCATGAACCGTGGAAGAATCGTTGGTTGGATGCGTTCTGTATTCATCGTAATCGTGATTCTCGGTGGGATGGGCGGATCCGTGGGATTTTCGGCAGACAAACCCGCCGGAAACGGTGACAGCGAGTTGGCCAAAGACAAGGCCGCCTTCCATCCGGCAGATCAGTTGAAGGCGCTGGAACATGCCCGCGAAACAGTGCCCTTTGTGGAGCGTGTGCGAAAAGAGACCCCGGGGGAGCGCCAGCAGCGGTTGATTGAACTGGGTATCGGCATCAAGAATCTGCCTGCCACCTATTTTCTGCTCGACAGCCCAATCATTCGGGCGGAGGAAGACCGCTACAAGCCAGTCCGATTCATGCATGGGAAACACGCCGCCGTTGTCCAGGATTGCTCCCGATGTCACCATCTGCGGCCTGAAGCCGAGGATGCCTCGGAAACCGTACGCTGTTCGGCCTGCCACCAGCAATCCTTCAATCCCAAGTATCCCGAGCGATTGGGACTCAAGGCGGCATACCACCAGCAGTGCATGGGATGTCATGAGCAGATGAACAAGGGACCTGTGGACTGTAACGGGTGTCATGCCCGGAACGTTCCGGATCACAAAAGCCTCGTCAAACTTCCTGAAAATCCCGAACCCACGCAGGTAACCCGTGAATGCCTGCGCTGTCATGAACATGCTGGCAGGGATATGCTTCAATCCGCCCACTGGCTTTGGCGGGGGCCATCGCCCTATACGCTCAGACATCAGAAGGACGTTCAGAGCGGCAAGGGGACCAATGTCATCAACAATTTTTGTATCGCTCTAGCACCCAACTGGCCCCGGTGTACGAGCTGCCATGCAGGGTATGGATGGCAGGACGCGAATTTCGACTTCAAGGACATGAGTCGGATAGACTGTCTCGTATGTCACGACACCACCGGGACCTACCGGAAGGCTCCACCTGCAGCAGGTATGCCCGATCCCAAGGTGGATCTGGTCAAGGTCGCCCAGAATGTCGGCTCGTCCAGCCGCAAGACCTGCGGGGATTGCCATTTCCAAGGAGGGGGAGGCGATGCAGTGAAGCATGCCGACATGTCCGGTGTACTCTACTACCCCAACCGCAACTGTGACATTCACATGGGCGGGTATGATTTTGCCTGTGCCGAATGTCATCAAACGAGAAATCACAAGATCTACGGTCGGAGTACATCCGTACCGGTTGCCGAGGGAAGCCGTTCCTGCGAGGATTGCCATACGACAAAACCCCACTACGGTCAGAAAATTCTCGATCATCACCTGAACAAACACACGGAAACCCTGGCCTGCAACACGTGCCACTCGCCGCTGTATTCGAAATGCAAGGCGACCAAGATTTGGTGGGACTGGTCCAAGGCCGGTGACAAGAGCCGCAAACCGAAGAAGGACGCCAACGGCAACGAAGATTATTCCTGGATGAAGGGGGAATTCGTCTGGACGGAAAGCGGCAAGCCTTCCTATGCCTGGTACAATGGGTACGTGGACCGCTCTTACATCGGAGACAAGGTCGATCTGACCCAGGTGACCAAAATCACCTCACCTGTCGGTTCCATGAAGGATCCTCGTTCGAAGATATACCCGTTCAAAATCATGAAGGGAATCCAACCGGCAGATGCCGTCAACCAATACCTTCTGGTGCCGCATCTGTTCGGCAAGGGCGGATACTGGGACGAGCTCGACTGGCAAAAGGCGTTTCAAACCGGCATGAAGGCGGTCAATCTTCCCTATTCGGGGCAATATACCTGGGTGCGCACGGAGATGTACTGGGGCATTCATCACGAAGTCATGCCGAAAGAGTTCGCCCTTTCCTGTTCCCAGTGCCATGAAAGCCTCAAAGGGGATAAAACCTGCAACCGATGTCACCAGGACAACCGGAATATCAACTTCAGGGAACTGGCGCACAAGGGAACAGACTTCAATTTTATGGCCAAGGAAGGCCGCAATGTAAGTCATCTCATCGGCACGACGGACTATATCGACTTCAAGGCCCTCGGGTACAAGGGGGATCCGATCGTGTTCGGCGGTCGGTTCAAACAGCTTCCTCTCGGAAGCGGGTCTTCAGTGCCGTGACAGCTTGCTGTATCGACAAAGGCGGTTTCCTGCCATGGGCCGGCGATCAACAAGATCGGGATCGAGACGACTGCTTGCGGCCCCATTCATGCCGATGAATCCGCAACCAGGGGAAATGCACCGATCCATCGTTCCGGGATCAGCCGATCCGGAAACTTTCCGAAGCCCCGCCGTAGCGTTTGCGAAGGCGGGGTTTTTCGATCTTGCCGGTCGGATTTCGAGGAATTTCGTCGAAAAAGATTTTTCGCGGCCGCTTGTATCGGGGCAGCCCCTGACAGTATTCGAGAATTTCTTCCCGGGTGGCTTCGACTCCCGGTTTGAGTTGTACGATGGCCACCGGAATTTCTCCAAGCCGTAGGCTCGGTATGCCGATGACTGCGACATCCTGAATTTTGGAGAAAGACTGCAGGTAATCTTCGATCTCGACGGGATAGATGTTCTCTCCGCCGGTGATGATGACATCCTTTTTTCGGTCGACGAGCCAGATGAACCCGTCGTTGTCTTCTCGGGCGATGTCTCCGGTGTGCAGCCAGCCGTCGATCAACACTTCCCGGGTGGCCGCCGGGTTTCGATAGTATTCCTGCATGACACCTGGGCCGCGGACAACGAGCTCTCCAGGCTCTCCACGCGATAGGATCGTTCCATCCGGACCAACGATGCGTACTTCCCAGTCGAAACCGGCCTTTCCGATGGCGCCGATCTTGTGCGTGTTTTCCATGCCGAGGTGAACGCAGCCCGGTCCCGTGCTTTCGGTCAGTCCGTAGTTCGTGTCGTACTGCTGATTGGGAAACCGCTTGCGCCATTCCCGGATGAGACTCGGTGGAACGGGTTGGGCGCCGATGTGCATGAGCCGCCATTGCTGCAGACGGTAGCGGTCGAGCTTGATCTCTCCGCTTTCAATGGCGAACAGGATGTCGAGTGCCCAGGGAACCAGCAGCCACACGATGGTCGCCTGTTCCTCCGATACAGCTTCGAGGATGTTCCTGGGATCCGCTCCTTTGAGGATGACGGCCCTGGCGCCGACGATGAAATTGCCGAACCAGTGCATTTTGGCGCCCGTATGATAGAGCGGCGGAATCAACAAAAAATTGTCCTCGTGCCGTTGCTGGTGATGGGCGTTTTCGACGTAACAGGCGGATTCGAGGTTTCGATGCGTGAGCAGCACGCCTTTGGGATCTCCGGTCGTTCCGGACGTGAAATAGATACCTGCCGGATCGGTGATGCTCAGGGGCGGAAAGGTGGATGTCGATGGAAGCGACGGTGAAGAAGCGGCTTCCAAGAGGACTTCTGCGAAGCGAGGGCCGTCTTTTGGTTCTCCGACAAAGGCGTAGTATCGGACAAAGCGATCGATGGCCGCTTTTTCGGCTGTGATCCGTTCGGTGAATTCGGGGCCGAAAATCACAGCCGATGCCTCTGCGGTGTGGATGCATTTGCGGATGGTGAGGGCATCGAAGCGGTAGTTCAGCGGAACGACGACGGCGCCGGTCCGCAAAATGCCGAAATAGACCGGCAACCAATGGATGCCGTTCATCATGAGTTGTACGACCCGATCTCCCTGTCGGATGCCGCGTTCGATCAACAGGGCCGCAATGCGATCCGCCAGTTCGTCGAAGGCCTTCCAGCTCAGAACGGTCCGCTTGCCCTGTTGCGGATCCCGTTCGATCAGGGCCGTCTCCTGTGGATACATCCTGGCGTTTCTAGCCAAAATTTCCGTAACGATCATCGAATCCCTTCTTCCTTTCTCCAACGTATTCCTTGAACGATATTGAGCTCTTCCAGTCGCCTGCGAACGGCATCCACGTTGCGCTGTTTTTCGAGCGCCCACAGGGGGGCCACCAGCTCGTCGGGATGCGGGTCTCCGGTCAGCCGATGGATGACCGTCGATTCGGGCAGCAGGCTCAGGATATCACAGACGATATCGACATACTCGTCGCGTTCCAGACATCGATAGGCACCGGATCGAAACAGTGCTTCCATCGGGGTATCCCGCACGACATAGAGCAGATGAATCTTGACGCCGTCGATGTCGAGATCGGCCAGAAAACGTGCCGTATCGAGCATTATCGGCCGATCTTCCCCTGGAAGGCCCAGAATGATGTGGGCGCATACCGGTATGCCGAAGGCCCGAGTCTCCCGGACGGCCTTCTCGAAGCAGGCCCGGTCGTGTCCCCGGTGGATGGCGGTCAGTGTGCCGTCATGGCTGGACTGTAGACCGTATTCCATCCAGAGCAGACATCGGGAGGCGAAAGAGGCCAACAGATGGAGCACGTCCGAGTCGATGCAATCGGGGCGTGTGCCGATCGAAAGCCCGACGACGTCCGGTATACTCAGGGCTTCCGCATAGAGACGCTCCAGCACGTCGATCGGTGCATAGGTGTTGGAAAACGACTGAAAATAGGCGATGAATTTTTCGGCCTTGTATCGGCGTCTCATCCGGTCGATTCCTTCTTGAAGCTGCTCCCGGATGGAAAGGCCTCGAGCGTGCGCACCGGTCCCCGAGCCTCTGGCATTGCAGTAGATGCATCCCCCCGATCCGGTTCGGCCGTCCCGGTTCGGGCATCCGAGGCCGGCATCGAGGGTGATTTTCTGCACCCTGCAACCGAAGCGTTCCCGCAAATACGTGTTGTAGTCCCGGTAACGATGTCCCATTCGGTTCCAGAAGTCCGTCACAATTGATGGCGTCGCAACAAGTCAAGAAGTCTCTGTCGAGTCGCGGGGTGACTGGGGAACCTTTTTCGCTGCTGCGAAAAAACTCAGCCGCCCGATCTCGTAGGATCGGACGGATGGCCAAACAACACGCCGAGGCTGGTTGAATCGCAACGGCTTGCTTTTCAATATCCATTCGTTCAAGCGCGTCCGTCCGATCCAACGATATCCGGCGGCTTCAAACACGTTTTCGCAGCAAGCTCAAAAGGCTTCCCAAGCCACCCCGCTGATGTCCGGCATTCCCGAAAAGCACGGGAAAAGCGACTTGTTGCGACGCCATCAATTGTGATGGCCCCGCAACAAGTCAGGCCCTATGGATTCACCCGTCTTTCTGCGGGTCAACGTTCCGGGCTTTCTTGACCATGGGGTCGGGCTCCTGATATCTTGACGCTGAAAGGCGGGGCTTTCCTATCACAATTGAGGCAGGAAGCAAATGGAAAATTCTTCGTACGATGTCATCGTTGTCGGTGCCGGCCATGCCGGATGTGAAGCCGGGCTTGCAGCGGCCCGGATGGGTTGCAGGGTGCTGGTTCTCGCCATCGATCTCGACAAAGTGGCCGCCATGCCTTGCAGTCCTTCGATCGGTGGAACAGCCAAAGGGCAGATCGTCAAGGAAATCGATGCCCTCGGAGGTGAAATGGCACGGGTGGCCGATGCAACGGCCATTCAGTTCCGAACGCTCAACACGAAGAAGGGACCGGCCGTCCAGTCTTCGCGGACGCAGAATGACAAGAACCGATACCACATGACGATGAAGGCCGTCGTCGAACGGCAACCCGGACTCGAACTGAAACAGGGCATGGTCGAGCGGCTCATCGTCGAAGACGGTCGGATCCGCGGTGTGGAGGATCATACCGGGTACGTGTACGAAGCCGAGGCCGTCGTGTTGGCCACAGGAACGTTTCTGAGCGGGCTGGTGCATATCGGATTTCGTTCGATCCGTGCCGGAAGGGCAGGGGAGTTCGCTTCCTACGGGCTTGCAGCCGAGCTCAAACGTCTCGGTTTTGCGATGGGACGACTCAAGACCGGAACCCCTCCCAGGCTCAAGCGCTCGAGCATCGATTTTTCCAGGTTCACCGCCCAGTATTCCGAGGAAAGCCCCACGCCGTTGTCCGTCTTCACCGAAAGCCTCCGGATGCCCCAGGTTCCGAGCTACATCGGGTACACGAACGCCCGCTGTCACGACATCGTCCGCCGCAATCTGGACAAGAGCGCCCTCTATGGCGGTGTCATCACCGGCACATCGGCCCGCTACTGTCCGTCGTTCGAGGACAAGATCGTGAAATTTCCCGAAAGGGACAGGCACCATGTCATCCTCGAATACGAAGGGCTCGATACCGACGAAATCTATGCGAGCGGTTTGGGGAACAGCCTTCCGGTGGACATTCAGATTCAGGTCGTCCGATCCGTCGATGGGCTCGAAGAAGCCGAAATCATGCGGCCCGCCTATGCCATCGAATACGATTATGTCAACCCCGTTCAGCTGAAACCGACACTCGAGACCAAGAACATCCAGGGATTGTTCCTGGCCGGACAGATCAACGGTACCTCGGGTTATGAAGAGGCTGCCGGTCAGGGATTGTGGGCGGGCATCAATGCGGCTTGCCGGGTGCAGAAACGGGAGCCTTTCCTGCTCGATCGGTCCGAAGCCTATATCGCCGTGATGGTGGACGATCTGGTGACCCGGGGAACCCGGGAGCCCTACCGGATGTTTACCTCGCGGGCGGAATACCGGCTGCTGCTCCGGGAGGACAATGCCGACCTGCGGCTCATGGAAACAGGTCATGCTTTGGGGTTGATCGGTGCGGATCAGATTCGAAAGGTTCGGGAGCTCAAACGAGAGATTGAAGCCGAAATCCGACGGGTCCGCCGGACGGTCATCAAGCCGACGGAGACGGTCAACCGGTATTTGGAATCCCGGTCGAGTCGTCCCATCGACAACGGTGTCCATCTGGATCAATTGCTGAAGCGGGCGGAACTCGATTATGAGGTGGTCCGGGTGCTGGGGCCTGCCGAGAGGCCGGTTTCCCGTCGCGCCGAGCAGCAGACTCAGATCGAAATCAAATATGAGGGGTACATCGAACGGCAGGTTCGTGAAATCGAGAAGTTTCGGAACCTCGAACGGATGCGCATTCCCGAAGGATTCGACTACGGGCGCGTGCATGGGTTGTCGAAAGAGCTGCGGGAAAAGCTCGATGCGATACGTCCCATCAATCTGGGGCAGGCTTCCCGCATCGACGGCATGACACCTGCTGCGCTCAGTGCGGTGATGATTCTGTTGAAGGCATGATGGCGGGAGAAGAGAAGAGGGGGACAGGGGCGACCCTCTGCGGCACCGCCCCTCTATGGTATTCCGGTGGCTAAATCAACTTTTCGATCTTGGCGTTTTTCTTCAGGTTTTCGATGTAGACCTTCACATCGTTCTGAACCCTGGACTGCTTGAGGTAGCGACTGATGTCTTCCTTCACTTCGTCGAAGCTCTGGGTGCCTTCGGCCTTCTTGTCCGTCATCCGAATGATGTGGTAACCGAACTGCGTCTCTACGATTCCGCTCGTTTCACCCGGTTTCAGGGCAAATGCCGCATCGGAAAAGGGTTTGACCATGGCTTCCCGGTCGAAATAGCCGAGATCTCCGCCTTTGACCTTGCTGGGGCAATCCGAATTTTCTTTGGCCAGTGCTTCAAAATTCCCGCCTGCCTGAAGCTTTTTCTGGATGTCTTCGATGCGTTTCCGGGCTTCCGCCTTCTGTTCGTCCTTGTCTTCCGGTCCTACCTTGACCAGGATGTGGCTTGCACGGACCTGCTCTGGGTGCTTGAATTTATCCAGATTCTTGTCGTAGTAGTCTTTCACTTCTGCATCCGAAATGGTGACCTTGTCTGCAACTTCCTTGTCGATCAGCTTGCGGATGGTCATATCGGTCTTCAGATTTTCCTTTAGGCTGGCCTGGGTCATGTTGATCTTGGCCAGCATCGCGTCAAACTCCTTGTCTCCCGGGAAATTCTTCCTGATCTGCCCGATCCGTTCATCCACTTCTCCGTCCGTCACTTCGATATGCTGCTTGATGCACTCTTGTTTCAGCACTTCGAGGGTGATCGCATGATCCAGGGCGGAAGCGGTCATTTCCTTGGTGGGTTCCTCGCCGGCATTTCCCCCTTGGGGCCCTTTCATGTTTTTCAGGATCTTGTCGAGCTCCGAGCGCAGGACCGGCTTTCCGTTGACCAAGGCGACCTTGGCGTTCGGATCGGCTGCCTTGGACTTGTCTTTCGCTTCGGTTTTGGGTGGGCTCGACTTGGCTTTGGTGGTGTCTTTCTTCTCCTGAGCGAAGCTCCAGACAACTGTCAGCATCAGGATGAACAAAGCACCCAGAGCCCATTTTCCAATCGATGAATACTTCTGCATACGGGTTCTCCATTCCATTTTCCAAAAGGATCATTGATGAGGTCGCAAAAAGTCGCCGCTACCCCGATTTTGTCGATTGCCCTGCGACGATGACGAGGCTTTCCGACTAGTTACGAGCTCATCATGGATGCGACCGTCCATCGGGAAACCCTCTTTCCCATGTAGATCGCCAACTGTTGCAGCGAACCATACCGCTTTCCGAATACCTTTGCAAATAGAACTTGTTTCAAAGGAACAATGGGTGATGGTCTCGCAAAAAGTCCGGAAGTCTCTGTCGAGTCGCGGGGTGACTGGGGAACCTTTTTCGCTGCTGCGAAAAAACTCAGCCGCCCGATCTCGTAGGATCGGACGGATGGCCAGACAGCAAATAGAGGCTGGTTGAATCGCAACGGCTTGCTTTTCAATCGATATTTCGATCCGGTACGTCTGTCCGATCCAACGATATCCGGCGGCTTCGCACAAGTATCCGCTGCAGCATCAAAAGGCATATGCCCCGCCATGCTCAGGCCCGGCAATCGACAAAATCGGGGTAGCGGCGACTTTTTGCGGGACCATCATGGGTAAAAGGTGCTTGTGTTTTCGTTA
>JBFMBE010000019.1:0-35534 GCA_040755275.1 Thermodesulfobacteriota bacterium | reverse complement strand
CTCTGTTTGCTGTCTGGCCATCCGTCCGATCCTACGAGATCGGGCGGCTGAGTTTTTTCGCAGCAGCGAAAAAGGTTCCCCAGTCACCCCGCGACTCGACAGAGACTTCCTGACTGTTTGCGACTCCATCGTCCTTATTTGGAACGCGTCCGCTGGGTGTTCATCCATTCTTCCATTTCGGCCAGCCTTTTCGACAGCGGGGCATAGCCTTCCGCAAACACGGCATAGTCCCCGCCGCCTGCCATGGCGGCCGTAAACCGGATGTTGTTGGCGTCATACAGCCACAGCCCGCTCCACAACTTCTCGATCGGCTCATCGAAGATGCTGTCTGGGATTCCCTTGGCCAGGTTGCGTTTCCAAATGTCGACGATCCGATCGGTGGCTGCCTTCGTAAGAGAATGCGTCCTCTGGATCGTGCTTTCATACCGCTGCCAGTGCCCGGTCACCCAGGATGTGCTGTGGCAGGACTTGCAGACGGCCTGCATCGTTTCGCTCCGTTTGCGCTGCTCCTTCTCGTCGATGAGATAGGTTTTGGCGATCCCGCCTCCGAAATCGGTGGGCAGCGGTTGCCCATCCGCATTGCGAATGACGGTGACATCGGGAAGAATCGGCTGCGGATGGGGATAGGGAAGACCGAAAATCCGCCAGGCCAGGCGATTGTTCATCCGGTGGGTCCGCTCTGCCACCACGTTACCGTCCTCGGAAACCAGCAGACTGATGTGACAAGCGGCGCACGTCGGCGCTGTGAAGTCCCGGCCGATCACCCAGGGTGTCGTCGAAAAATTCCATTTTCCCTGCTGGGCAGCGGCGATGTTGCCGTGCTTGCTCGCATCGTACACCTTGTAGGCCGGCACATCGGGACCGTTGTGGCATTCCTTGCAGGTGGAAGGTTTGCGGGCGACAGCCTGACTGAAGGCATGTCGGGGATGACAGGCCGTACACGCACCCAACGTTCGATCGGGGTTGATCCGGCCCACTCCGTTGTTGGGCCATCCGGAGAGCACCGGAAAAGCCATGTCCCCCATGTCGGTCGACCGGTTGACGACACCGATGACCTCCATTTTCGTTCCGTGGCAGTAATAGCAAGTGACCGCCTCGGCATGAAGCGAGGCGGTCGCCTTTTCGATCTGCTTCCAGGGTGCCGGAGAAAGTATGGACCGCTGCAGATCCTGATAGATCGGATTGTCGGCCAAATTTCGATGGGCATGGGACATGAGGTTGTCGGCGTACTGGTCCCGTTCGGTGGCATGACAGGCGCCACAGTCCCGGGGGGTGACGACGGGATGGACGTCGAATCCATTGTGGGAAACGGTGTCGGGATGTTCGGCCGCATTCCGGGTATGGCATTCGGCGCATCCCACCGTCGTTTCCATCAGGGAATCGGAAACGATCTGGGTGAGGATTTTCTGGTTGCGGTCCTTGACGAGGAGAGCCTGCTTGGGGGTCATGACGGCATGACGGCTCTGCCTCCAGTCGGCCACAATACCGGGGTGAACACTTTCATGGCAGTCGAGGCACTGGCGGGTGGCATCACTGACGGGGGTTTCGGCGCAGACGGCTGAACCGACCCACAGTAGGATCCACAGCAACAGCATCGCCAGAACAGCAGGCGTGCTCCCCACAGCGCGCGTCCACTGAATACGACAATCTTCGAAGTGCATGGTTCCCCCTCATGGCTCCGATACAGCCGATCGATCGGCATGGATCGCATCGGTCGTCAACACGAACACCGTTTCAAGGCGCACTGAATGATTTCCACGGCCGAGTCGAAAGACAGAAATTCGGTGTTGATCACCAGGTCGTAATTGACCGGATCGGCCACATCGGCATTGAAGGATTTGCGGATGAAGGCCTTTCTGCGCGCTTCCCGCATGTTGACACGCTTTTTGGCCTCTTCTTCCGAAATCTTGAACAGACGGGCGATGTTCTGAATCCGCACCTCGAGCGGTGAGACGATCCGGACGGCCAGCCGTTCGGTCGGCGGAATGATGAAGTTGGCCCCGCGACCTACGATGACGGCATTTCCGTGCTTGCCGATGACGCCGACGACCCGCATCAGGTGCTCCAGATAAACCCCAGGCCACAGGTAACGCTTGTTGACGATGGAAGCGATGAAATCCTCCACGCCCGAAAGCCGTTCCTTTTCGATCGATTCGATCACCGACGCACTGACATCCGCGCTGTTGGCGATTTCGGTGATGATGTCCCGATTGAAGAGATCGTATCCCATTCTTCGGGCGATACCTTCGGCGATGATCTGGCCGCCGCTGCCCGGCTCGGAGGAAATGGTGACCACCGTGATCGCTTTGGTGTCGCCCGGACTGTCCTTCTTCTTTTTCCTGCCCCATTTGCCGACCACTTCCTGAATGAACGCCTCGAAGGATTCCTGATGCTGCTGTTCTTCCTGGTCCATAATGTACCTCGTTTTGAAGAAATCGTCACCGATGATGGAATCGCATAAAGCTTTCCGGCCGTGTGAAACGCACGGCACCACCCTTGGCACCACGAAAGCCGCAAAGACGGTTTTCGTGGGAATCGCTCATACAGCTTGGTGAAGGGCGCACCCGGATGCGCCCGTACACGCGTTCACGATTTGCCGCCACCGCGCTTGAGCGCCGCGTGCGCCGCAGCCAACCTCGCAATCGGCACTCGGAACGGAGAGCAGGATACATAGGTCAGACCGATCTCATGGCAGATGGCGATAGATTTCGGATCACCACCATGCTCCCCGCAGATGCCGCATTCCAGATCAGGCTTGACGGCTCTGGCCTTTTTGACGGCAAGGGCCATCAACTGCCCCACACCGTCCTTGTCGATCGTGGCAAAGGGATTGTTCGGCAAAATGCCTTGCTGCATGTATTCCAGAAGGAATCCGGACTCGGCATCGTCCCGGGAAATCCCGAACGTCGTCTGGGTGAGATCGTTGGTACCGAAGGAAAAGAATTCCGCCTGCTCGGCAATCTGGTCCGCCGTCAGGGCGGCCCGTGGAATTTCGATCATGGTGCCGAATTTGTAATCGATCTGGATGTCCTGCTCGGCCATCACCTTTTTGGCTTCCTCTTCCAGCACGGCCCGCTGCACCCGCAGCTCGTTGACGTGGCTGGTCAGCGGAATCATGATCTCCGGTTTGACGACGATCCCCTCCTGCGTCACCTGACAGGCCGCCTCGAAAATGGCCCGCACCTGCATCCGGGTTAATTCCGGATAATGGATACCGAGGCGAACCCCCCGCAATCCGAGCATGGGATTGGCTTCCCGAAGAGATTCGGAGCGCTTCAAGATCCGTTCCTTTTCACGAATCTGTTGCAGAATCTGATCGATTTCAGAAAGCGTGCCCGTCTGCCGGATCCGCAGCTTGAGGTCCGTCAGCTCCCGCATCAGCTCGATGTGATTCGGCAGAAATTCATGCAAAGGCGGATCGATCAGTCGAATGATGACCGGAAGACCGTCCATTTCCCGGAACAGTCCGATGAAATCTTCCCGCTGGAAGGGCAGCAAGGCATCGAGGGCTTCCCGTCTCTCGATCGGCAACTGGGCCAGGATCATCTTCTGGACGATGGGCAGCCGGTCGGCCTCGAAAAACATGTGCTCGGTGCGGCACAGCCCGATGCCCTCGGCTCCATAGGATCGGGCTCGCCGGGCATCTCTCGGATAATCGGCGTTGCACCAGACACCCAGTTTCCGGAAGCTGTCGGCCCAGGCCAGCAACTTGATGAGCCATGGGTCCTGAATGTCGGGAACGGTCGTCTCGAGTTTTCCGATGAAGACCTCCCCCGTATTGCCGTCGATCGAAATCCAGTCGCCTTCGATGATCTTCAGATCTCCCACATGGATGCAGCGTCGGCTCATGTCGATGTTCAGGGCCGCCACACCGACGACCGCCGGCTTTCCGAACTGTCTTGCGACGAGGGCCGCATGGCTCGTGCGCCCGCCGCGGCTCGTGACGATTCCTTTTGCCGCCAGCATGCCGTGGACATCATCCGGTCGGGTTTCCGGTCGTACCATGATGACGGGCTTTCCTTCCTCCAAGGCCCATTTTTCGGCGATATCGGCATCGAGAGCGACCACACCACAGGCAGCCCCCGGAGAAACGTTCAGCCCCTTGGCAATGCATTGGTTGGCCATCCGGGCTTCCCGCAGCACGCTCACCGGAAACTGCGGATGAAGGAAGAAGTCGATCTGATCGGGACTGACTTGAAGCACGGCTTCTTCACGCGTGATCAACCCCTCTTCGGCCATATCGACGGCGATCCGAACCGCAGCCTGAGCCGTGCGCTTTCCATCCCGCGTTTGGAGCATCCACAACTTGCCCCGTTCGATCGTAAACTCCACATCCTGCATGTTCCGGTAATGTTTTTCGAGTTTGTCGGCGATTTCCTGAAACTGCCGAAAGGCCTCGGGCATCTCCTGCTTCAGCTCCCAGATATCCTTCGTCAGTCGGATACCGGCAACGACGTCCTCGCCTTGGGCATTCGGCAGGTAATCTCCTTCAATCCGGCGCTCACCCGTCGATCCGTTTCGGGTCATGGCCACCCCGGTTGCACTGTCGTTGCCCATGTTCCCGAATACCATGGTGACGATGCTGACGGCCGTACCCAGATCGTGCGGAATGCCGGCGGCGTTGCGGTAATCGACGGCCCGTTTTCCGTTCCAGCTTCTGAAAACCGCCTTGATGGCGAGACTGAGTTGCTCATAGGGATCCATGGGGAAGTCGCGTTTGGCATGCCGTCTGAAAATCCGCTTGAAATCGCTCGTAATCTCCTTCCAGTGTTCGGCCGAAAGCTCGGCGTCGGTTGAGACGCCAGCTTTCTTGCGATAGTCGGTCAGCACATCCTCGAAGGCCTCGTCGGGGGCACCCATGACCACCGTTCCGAACATTTGAATCAAACGGCGATAGGCGTCATAGACGAAGCGCTCGTCCTGAGTCAGGGCGACCATCCCGACGGCCGTCTCGTCGTTCAGACCGATGTTGAGCACCGTATCCATCATGCCCGGCATGGAAAATTTGGCACCCGAACGACAGGAGACGAGAAGCGGATGGTCCGGTTTTCCAAAATTTTTGCCTGTCCGGGCTTCCAGTCCCTTGATCGCCTCCTTGACCTGATCCCACATGCCATCGGGAAAAACACCACCCTTGGCCAAAAAAGCGTTGCATGCTTCGGTGGTGATGGTGAATCCGGGAGGAACCGGTACACCGATCCGTACCATGTCGGCTAGGTTTGCGCCTTTTCCGCCGAGAAGTCCTCTGACCTTGTCCCAGTCTCCACCAAGGGCGCTGTGGAGCCGGTCGATTTCATCGAAGAAATAAATCCACTGGTTGCTCATAGGATTGTCCTTCCTAGGTTGAAAGTTCACGATGTCGCAACAAGTCGCGATCCGCCAATTTGGGTGGGGTCACAAACAGTCACTTTCCACAGTTTTTCTTTCAAAGCCGGGCCTCCAGCAGGCGTGCGGCGTGATGTTTTGACGGCTTCGCAAAAAGTCGTTTTTCCCGTGCTTTTCGTAAATGTCGGCCATAAGCGGGGTGGCTGAGTTTTTTCGCAGCATCGAAAAAGGTTCCCCAGTCACCCCGCGACTCGACAAAGACTTCCTGACTTTTTGCGGGGCCATCATGTTTTGATGGACCCGCAGGAGGGCGGGTGGCGTTTTGCGAAGCAGCAGAAACTTTTTGAAGCAGCCGGATATCGTTCGATCGGGATGCCGAGTGTTTCCGCTGCTGAGCAACATTCACCCGCCCTCTTGCGGGTCAACAGCGCGCATCTGACGTTTTGTGCGTCTATCGATGGTTTCGGATTCCAGACTCGCCGCCCTTTCCCGTTTCGATAGATTCATGCAACCAACGGACGATCCGCCGATTGGCATCCGGGGTTTTGAGTGAAATGCGGATATACCGGTTATCCAATCCGATAAAATTGCTGCAATCCCGCAAAAGAATCCGATGGGTTCTCACCGTATCCTCGACGAGCGTTCTCGCATCGAAGCCATCGGGCAGCTGCAGCAACAGAAAACTCGTTTCCGAAGGAAAGGTACTCAGCCCGGATATGCCCGCCAGCTCCTCGATCATCCGCCGTTTTTCGCGGTTCAGATACCGCCTTGTCTCGGCTACAAAGGTGTCCGTCGGTCGTTCGGGATCGAGCAGAAACCGGGCCGCCTCCTGGGCGAGGGCGTTCACGCTCCAAGGCTGTTGAATGTCTTGAAACCGACGGCGGATACGCTCGTTCGGCGTCATGGCGAACCCGATCCGCAGTCCGGGAATCCGGAACATCTTCGACATCGAGTGCAGCACCATCACGTTGGGCAGATTTCCGTAGAGCAGGGTGGTTTGCGATTCTGCATCGGAAAACGGAAGATAGGATTCGTCGATGACCACGAAGCGCTCCGGATGTCTTCTGGAGAAGGCTTCGATCACGGAGCGCTCGATCCGGCCGCCGGTCGGGTTGTTGGGATTGCAGATCACGATGGTGTCGCAATCCCGCTCGTCGTCTGACAGCTCGTCGAGCCGATGGCGAAATCCGTCATCGGGTTCTGCGATCCGGTGAACCACAGCCGCGCCATGCTGCATGAAGGCATCGGCATAATCCGAATAGGTGGGGCCGAAGACGAGCGCCCGCTTCGTACCGAGCACACCGGGAAGGGCGTGAATGAAATGGGTGGTTCCGTTTCCGATCAGCACCCGCTCACTGTCTATGCCATAGAACATCCCGAAGCGACGTACGACATCCGACGCATCGGCCTGCGGCAGAGCCACAATGACATCCATCCGTTCCCGAAGCCAGTCCACCAGACCGTCCATCGGCCCGAGGGGATTGACATTGCTGCTCATATCGACGATGTCCTGCGGCAGGCACCCCAGAACCGAGGCCCAGTAATGCACGTTTCCGCCGTGACCGGTCAGCATGTCAGCCCGCTCCCAGGGCGGCCGTCAACAGAAGACCCGTCTCGGTCACCTCGATCAGGGCACCCAACATATCTCCTGTAATACAGCCCATCCGCCTGCGATACCAGAAAAGGAGAGCCGAAACGACGCCGGAAAAGGCGGCGATGAGCAGCATTCCGCGAAACCCGAGAACGAGCATCAAGAGGATGGGCGCCATCCCGACCATCCAGGCTTCGGCCGGGGTCGCTTCCCCGAAGAAGGCTTTTCCGGTGCCGGATTCCCGGCAGTAGGTGAGAAACTGCATCCCGATGATCGGTGTCAGGCGGGAGGCGGCCGGAACGAGCGCCAGAACGAAGGAGCGTTCTGCGCCCAATGCACCCAACGCGACGCATTTGAGCAAAATGCAGCAGGTGATGGCGACAACCCCCATGACCCCCACCCGACTGTCCTTCATGATGTCGAGGGCACGTTCCCGGCTGCGGTAGCCGAGCAGGCCGTCTGCCGTATCCCCCAGGCCGTCGAGATGAAAGGCGCCGCTCAGAACGATCAATAGAACGATATCGAGAACGGAGACGACAGCCTTCGGCCAAAACCAGACCAGAAGGGCATCGAACATGGAAACCGCAGCCCCGAGGATGAGGCCGACCACCGGGAACCAAACGACGGCCTTGGATGGGGAAAAGGCATCGCCCGTGTCCCGAAAGGGAAGAATGGTGAGAAAACGAATGGCTTGGATCAGATGGTTCATGGCTGTCGGCTCCTGTCCTGGATCACGACCGGAATGCCGGCCACCATCCAGATGACCCTGTCCGCCAGGGCCGCTACGCGTTGATTGACCAGGCCGACGGCGTCCCGATATGCCCTTGCCATGGCGTTCTCCGGAACCATTCCAAGCCCCACTTCCCCGGAAACCAGAACGACCGGACCCGTTGATGCGGTGATCCCGGCGATCAGTCGTTCAATCGCAGCCTCCAAGTCCGCTCCGCTCCAGAGCAGATCGGCGGCCCAGAGGGTGAGGCAATCCACCAGAACGACTCCATTCGGGCACGCCGCCTGCCGGATGGCTTCTCCCAAATCCGGAACATCTTCCACAACCCGCCAGGACGGGTCCCTCTCCTGTTGGTGTTTGGCCACCCGCTGTCGCATCTCCTCGTCCATGGGACGGCAGGTGGCGATAAACACACGGTTGCTTACCGAAAGGGCATCGGCAAGACGCAGGGCATGGGCACTCTTGCCGCTTCTGCAACCTCCGATCACGAAGGTGACGCTCATGAGCGCCTCACCAATGTGCAGATGGCATCCATATCGAGATGAGCCCTCAGGTGTTCGGCCAGAAGATCGTAAGCCCGATCCCTGCCTGCAGGTCCATGTACGACATCTGCGGCCATTTCCGGAAGGCCGATCCATGCCAGCCATTTCGCCGTCACCCCGGGCAAATCGAAAAATCCATGCATATAGGTTCCCATGATCCGGCTGGTTGCAGAGATACATCCATCCGTATCCATGCAAGGAATGCCGTTTCGACTGAACACCGAGAGAAACGGCGGTTGTCCCTCGGTCATGCTGGTTCGGCCCATGTGAATCTCGTAACCGAATCCCTTCTCCCCATCCCACGCGAACTCGGTTCGGGTCGTGGTTTTGGGAGCTTCCAGCACGGTCTCCACCGGAAGCAGGCCCAATCCTTCGCTGTCGCCGGGGCTGCCTTCAAGCCCGGCCGGATCGCTCACCCGTTTTCCAAGCATCTGGTAGCCGCCGCAGATTCCCATGACCGGTCCGCCGGATGCCGCATAGTCGATCACCCGTCTGCTCCATCCCGTCTGCTGCAGCCAGGCCAGATCGGCCCGGGTATTCTTGGAGCCGGGAAGAATGACAGCCCGATATCCTGTCAGGTCCACACTTTTCTCGATGTAGTGAACCTCGATTCCCGGAATGTTTCGGAGCGGATCGAAATCCGTAAAGTTGGAGATGTGCGGCAGTCGGACGACGGCAATGCACGGACGGCCATCCGGAGATGGGCCGCACGCTCGGGGCTGCTCGATGACGACGGAATCCTCGGCTTCGATGGCGAAATGAGAAAACCAGGGGACAACACCGAAAACCGGCTTTCCGGTCCGGGACTCGATCCAACGAATTCCGTCTGCAAAAAGCGCCACATCCCCCCGAAACCGGTTCACGATGAATCCGGCCACTCGCCGCTGCTCTGCTTCCCCGATACAGGCCAGTGTTCCGACGAGTTGGGCGAAGATCCCGCCCCGGTGGATGTCGCCTGCCAGAATGACGGGGGCATCGGCATGGGCTGCCATACGGAAATTGACGATGTCGGAGGCCATCAGATTGACTTCGGCGCAGGAACCCGCCCCTTCGAGGATGACCAGATCATATTGCCGTCGAAGCCGGTCGAGCGCCTGGGCCGCCGTCTGAAACAGCTCGTCTTTCATGGCATGGTAGCTTCGGGCCGTGGCGTTTTTGCGGGCCTCTCCCAGCACAACGACCTGAGCGCCGACTTCAGACGTCGGCTTGAGCAACACCGGATTCATGTCGACATGCGGCGCGATGCGCGCCGCCTCGGCCTGAACGATCTGGGCCCGCCCCATTTCGAAGCCTTCCGGCGTCACCCCCGAATTGTTCGACATGTTCTGGGCCTTGAAGGGGGCCACCCGAACCCCACGATCGGAGAAAAACCGACAGAGCCCGGCGACCAGAATGCTTTTGCCCACATCCGAACCGGTGCCGAGAACGGCAAGGCAGGGGGCCGCCGTTGCGGATGGGGGCGAAACAAGAGAATCACCGCTCATGGAATGTCGGTTCCTCGGTCCAGGGTTTCGTGTTAGCTGCACCTTCACACACCGTCTGATGTTGGGAATCTATACAAAAGCCCGGCGGATTTCAACCCCAATCGGTCTCAACGGATATGACAACGAATATCGCAACCCCACCGGCTTCCAACATGTGCTCCCACGAGCATGTTGTTGGTTGAAAAATGCAGGAACCATTGTTTAGAATTGCTTCATGACAGATGCCGAGCAACATTCACCCGATCCCTTGCTCTGTCCCGACAATCGACAAAATCGGGGTAAAGACGATTTGTAGCGATCTTCTCGAGTAGAACATGTCGAAAAACACCTGCTGCATGGAATGCACGGCGTTGATTCCGCAGAAGGCCCAGGAAAAGCCGGTATGTTTGATGACCAAATTGAAGGAGGATTGCAATGCCAAAACAGGATGATCACTTTACCCAGCGCGCTTATACCCTTCGGCTCCGAGGAGCTGACCCGAATGATCTGTCATGGCGTGAGACCCTCTGGAAGACCCATGAGGCAGTCAATAAGGGCGCCAAAGTGTTCGGCGACTGGCTGCTTACCCTGCGCGGCGGATTGGACCACACCCTGGCGGATACCCAGATCAAGCAAAAGGATCGGTCTGGCCGTAATCCGGCAGATGAGAAGCGCAAGGCGCGGCGTATTCTGTTAGCCCTGTCATGGCTTTCGGTGGAGTCGGAGATTGGGGCCCCGGCAGATTACATCATTGCGTCTGGCAAAGAGGCCGCCGAAAATCGAAACCGCAAGGTTATGGCGGCGCTTGAAGAAATCCTCAAAAGCAGAAACCTTGCGGATAACGAGATTGGCGAGTGGTTGAATGATTGCTCGGCATCGCTTTCCGCTGCCATCCGGGGCGATGCCGTTTGGGTCAACCGAAGCAAGGCGTTTGATGATGCGGTCAGAACGTTCAGTGGTCTGAGCCGTGAATATGCCCGTGTGATGATCATGGATTTTTTCGGCCCCGAAAATAACTATCTGAGGCTGCCTGCTGCCAGTGGTGATGATGAATTCGGGATAGGGACATCTTCCGATGATGGACCAGAATTCCGCACACTCGCACGGCAGTGGGTCAGCACAAACTTTGGAACGGGGCAAAAAAGCGATACGGATACTATCGTGAATCAGTTGAACATATTGGCGAATGCAGATCTAAAACAATTCGCTGGAGAGAACAGGGACAGTTTCATCAAGAATCTATGCGATCTGATCGGTATTCAAGGCGAAGACTCTGATGCGCTCCGATCTGGCATTGGATGGTCAACCGGCCGCAAATCCAAAGGACGTCTCGCCATTAGCTCATTGCCAAATCCGGTCACGGCGGAAGCCATATCCACTTTACAGCGGAAATTCAAAGAAGAAGCAGATGACAAGCAAAGCAAGTTAACTACTCGAAATGTGCCCCAATGGATGCCATGTTTGCGCCAAGTGATCGAACAAAAATGCGGTATGCCATTCCGGGGCAATCGAGACCATATCGGTGAATACTCTGTCATACTTGACCACGCCGCCCGCCGTGTTTCGTTGGCCCACACATGGATCAAGCGTGCCGAGGCAGAGCGTCGCCGGTTTGATGAGGATGCCCAGAGGATGGACAATGTCCCTGGTCCGGTGAAGGAATGGCTGGACGAGTTCTGCCGGGAACGTTCGGGAACGTCAGGTGCTGTAGAACCCTACCGCATCCGCCGGCGCGCGGTAGACGGGTGGAAGGAAGTGGTCGCCGCGTGGAGCAAAGCCGAATGCAAGAATGCCGAGGATCGAATTGCCGCCGCTCGGGCGTTGCAGGACGATCCTGAGATCGACAAGTTCGGCGACATCCAGCTATTCGAGGCCCTCGCTGAAGACGACGCCGTATGCGTCTGGCACAAGGACGGCGATGCCGCGAAAACGCCCGACCCTCAGCTACTGATTGACTACGTCCTTGCCGCCGAAGCGGAATTCAAGAAACGGCACTTCAAGGTGCCGGCCTACCGCCACCCCGATGCGCTTCTGCATCCAGTTTTCTGCGATTTCGGCAAGTCCCGTTGGGACATCGCTTTCGAAATTCACCGGCAGGCAAAGCCCAAAAAGAGACAAAGAGGCAAAGCAAAAGATGACTTCCCAAATCTGCGGGCACTTTCCTTGACGCTTTGGACCGGGAGCGAGATGAAACCAGTTCCGTTGTGCTGGCAGTCCAAGAGGCTGGCGCGTGATCTGGCTCTCGGACAAGATACTCAGAATGATGAAGCATCCAAGGAGGTTACCCGCGCGGACAGATTGGGACGAGCCGCTTCCAATGTGACCAAGAGCGATGCGGTCAAGATCTCGAAACTCTTTGAACAAAAAGACTGGAATGGTAGGTTGCAGGCCCCCAGGCAGCAGTTGGAAGCCATTGCCCGTTATGTCGAAAAACACGGTTGGGACCAAAAAGCCGAAAAGATGCGTGATCGCATCCAGTGGCTGGTGACTTTCTCGGCAAGGCTTCAGCCGAAGGGTCCGTATGATGAATCCGCAGAAACGAATCCACTTGGAATTGATCCTCAATCCTGGCCACATGCCGATTTGAACAAAACACGAAAAGGACTCGCCCGCCTACCCGGCCTGCGGGTACTTTCCGTCGACCTCGGCCACCGCTATGCCGCAGCGTGCGCAGTTTGGGAAGCGTTGAGCTCCGAAGATATGAAGAAAGCATGTCGGGATGCGGGACATGAGGAACCGGAAGAGTGTACTCTCTACCTACACCTAAAGAAGAAGGTGGAGAGGCAAAAGAAAGGGAAAATAGTAGAGGTCGAGGAAACCACCATCTATCGCCGTATTGGCGCGGACACATTGTCAGACGACAGGCAGCATCCCGCGCCGTGGGCGCGTCTGGACCGCCAGTTCCTCATCAAACTCCAGGGCGAGGAGGAAGGAGCTCGCGAGGCGTCCAATGAGGAGATTTGGAAGGTTCATCAACTGGAGGTGGAACTGGGCCGAACCACGCCGATGATCGACCGCTTGGCTATGACCGGCTGGGGTCAGTCCGGCAAGCAAAGAACGAGGCTCGAGGCGCTGCGTGAATTGGGATGGAAACCGGTCAGCGAAGCCGGGGTATTTGACGGTACGGATGCAGATGAGGGCGAGGTCCGCAAACCGTCACTCTCCGTCGACGAACTGATGTCCTCGGCCGTCCGCACCATGCGCCTCGCGCTCAAGCGCCATGGCGACCGGGCGCGAATCGCCCATTACCTCATCACCGAAGAGAAGACCAATCCTGGCGGCATCAAAGAAAAACTGGATCAGAACAAACAGATCGATCTTTTACTGGATGCACTGGTCATGTGGCACGGGCTGTTCTCGTCTCGTGGATGGCGGGACGAAGCGGCAAGGCAACTGTGGGATGATCGTGTCGCCAAGTTGTCAGGATACAAGGCTCCGAAGGAAATCGGCGGAGAATCTTCAGGTTCGGAGCGCAAGAATAAGCAAAAGGAGAACCGAGAAAAACTTTACGACGTAGCGAAGGCGCTGGCCCAGGATGCGACCCTTCGGCAGGCCCTCCACGACGCCTGGAAGAGCCGATGGGAAAATGACGACGAGCGGTGGAAAAAACTGCTTCGCTGGTTCAAGGACTGGATACTCCCCCGCGGCAAGTCTTCGGATGATCCGGCCATTCGCAAGGTCGGGGGCCTCTCCCTTACCCGTCTTGCCACGCTGACCGAGTTCCGCCGCAAGATTCAGGTGGGATTCTTCACCCGCCTAAGACCAGACGGCACAAGGGCTGAGATCAAAGAAGATTTCGGGCAAAGCGCATTGGACGCGCTGGAACATCTGCGCGAGCAGCGCGTCAAGCAACTTGCCAGCCGCATAGCCGAGGCGGCGCTCGGTATTGGACGGATAAGGCGGCCCATGGGAGGCAAGACCCCAAAGCGCCCGAATGCCCGGGTGGATAAACCGTGCCACGCCATCGTCATCGAGGACCTTACCCACTACCGGCCGGAGGAAACTCGTACTCGGCGGGAAAATCGTCAACTCATGACATGGTCGTCCTCGAAGGTCAAAAAGTACTTGGCCGAAGCCTGCCAACTCCATGGATTGCACCTCCGCGAAGTCTCGGCAAGCTACACGTCCCGCCAGGACTCCCGCACAGGTGCTCCGGGCATACGATGTGAGGATGTGTCGGTCAAGGAGTTCATGCGCTCGCCCTTCTGGCGCAAGCAAGTCGCACAGGCCGAGAAGAAACAGGCCGAAGGCAAGGGCGATGCACGCGAACGTTTTCTGTGTACTCTGAACGCAAAATGGAAGGACAAAACCGTAACAGATTGGGAGGGGGCCGGTGTTATCCGTATCCCTCTCAATGGCGGCGAAGTATTTGTTTCGGCCGATCCCAACTCTCCCGCTGCCAAGGGAATCCATGCCGACCTGAACGCCGCCGCAAACATTGGCCTACGCGCGCTTACCGACCCGGACTGGCCCGGCAAGTGGTGGTATGTGCCCTGCGATCCGGCCAGCTTCAAGCCGATAGAGGACAAGGTAGGTGGCAGCAAGGCGATAAATCTAGAGAAACCGCTGCGGGAACCCGCCCAAACGCAGAGTGGTGAGGCCGCAACGGATAAAAAGAAAGGCGGGCGAAAGGGCGCTGGTAAATCCAAAGAAGTCGTCAACCTCTGGCGCGATATCTCATCATTCCCAACAACATTCCGCGAAATCGGAGAGTGGAGAGAATACGCCGCCTATCAGAACGAGGTGCAATGCCGGGTTATCCGTGTCTTGGAGGAACAGATAAAGGACCGCGACAAGCAACAACACGATGGGCACAAGGAAAATGACATTCCATTCTAAGTAAGAAGGATACAACCAATGGATGAAAGCCTTTGGCCGGCCCGGAACGTGGCTGAGTATGCCTATTGTCCGCGACTTTTCTATTACATGCAGGTGGAAGGAATCTTTGTTCCGAGCAGTGACACGGCGAAAGGGGCGGCTATCCATCGACGTGTGGATAAACCCAGCACCGCACCAGAAAAAGGCGAGGCCGGCGAGGATGATCCCGAACGGCCAAAGGTCGTTCGAAGTCTGGCTTTGACGAGCGAGACGCTCAGTCTCACCGCGACCTTGGACTTGGCGGAAATCTCGGGGCGTACCGCTGTGCCGGTCGAGTACCGAAAGGGACGACCCAAGCATATTTCCATTGGGCCTTCCGCCGACGATTGCAGCAATAGGGGACAACTACATCCTCAACACGCCGAGGCGTGGCCCACGGACCGAATTCAAGTCAGCCTGCAAGCTATTTTGCTGGAGGATGCCGGGTATACGGTTAATGAAGCGGTCATCTATTACGCCGCGGAAAAGCTTCGTCTCAGGATTCGCATCGATGAAGCTCTCAAGGCGGAGGCCTTACGGGTCCTGGAAAATGCGAAACAATGCGCGCAAGGCTCACGGCCCCTGCCGCTCGTCAATGATCCACGCTGTCCGCGGTGCTCCCTTCAGCCAATATGCCTACCGGACGAAGTCAACCATCAGCGCGCCCAGTCTCCATGCGACGAGCTGACACCGAGAAAGATCTGGCCGCCGCGCGATGACGGCATTCATGTGGTGGCTCAGAAAGATGGTTTGAAGGTTGGTGTTCACGGGATGGAATTGAGAATCACTAACGAGAATGGCTCTGTAGTAAAGACCGTGCCGCTGGCCAACCTCGAAAGCCTATCGCTGCTGGGCTCGGTACAAATCACCACCCAAGCCATTCATGCGCTCGCTGGCATGAACACTCCCATCGCGTTTCTTTCATCGGCGGGACGACTTGTAGCCTTGATCGACCCGCTCGATTCGGTCAGCGCCGAGATTCGAAGGTCACAGATTCGCAAACTCGACTGCGTGGATGTATGCCTCGAACTGGCACGCACCCTCGTTTCGGCCAAGATCATGAACCAGCGAACACTCCTCATCCGCAATCACAGTTCGCTGCCTGCCGGCGTAGCCGCCGATCTGGCGAAGGAGGCCAAGAATGCTGCGCAGGCAGATTCTTTGGATGCGGTGCGCGGGCATGAGGGTCAAGCGGCAGCAATTTACTTTAGGCATTTTTCCGGAATGTTCAAGGGCCCGCTGTCGGTGGAATTTGATGCCCATGGCAGGAAGCGCAGGCCTCCGCCCGACCCCATCAACACCTGTCTGTCGCTCGCGTACTCGATGTTGACCCACGAATGCGTGGCGGCGTTACGCCTCGCAAGGCTGGAGCCATCTATCGGCGGATTTCATGTTTCGAAGCCAGGACGTCCCGCCCTCGCGCTCGATCTTATGGAGCCGTTTCGGCCATTGATCGCGGATTCCGTCGCAATCACTTGCTTCAATCGGGGGGAATTGACCGATGGGCATTTTCTTCGCACCGCATCCGGATGTTCGCTCACAGACGCCGGAAGACGGAGTTTTTTCAATGCACTTGGTAGGAGAATGGATACTGAGGTCACCCATCCGGTCTTCGGATATCGTTTGAGCTACCGTCGTATGATCGTTTTACATGCGCGAATGATAGCGGCCTGGTTCACGGGGGATATTCCTTCTCTGGCATTCCTGACCACACGCTGAGTGACTGGAGGCTATTATGCGTCGATGCTACCTGGTTTGTTACGACATCAGAGATCCGAAACGATTGCGGCGTGTTCACAAGGTACTTAAAGGATATGGAGAGGCTTGGCAGTTTTCGGTCTTCTTCTGTGTGCTCAAAGATATAGACCGCGTGCGGTTGCAGGCCGATCTCGAAGAGCAAATGAACCAGAAGGAAGATCAGGCGCTGATTCTGGACCTTGGCTTTAATGAAAAGGAGGCCCGCGATGCGGTTACGGCTATCGGGCAACCACTTCCCGAGCAGGATAGCGGTATCATTGTTGTTTGACATTATGATCGTTTAAAGGTATATTCTTGAATAGCCTCTACAGGAGGCACGAATGCCACGGTACGTGTCTTCCCCTTCAATGGGCTTGGCACCGTGGTGTCGATCAGTTTTGTTCCGACGAAGCAGCGAACTTCTTAACAGCCTCCGCGAGCGCGAAGGTGGCGGAGGGGGGGCCAGGGAATACTCGGACCCGTTGAGATTCTTTGAAATGAAGGACATTGGCGCCACTTGAAAGTGCCCGTAGGAAGGTGCAAATTTACCAACCTCTGGTCATGCTCGCATGGCTGTGTGAAAACACTATACCAGCGAGAGATTAGAATGGTGGCAGGCGCCACCGTCGGAACCAGCCTGATCGACGGACACCCAGACGGTGCAGGTGGCCAAACAGAGCGATTATGGCGCCACCGTCGGAACCAGCCTGATCGACGGACACCTGACGTCATTTAGACGGGTGGATGATTTTGCGAGAGGCGCCACCGTCGGAACCAGCCTGATCGACGGACACTTTAACCCGGAACAAGTATTGTTAAATATACCAGGGCGCCACCGTCGGAACCAGCCTGATCGACGGACACGATGATCGAGATAATCAAGAAATGTGGAGGATTAGGCGCCACCGTCGGAACCAGCCTGATCGACGGACACAGAGGATCATCGGAGGCAGAGACAACTGCAAATTCGGCGCCACCGTCGGAACCAGCCTGATCGACGGACACAAGTAAATCCTTCGACTGGTGAAATGACTTATTTGGCGCCACCGTCGGAACCAGCCTGATCGACGGACACATCCCGTTCTTCTTGAACCACACCGGCCACCAGATGGCGCCACCGTCGGAACCAGCCTGATCGACGGACACGTCAAGGTCAACCCATCCACAGGAGCTATGACAAAGGCGCCACCGTCGGAACCAGCCTGATCGACGGACACTTACGCAATATGCTCATGGAAAGGGAAGTTATGCAGGCGCCACCGTCGGAACCAGCCTGATCGACGGACACCGGGTATGACGATCCCGACTGAATTTTTCATAGGAGGCGCCACCGTCGGAACCAGCCTGATCGACGGACACTCCAGTTTTAGAGCTTAAAACGGCCTTCGACACGACGGCGCCACCGTCGGAACCAGCCTGATCGACGGACACTAAAGGCTGGGAAAATCAACGAATTTCCCGATCCAGGCGCCACCGTCGGAACCAGCCTGATCGACGGACACTGAATTGAAGAACCATAGTCTGAACATTTCACGTCGGCGCCACCGTCGGAACCAGCCTGATCGACGGACACTATTCGGATCGGGTCTCCCGTGAATACCTGGAGGCGGCGCCACCGTCGGAACCAGCCTGATCGACGGACACTGAATGGCATGAGCCAGTACCGTAGGCCCCATATGGCGCCACCGTCGGAACCAGCCTGATCGACGGACACCGGCCATTTCAGCATGAAGCGTTCTTTGTTCTCTGCGGCGCCACCGTCGGAACCAGCCTGATCGACGGACACAGTAAGACCGCTCCGCTCCCAAAGAACGGCTCGATGGCGCCACCGTCGGAACCAGCCTGATCGACGGACACATGAGCTAGATATAATTAAAAGATGGCAAGCGTCCGGCGCCACCGTCGGAACCAGCCTGATCGACGGACACTAAAACCTCATGGCAATGGTGCAATCTTAATGGCGGCGCCACCGTCGGAACCAGCCTGATCGACGGACACCGGTGATCTTGCGACTGGTCTCAATGAGGGACTCAGGCGCCACCGTCGGAACCAGCCTGATCGACGGACACGCAATTGGGCCGTCAGCCATGAATGGAGCCGTGCGGGCGCCACCGTCGGAACCAGCCTGATCGACGGACGCCCTTTAACGAGCCACATCCGCCACCGCCCGCAGAAACGGCCTCCAGACGGTTAGGGCAATTTCCTGAAAAGATGCATGGCTTGAGGCCGACGGGTCCAGCGGGTGGCAATCCCGGTACACCAGGCGAACCTCTTCCTCTTTCCCCTCTCCCATCTGGTAATCCGTGCCTTCCCATTTGCTGAGGGCAACTGCCATCGCTACCGGATGGTTAGCGCCGTTTTCCATCGCATCGGCAAAGGCATAAGACGTTTCCGGAAAAAACGGCAGCGGAAACCGCAATCCATCCAGGTAGAAACGAACCAATTTATCCAGGATGCCTTCGGCCTCCACGCCCAACGGTTTCAAGCGGATACACTGGATCTTGTCGTTCTCCATGCCGATCATGCAGGCAGGCAACCGTTCGGAAACAGGAAGCGACAGCTGCAGGAGAAGATGCCGAATCCAAAAGTCGATGGCACGGCTCGCTCCGAGCCTTCCGTAATGACACACCAGCAACCCGCTGGCGCCTTCCTCCCGACATACCCCGTAGAGTCTGCCGGTAATTCGCCTACCGGCACATGCCACCCGGAGAACCACTTCCGTTCGGTGAGTGCCTTCGGCTTCCACCGCCTGTAGGAGGCGGTCCGTTCGATATCGAATGGCTTCGTATTGGGCTTTTCCCATGGCCTGCGGCGGAAGCTTTCCGGATCGCAGCATGTGGCGATCCATCCGAGCCAGATCCTCCCCATGCATGCCCGATTGCAGCCGTCTGGTCCCGATGTCCCAGCGTTCCAGCGGATCGAGAACGATGGGCTCTCTGTCGGGAAGCATTCTGGGAAGCCCCTCGAAGCGAACGCTTAGGGCATGATCCAGAAATGCAGCCGTCGGGTTTCGCCAAAAGCGGATCAGTTCATCCAGTGAAATTTCGTCTGCAGCATCGACGTCTACGGGCTCTGTGATGAATGGAAGCTCCCCCCGCTGTTCGGATGCAAGCGCCCTGGCAATGGCATAATCGGCATCCGCTCCATAGCGCACGGGGCCTTCTTCCGAAAACCCTTTGGGGCTGAAGGCATGCATCGGATGCCGAATCCGCACGGCGCAGTCTTCCATTCCGTTCCGCCCCGATTCGAAAGGCGGGCTGAAGACATCCATCAATTCCTGAACGACGCTGGCCGGTTGCAGTGCCGTACCGCTCTGTACGTCAAAACCCGTATAGGTGATGATCAACCGCTTGCGAACGCTGAGAATGGCTTCCAGGAACAGCCCACGATCCTCATCCCGCAGGTTTCGATCGCCGATCCGGGGCTTTCTGCCGATCCAGTCGAAGCCCGGCCTGTAGGCTTTGCGCGGAAAATCCGTTTCGTTCATGCCGATCAGGCAGACGACATCGAAGGGAATGTTGCGCATCGGTACAAGGCTGCAGAAGGTGACTCCGCCTCTTCGAAAACCGCCCGAAGAGGGCTGCAGGAGCAACTGGTCGGTGATCATCTGCGATACCACCTTGACGTCGATCGACCGGCCGAATCCAGCCTCCCGGCTCAACGAAACGAAATCCCTGAGCCAGCTGCGTATCCGGGTCAGGTAATAGAGTTGATCAGCATCGGCCGAAAAAAAGATCGTCAACGCCTCGTTCAGAAGGCTTTCCCATTCGGCAGGCGTCCATGATTGACCGATGCGATCGATGAACCGAAAAAGACGCTCCAGCCCATCGACGAATCGTCCCAACAGCAGGCAATCCTGACCTTCGATTCCGGGAAAGGGACTGGTGTTCCCGAACACATCCCGTCCCCCGTCTCCCATCGCGGTTCCCAACATCATGCGCTCGATGCCGAACCGCCAGCTGTTTTCATCGAAGGCCGCCCCACAGACCCGCCGGCGGTGATTCTCGTCGATCCCCCATCGGACACCGCTCCGCTGAACCCAGCCCAGCAGGCGAGCCAGTTCGTCGGCCTGAAATCCCATGGCCGACCGGACACAGCCCATGTTCAGAAAATCGAAGACTTCCTGAACCGTCAGGCGGGATTCGGCCAACCGCAGCAGGGCAACGAACGCCTCCAGTAGCTCCGATCGGCGATGCATCGACACATCGCTGATCGTATAGGGAATGGCTCCACCGGTGTCCACCCCGGCCCCGAACACGGCCTCGATCCAAGGCGCATAGGTTTCGATGTCCGGAGCCATCACGAGGACATTGTCTGGAGCGATATCCGAATGTTCGGCGAAGAGTCTCAGCAGGAGGTCCCGGAGGACCTCCACCTCCCGCAGCGGGCCGTGGCAAGCATGAACGGTGATGGTTCCGTCCCGAAGCCTTTCGGAATCGACGGCGGTCTGCCGCAAATGGAACATGTCCGACTGCAGGATGGTCAACAGGGATGGAGGGATAACCGTTTCGATCGGATCGACGAACCAGACGTCTTCCGTTTCGTGATAGACCATCCGCTCTTCGATGAGGAATTGGAAATCCCGCCAGGCCTTACCGAGAGAGACCAGCAAGGGATGGGTTTGGGTTTCATCGAAGAGAGGCGATTTTCTTTCGGTTTCGGGACGATTCTCCTCGAGGACCAGTTCCCGTCTCGAGCGGACAGCGGCCCAATAGGCATTGGACGGAGAGGGAACGAACAAATGGATGTCGCACCATTCGGCGAATCGGTTGATCAGGGTGCAGAGGAGCGGGGGCAGGAAGGAAATACCGAAGAGAACGATCCGGGATGGAAGATCGGAGGGCGGATCCCAGCCGTTTTCAATCGTCTTGAACCATCGGACGGCAGCGGACGCCAGATGTCGGATGCCGCCTGTGCCATACACGGCCCGCCACAGACGGGGCTGCCATCCCAGCGACGGATCGTCATCGAGTGGTGTCGACCGGCCGGATTCCCATTCGAGCACCATCTCGCTTCTGTAAACGGCATATTCATCGAAGAGATGCGCGATTCGACAAGCCAGCCGATATCGGGACAAAGACGATGCGTTGGCATCGAGATACCCCCGCAACTCCCCCCATTCGGGCGAAAGCTCCGGGTCGTCCAAGACGGCAAGGATGCGAAGCGCGGCTTCTTCCTGCCGAAGCCACCGCAGATCGGCATCCTTCAGAGACAAGGTCAGAAGGGTTTCGACGAGCTCCCGCGGAAAAGGCGTGTAGACATTGGCCCATACGCCGATCCACCGCGACATTTCCTGCTCGAGCCAGATGCGCGTTCCATGGCTGTGCACGCACAGCCACTCCGGTTGCAGGGAGTTGGGGAGGGGATGCCGGAGAATGTCGGCCAATTCGGAAAGAAAGGCTTCGATCCGGTTGCTTCGGTAGAGAAACAGCATGGCATCGGTTCAATCATCGAAAGACAGGGATCGTTCCGAAAACGAGGGTATGGATCACGCCGGTTTCTTTTCCCGCATGAATTGAAGCTTCAATCCCCCGATGACGATTCTGTCGAATTCGTTCAGTTGAACGGAGTCGCTGACGGTTTGACCGTTCACCTTCGGTTTGCCGATGCCCTCGATATAGGAAAGGAAATATCCCTCCGGTCTTCGGGTGATGGTTGCAGCTGTCTGGCCCACCGAAATTCCCTTCACCACGATATCGGACTGAGGATTCTTCCCGATGCGTATGAGGTTCTTATCGATGGGGATCGTTTCCCCGCTTCCGGACAACACCATCAGAACCGCACGCTTTTCCTCGGCTTCATGAGGATGATCCTTGGGAATACCCACGGCTTCGGAAGCGGCATCGTGTTGGCTCTCCAACAGCGTACTTCGCTCGAAGCGCCGATTTTGCTTGAAGCGCGGCTCGCCGTCCCGGTAGCGAAACAGCAGCAGATGCGTGCCAATCAGGATCTTGTCGTTGTGTTCGAGGACTTTGGTTTCGATCCGCCGATCGTTCACGTACGTGCCGTTTTTGCTCTTGAGATCGGTCAGGATATAGGCTTCCCCGATGGCATCGATCTTTGCATGATACTTGGAGACCACCGGGCTGACGATGCAGATATCGTTGTCCACCATCCTTCCGATCGTCGTGACGTTTCCCTGTGTAAGTTCATACAGTTTCAACGGTTTATTGTCTTGGATCAGAATCACCACGGGCATAAGCACCTCTTGTGGATAACGATTTCAGCCCCCGAGATCAGGTTGATGGACTCGCAAAAAGTCAGGCCCTCTCATTTGACCCGCAGGAAGGCGGGTGAATTTTGCTCAGCAGCGGAAAAACTCAGCAGCCCGAGCTCGTAGGATCGGGCGGATGGCCAAAATGGAAAGAATGGTTTGCTGGTTTCCAACAGCTTGTTTTTCTAACCAAAACAAATGAAGTGCGTCCGCCCGATCCAACGATCTCCGGCTGCTTCAAACAGTTTCCGCTGCTTCGCAAAACACCACCCGCCCTCCTGCTGGAGGCCCGGCTTTGAATGAAAAGCGGTGGTTAGCGACTTTTTGCGAGGCCATCAAGGATAGCCAGGAAACCCTTTTGATCCGAATCACGATCACCGAAATATTGTCGATTCCTCCCCGGCCATTGGCCAGATCGATCAGACGGATACAGGCCGCCGAAGGCTTCATCGATCGGACGACATCTCGAATTTCCAGTGGATCGACCAGATCGCTCAGGCCGTCGGTACACAGCACGATCCGGTCTTCCGGAGATACAGCCGTATCATGAACGTGGGGAACAACCGATGCCGAAGTGCCGATGGCCCGGGTCAACACGCCGCCGTATCGATTCGAAGACAGCCCTCCTTTTTCCGTGTTCCGATGGGCGTACTCGGCGGCTACGGTATGGAGTCGTGACAGCAGGATCGTATCCTTGCGATGGAAATGGAAGATCGGGCTGTCCCCCACATTGGCCGCAACCAGGCGGTCCTTTCCGATCCAGACAATGGCAACCGTAGACCCCATGCCCTTGAGGCGGGGATTCTGAAGCGCAGTGCGGTAGATCGAGGCATTTGCACGCTGAATCCATTCGAAAAGCCGTCTCCCCTCTTCCGGCAACCGACCGCTCGTCGCTCCGGCATCACCTTTGGCTGCATCGGATGCCGCCTCCTGCACGGCGTGCATCAGGCTGTGAATCACCATCCGACTGGCCACTTCTCCGGCATTGTGGCCCCCCATGCCGTCGGCAACGACAAACAGGCCGTTTTCCTGATCCAGACAGAGTGCATCCTCGTTCGTGGCCCGCAGCAACCCTTTGTCGGTCATCCCTGCCGCTTCAAAGGAGATCACGATTCATCTCGAACATGAACGCGTTGCCGAAATATGCTTCCATTGCAAACAAATGCCGATTCCCTAGAGACTGATGGAGTCGTAAAAAGTGATGGCGTCGCAAAAAGTCGCTGACCACCGATTTTCTTCCAGAGCCGGGCCTCCAGCAGGAGGGCGGGTCAATTCCATCCTCCGATGCTCTCTCATAACCAATCCGAGGCGGATGATCAATACAATTATAAAACCATTCGGATTCCGCCCCCTCGTTTCGTACGAAATCACTCGATCAAATCTCCTTGACAGGTGTACCTACGGGTGCTAACCAACAAACCAGAAAAGAGAATGGTCCACCCTGTGAGGGCGATCCGCTGATAGGCCGCTGCCAAACGAGCCGTCACCGTTGCTTTGCTTTTTGATTCTCTGTTCCTCGACCCCTTTTTTCCGGTTTCACTATGATCATCGACATCCACACCCACATCTTTCCCGACCAGATCCGAAACCATCGAGAAGCCTTCTTCGAAGGCGAGGAGGCCTTCCGCCTGCTCTATGGTTCTCCGAAAGCAACGATGGTTGGACCCGAAGCGCTCGTCGATGCGATGGACGAACAGGGCGTCGATCGATCGGTCACGTTTGGTTTTCCTTGGAACGGCATGGACACGATGCGCATGCACAACGACCAGGTTCTCGAGGCTGCGGCCCGGTTTCCGGATCGCCTGGTTCCGTTCTGCTGCGTTTCGATCGGCCACCCCGAATCGGCATTCGAAGTGCGGCGATGCCTGACAGCCGGCGCGAAGGGCATCGGTGAGTTGGCGTGCTATCGAAGCCGAATGGACGACAAGGCCCTCGATGCATTGACCGGCATCATGGAATGCGCCCTCGAATTCGACGTGCCCGTACTCGTCCACACCAATGAGCCCATCGGCCACGCCTATCCGGGCAAGGCGGCCATGAGCCTCGAAGAAATCGACGCCCTGCTGAGCCGGTTTCCGAACAATCGAATCGTTCTCGCCCACTGGGGCGGCGGCATTTTTTTCTACGGCCTATTAAAGAAGGAAATGCAGGAGCGATTCCGAAACGTCTGGTTCGATACGGCTGCATCCCCCTTCTTGTATGATTCCCGGGTGTACGCCATCGCCGCATCCATTGTCGGTATCGATCGAATTCTGTTCGGAAGCGACTTCCCCCTGATCCGACCCGAACGCTACCGCAGGGAAATGCTGGCTTCCGGCCTCGAGCCGCAGCAAATGGACGCCGTGATGGGTGAAAACGCCCGACGGCTTCTCAGGATATGATGGCCCAAAGTCGATCGGCCACCCGCTTCAGTGAAGCCCGATACTGCGGTGGAAGAACCCAACCTTTCAGCGCCATGTTCGGCACGAACCGTGCCGTATCCCCCTGCCCATGTTCGCAGAAAGCAACGACATCGATCAGGTTTCCCGTAAAGCCCCGCCGATCGAGATGTTCGATGGCCTCCATAAACAGGACGTTCGTCCACAGAAGCCGCTCGGGCTGATCGGCAAAGCCGGTCGAAGCACAGGGCGTGCGGGAACTCATGCACCGGCAGGCAAAGGGTCTTGCGTCGTAGATCGAGCAGCGATCGGAATCGAGAAGGGGACAGCGCCCTAACGGGATCTCTGAAGCGCCCGCTTCTTCTTGCTCCTCTTTCATCCCTTCCCCATCTTCGGCCGTCGTCAGACTCGCCAGCAGACTCATTTTCGGAACGGGATGTTCTGTCTTTCCGGCTTCTTTCAGGCGTCGATACACCGATCGAACACGATCCTCCGACAGCCGAGACAGCAGCCAGCAGGCTTCGAGCCGGGTCACCCACACGCTTCGGGTGCAGCAGGCGGCGCAGCCTTCGGTGCAGACGACTTGAAATTCGGCCGCAACCTCGTCATAGTACGCGAACAATCGACTCAATCGCTGGAAGCTGGATGCATCTTCTTCGAGGGAGACATCCCATCGGAACGACGGATTTTTCGAAAAAAAAGGAGGCAGCATGCCGTCACCTGTCTATTTCATGGATTTACGAGCCACACCCAAGGAAAATCTGCTCCAGAAGCTGGTTCGACTGGCAGATACAGCCGGCCTGGGTCAGGTCGTCAAGAAACGGGACCTGGTGGCCATCAAACTGCATTTCGGAGAAAAAGGCAACACCGCCTTCATCCGGCCCATATTCGTCCGGGCCATGGTCGATGCCGTTCGTGCACTGTCGGCATCTCCTTTTTTGACCGACGCCAACACCCTCTATGCCGGCACCCGAAGCGATGCCCCGAGCCATCTGACGACCGCCATCCAGAACGGATTCGCCTATTCCGTCGTGGATGCCCCCATCGTCATCGCAGACGGCCTTCGGGGGAAAAGCGAAGTGGCCGTCCGCATCGATCAGAAGCGTTACAGCGAAGTGTTCATCGGCGCCGAAATCGCCGAGGCCGATGCACTCATTTCGATGGCTCATTTCAAGGGACACGAGCTTTCCGGGTTCGGAGGCGCCATCAAGAACGTCGGCATGGGATGCGCCTCCAGAAAAGGAAAACTCGCCCAACACTCGACGCTTTCCCCAAAAATCACCCGCAAGAAATGCATCGGCTGCGGAGAGTGTAGCCTGCACTGCGCCCAGCAAGCCATTTCCATCGTCGAAAAGAAGGCGGTGATGGATACGGGGCGCTGCATCGGCTGTGGGGAGTGCATTCTCATCTGCCCCCAGGGCGCCATTCAGGTTCAGTGGAATCAGGAGATTTCCGTTTTCCTGGAGAACATGGTCGAGTACGCCCTCGGAGTCGTCAAGGGCAGGGAGGACAAATGCCTGTACATCAACTTCATTACGGACGTCTCTCCGGCCTGCGACTGCTACGGGCATAACGATGCCGCCATCGTCCGGGATATCGGCATTCTCGCATCCCGGGACATGGTGGCCGTCGATCAGGCCTGTGTGGACCTCGTGAACCGGGAAGAGGCCAATCCGGATTCCTGCCTCAAACAGAACCGCGGGGCCGGGGAAGACAAATTCCGAGGAATCTATCCCAAGGTGGATTGGCAGTGGCAACTGACCTATGCCGAATCGATCGGGCTGGGATCGTGCGCCTATGAGCTGATACGGATTTAGGCGGCGGCCGGATGGGGGAAGAACCTTTCTGCCGATCATCATTCACCCGCCTTCCTGCGGGTTACTCCAGAGGGCTTGACTTTTTTGCGAGCGCATCACACGTGATGGAAACCGAAACAAGGAAAGCGATCCAATGGGCGGTCACCACTTGATTCTGGGAAAAATACAGGACATCGTCACCGGCGAAACGATCGACGACACCCACGATGAGCGGTATCGGCAGCAGATCGCCCGGAGGCTCGTCGAAACGCTGGGGTATGAAAAAAGCGAGATTCGGGGACGCATCCCGCTCGAAGTTCGGGCGCAACAGAAGCTGGCCCGTATCCGTATCGACTGGGTCGTCATACTGAACGAGCGGATGGTCATGGTAATCAAATACGGCCCGGGATCGATCGTCACCCGCCACAGACCTGCCCTTGCTGCATCCCGGGTTCTAGCCCCCTACCAGATCCCGATCGTCGTCGTCACCAACGGTCGGGATGCCGACATCCTGGACGGGGTCACCGGGAAGATCACGGGTTCCGGACTCGATGCCATCCCGGCCAAAACGGAGTTGCTGCTGAGATGGCCTGAATTCTCCTTTTCTTCCGTGTCACCGGATCGCGCCGAAAAGGAGTCATGTCTTCTATACGCCTACGAGGTGGACGACGCCTGTCCATGTGACGAGGATATCTGTCGGTTGAAGTCTTGAAACGAGGCATCCGGGCTCGACACCTGTAGGCTGCACTACGTATCCCTGCGGCCGTCGTAGACGATCCGCCCTCCGCAAACGGTCAACTCTACCTGTGCATCGAGAATCTCCCGGGGTTCCAACCGATAGATGTCGCGATCCAGCACCACGAAATCGGCAAACTTGCCCGGACTGATGGAACCCAACTCTCGATCGCGTCCGGTGATCCGGGCCGGGCCGACGGTATATCCCCAAACGGCTTCGTCCACACCCAGACACTGATCCGGATACCAGCCCGCTTCCGGGCTTCCATCCTCCCTCTGGCGGGTAACCGCCGCATGAATCCCGTTCAAGGGACTGGGATGGGCCACCGGACAGTCGGACCCAAAGGCGAGCTCGACACCGGCATCGATAAGGTCGCGGAACCGATAGGAAATGCGCCCCCGATCTCCGATTTCCCGGGCCATGAGGGCGATGTCGTCCGTGGCCTGCCGGGGCTGCACAGAGCCCATCACCGAAAGGCGGCCCAGACGTCGGATGTCTTCCGGTCGAACCATCTGTAAGTGCTCGATGCGGTGCGGCACCCGGACCATCGTCCTCCGAACGTTCGAGGGTCGGGTGCGCTCCAGCTCCTCGAAGAGGACGATCAATTCGTGGTTGGCCCGATCCCCGATGGCGTGCACGGCCACTGCGATGCCGGCCTCCTCGGCGCTTCGGATGAGACGAGCGATTTCGGCCATGGGCTTGAGCGGAATGCCGCACCCACCGCTGATGTAAGGCTCCATCATCCAGGCCGTATGCGCCCCCAGGCTGCCATCCGCAAACAGTTTCAGATGACCGATGCGCAGCATATCGTCTCCCATGCCCGTACGCACACCCAGCGCCACGACTTCGGAAAACAACCGGTCCGGAATGAGCCACCAGACCCGCATCCCCAGTTCGTCCCGTTCGCGTAGCCGCTGCAGGATGCGCAAACAAAGCGGCCCTTCGATTCCGTCCATCAGGCGGAAGTCTTGAATGCCGGTCAATCCAAGGGCATGAAGGGCCGGCAGGGCGGATAGGACCGCTTGTTCAGCCTCGGCTTCGGTGGGCTCCGGAATCACCTTTCGGACCAGATGGATGGCCAGATCTTGTAGAATGCCGTTCGGCACTCCCGCCTCGTCTCGACCGATGACGCCTTGATCCGGATCGGGCGTGTCGGCTCCGATGCCGGAAAGGGTCAGCGCCCGACTGTTGGCAACCGCCAGGTGCAGATCCGAGCGCAGCAGCAGAATAGGCCTGTCGGCACAGACCCGATCCAGATCCTGACGCAAAGGCATACGCTTTTCAGGCCAGCGGGATTCGTTCCACCCAAGCCCGAGCACCCAGCCCCCGCGCACCCGTGCATCCACGCGATCCTCGATATGGGTCCTGACTGCGGCAAGCACTTCCGCCAGGGATGCCATCGCCTGAAGATCGATTTGCTGTCTTCCCAGAGCCCAATCCAGCAGATGGATATGGGATTCATGGAACCCCGGCAACACGAGCCTGCCGCGAAGATCGATCTTTCGGCAATGCGGCATCTGCCGCTGCAGCGGCAGAATCTCGTCGTCCGTGCCTACTGCGGTAAACCGTCCCCCGCTGATCGCCAGGGCTTGCGCATTCGGGCGCAATGGGTCCATGGTTCGAATCCGGCCGTTATAGACGATGCAATCCACCATGCGTATCCTTCCGGTTGTCCTTCGATCGACAAGAGCAGGCCAACACCTCCAGGGGGTGCAACGCCTGAATTCCGCTTCTTCTGCGGGAAAGAAGATCCCGGATCTGTATGAGACAACCCGGGCAGCCTGCAACCACGGTATCGGCTCCCGTTGCCTCGATGGCTGCAATCTTCTTGGCACCCACCGCAAGAGATACCGCCGGATGTTTCATCCCGGAAAGACCTCCCCCGCCACAGCACGCATCCGCATCGACCATTTCCACCCGTTCGACGTCCGAAACCGCATCCAGTAGGCGTCGGACCTCACCCCGGATCCCCTGCCCCCTTGCCAGGTGGCATGGATCGTGGACGGTGACGCGACGAGGCCGAGTCGGCCGGCCCTGTCGAAGCGGGCCGTTGCGATCCAACCATTCGTGGATATCCCAGGTGCGTTCCGCCAGGTCGAGCGCTTGCTGCAGCTGAGCCGCGGTGCCTTCGCGGGTGCAACGTTCAAGGTACTCCCGCTTCAGGGTTCGGCCGCAGGTGGCGCAGGCAGTGACCACAGGATGGCCTCCGGCCAGCGCCTCCAGGTTGCGGCCAGCCATGCGGCCTGCGATATCGGCATGCCCGGCCATGAGAGCGACCGCCCCACAGCAGCTCTGGTTGGCAGGAATGCGTACCTCCCAGCCATTGAAGCTCAACACCCGGATTGCAGCCAGAAGCGGCCCCGTCTCCACCAGTCCGAAGTAGCAGCCGGTAAAAAAAATCACCTGTCCTCGAAAATCGATGTCCGGATCGGCCGGAATCACTTCCGGAAGCCCCTGATACAGACGGATCCCGCCGATCTCCGGAACACGGCGCCCTGCCAGCATATCCGGAAGGAACATCGGCAGATGGCGGGAGCAGGGCGTTTCTGTATCCGGTAAGAGCCGCTGCACCCCGGATGCCAGTCGGACCAGAGCAGCCACAAGGGGGCGATGGTCGAGGACTGCATCCATCAAGAACCTCTCCAGACGCTTCCCGTTCGGGGTGCCGGATATCGATCGCATGCGTCCCTGTAGGATACGGCCGGCGGCATCGACACCCTTTGGACAGGCCTCCACACACGCCAGGCACTGCAGACAGGAAAACAGCGCTTCGGCATATCGGGGACCGGGAAGGAATTGACCCGACTGCACCCCGGCAATCAGATCGAGCCGTCCCCGAGGGGAGAGGGTTTCGATCCGCTCCATGTCATATACCGGACATACGGACAGACAACGGCCGCAGCGCTCGCAGGACGTATCCGCATTCGAGACGGCACTCATGACGCGACGGGTTTGCATTTGTCCGGATTGAGGATGAATTTCGGGTCGAAGAATCGCTTGAGCCCAGCGCTCAGATCGAGTTCCACCTGCGAGAGTTCCCGCTGGAGATATCCGGCCTTTTCCATACCAATGCCATGTTCGCCCGACAACGTCCCGTGAAGGGAGAGCATGAGATCGCAGAGCTCGTCTTCGGCATCCCGGTACTTACGAACCTGTTCCGGATCGTCCGGATCGTAGATGAACATGGGATGCAGATTTCCGTCTCCAGCATGACCGATGACCACGACATCGAGGCTCCGTCGGCCGGCCATCTCCTGAATGCCAGCCACAGCCTTTGGAATGGCCGAAATGGGTACGGCATAATCCAGGGAAAGCAAAAATTTCGATTGACGCGCCAGGGCGGCCGTGCCACCCCGGCGGGCCTGCCAAAGAATTTCCCGATCGGCTTCACATTGGGCGCTTCGAACTTCCAGAACGCCGACCTTCTTGCAGATCGCTTCGATCTGTGCTTGTTGATCCGACAGGACAGCTGCCGGACCATCGATTTCGATGAGTAGTGCAGCCTCCGACCCTACCGGGTGATCCAAGCCGTACACCCGCTTCACGGCCCGCAAAAAGCCGCCGTCCATCAGCTCGAGAGTCGCCGGAACGAGCCCGGCCTGAAGAATGTCGGCAACCGTTTGCCCGGCCCGCTCCACAGACGAATAATGGGCGAGCAGGGTTCGGATCGCCTCGGGTGGAGGAATCAACCGGAGGGTGATTTCCGTAATGACCCCCAGCAGCCCCTCGCTGCCACACAGCAACCGCGTGAAATCGTATCCGGTGACGCGTTTGATGCATCTTCCGCCCGTTTCGAGAACCCGACCATCGGACAAAACGGCCTGGAGCCCAAGGAGATAGTCCCGGGTGACACCGTATTTTACCCCGCTTGCGCCACCGGCGTTTGTGGCCACATTGCCGCCGATCGTGCAGAAGGCTGCAGACGTCGGGTTGGGCGGATAGAACAGCCCCTGCCGCAACACGGCCTTTTGGAATTCCCCCGTGACCACACCGGGCTCGACCCGCGCCAGGCGATCGCGGGTTGAGATTTCGAGGATTCGGTTCATGCGCGTAAGGCTTAGGGCGATTCCACCCCGCACCGGAACCGGCCCACCGGTCAAGGAGGAGGCAGCCCCTCGGGGGGTGACCGGAATGCCTGCTCCATAGGCCAGAGACAAAATGCGGCAGATCTCTTCGGTATTTTCCGGAAGCACCACGACATCCGGAAACCCACGGGCATACATGTCATAGGAATAACACCGAAGGTCTTCGTAAGCCGTCAGGCAACGCTTTTCCCCGACGATGGCCCTCAGGCCGCGAATCAGTGCCGCATCAACCTTCCCCATTCCCTCTCCTGCCGTATTCGTTCAGAAAGCGTTCCAGCCGATCCATGGCCTCGTTCAGCCGGTCACCACTCACCGTGCAAGCCAGCCGAATGCATCCTTCTCCCGAACCACCGAAAGCAAACCCCGGCACCACCACCACGTGTTCGCGATCCAGCAATTCGAGAGCGAAGGAAAGAGAATCGGATGTCACTTCCCGGATATCCACGAACACATAGAACGTTCCGGAGGGGGGAAGGACACGGACGTGCGGCATTTGACGCAGACGCTCGCAGACCAGGGCCGAACGCCTGGAAAACTCATCCCGCATGGCCGAAAACAGCGCTCGATCCGTACCCAGGGCGGCCATCGCGGCACGCTGCCCCATCGTGTTGGCGCACAGGGTGCTGTAGTTCACGACCTTGCGCATGTGCTCCATGATCCAACTTGGGCCATAGCTGTAACCGATGCGCCATCCGGTCATGGCGAAGGTTTTGGAAAAGGACTTCACCACCACGGTTCGCTCACTCATGCCCGGTCGGGTGACAATGGACTGGAAGTCCCCCCGAAACACCATCTCGTCGTACACCTCGTCCGAGATGACCAGAAGATCGTATTTTCGGACGACGTCGGCCAGCTCGTCCAGAACCGACCCCGGAATGACAGCCCCGGTAGGATTGTTGGGAGAATTGAGCAGCAGAACGCGCGTTTTCGGCGTAATGGCGGCTTCGACATGGTGGGCCAATGGGATGAAGCCCTCTTCGAAGCGGGTGATCACCGGGCGAAGGATGCCGCCTGCAAAGGCGATGTGGGCACGATAATCGGGATAATGCGGTTCCGGCACCAGAACTTCTTCCCCCTCGTCCACGAGGGTGCGCAAGGCGGCGACGATGCCGCCGACTCCACCGTGGGTGACGACGATCCGGTCCGGATGCACTTCAAGAGACGTCTGCTCCAGGATTCGAGCAGCCAGGGCTTCACGCAGCTCGGGTATCCCCTGGGCATGGGTGTAATGGGTATGGCCCTGGAGCACATCCGTCATGGCCTTCCGACAGATAGGCTCCGGAGTGTCGAAGTCCGGCTCCCCGATACTGAGCAGGATGGCGTCGTCATAGCCGGCCGCCCGTTGCGTCATGTCCCGGATGACGCTGTATCGAAGCTCCCGGACGCGATGGACAATTCGATGATTCATTGCACTTCCTTTAATGCCGATATTCGAATGATAAAAAGTCCTCCCGGAGATCCATCCCCACGACACATCCAAACCTTCCCCCACCCGCCCCTCTCCTGCCCCACTGCCCACTGCCGACTGCCCACTGCCCACTGCCGACTGCCCACTGCCCACTGCCGACTGCCCACTGCCCACTTCACACTGCCCACTTCACACATACCCCAGCATCCGAGGAATGACCAAAACAATGGCAGGACAATAGGTCACGAGCAGCAGCAGTCCGATTTCAAGGACCATGAACGGAAAGGTTGCACGAGACATCCGCTGCAGGGACAGGTTGGTGATCCCGCACACGACAAACAGACAGACCCCCAGAGGTGGGGTCAGAAGCCCCACCACCAGATTGAATACCATGACGAACCCGAAATGCATCGGATCGATGCCCACCGTTTTGGCGACTGCCAGAAGGGTCGGGGCCAGGATGATGATGGCCGCCCCGCCTTCCATGAACATCCCCACGAAAAGCAGGAATACGTTGATGAGCATCAGGATGATATAGGGGTTGTGGGTGATCTTCAGCAGAAGACCTGCGATCCGGGTGGGAATTTGCTCGGAGGTGAGCACCCAGGAAAAGATGTTGGCCATGGCGATGATCAGCAGCAGCACGGCTGTCGTGATACCGCTCTGGATGAAAATCGACGGGATTTCCTTCAGCTGCAGTTCTCGATAGACGAACTGGCCGAGGATAAAGGAATAGAGCACGGCGACAGCCGCGGCTTCGGTGGGCGTGAACATTCCGCCGAGGATTCCGCCCAAAATGATGACCGGCGCAAGAAGGGCCGGACCTGCGGCGCAGAACTCCTTCCAGAGCAGTTTCAGACTGAAGACGATTTCTTCCCGGGGAAAATTCCGACGAACCGCCACGATGTAGCTGTAGGCCATCATGGAAAGCCCCATCAGGATGCCTGGGATGATGCCGGCTGCAAACAACCCGCCGATGGAAATCCCCGTGGATACACCCATGATGAGCATCAAGATGGAAGGCGGAATGATGGGCCCCATGGTGGAGGAAGCGGCCGTGACGGCTGCGCTGAACCCCAACGGAAAGCCTTTTCGGGTCATCCCCGGGATCAGTATCGTACCGAGAGCCGCCGCATCGGCCACTGCCGATCCACTGATTCCCCCGAAGAACATGGATGCCACGATGTTGGTGTGGGCAAGCCCGCCTGGGATACGTCCGACGAGAATGTTGGCAAAATCGATGATGCGGCGGGTGGTCCCCCCGCGGTTCATCAATTCCCCTGCCAGAACAAAAAACGGAACCGCCATGAGGGGAAACGAATCCATGCCCGTAAACATGCGCTGGGCCATGAGCAACAGAGGCACATCCCCGACCCATAAGGCGATGAGGGCCGTAATCCCCAGACAGAAGGCCACCGGAAACCCGAGAGCGAGGGTCAGCAGGAAGGTGATGGAAATGAGCAGAATCACGTCGGGGTTCCTCCATTTCCGGCTACGGTCGACGGAGGAATCTCTTCCAGAGTGGTTGCAGCGATTTTGGCATTGGAGCCGGCGCTGGTCGGAAAGAAATCCTGAAACATGTCCGCTACGACATCGAGGATCATCATCCATGACCCTACGGGGATCGCAAGATACGGGATCAGCATGGGAATTTCCATGGCTGCGGTCTTCTGATCCCAGTTCGCCACTGCCAGGTCGATCCCCTGTACGCCGATGACACCTAAAAAGAAAATCATGACAAGCTGCAGGAAAGGCACGATGACATCATAGGTTCGCCCCGGAAGTCGATCCACCAGCACCCGTACCCCCAGATGCCGCCCCATTCGAAGTGCCACCACGCTACCCAACATGGCCATCCAGATCATGAGATAGCGGGCGAATTCCTCGCTCCATGGAAGAGGCAACTGCAGGAAGAACCGGAAAAAGACCTGCAGCAGAATGACGATACTCATCACCAGGCCCAGTACGAACAACAGGTTCGAACACAACCGAATCTGTCCGTTGGCCAGCACGTTAATCCAATAGGAAATCGTTTTCATGGTTGTCGAATGCGATCGATGTTCATATGATGCGGTTTCGCCCCGGGATGAAAATCGAGCGGCGAAGAACCGTCGAGGGGCTCTTCGCCGCAGATGATCCGCCCGGAACAACCGACGGATGGTTCCGAATTCAACCTATTTCCGAAGGACTCGCAAAAAGTCGTTTTTCCCGTGCTTTTCGAGAATGCCGGGCATCAGCGGGGTGGCTGGGGAAGCCTTTTGAGCTTGCTGCGAAAACGTGTTTGAAGCCGCCGGATATCGTTGGATCGGACGGACGTACTGGATCGAAATATCGATTGAAAAGCAAGCCGTTGCGATTCAACCAGCCTCTGTTTGCTGTCTGGCCATCCGTCCGATCGCAGCATATTCGATTCCCGATTCGGTCAGATGTGCCATGGTTCGTCCTCTTGTAGGGGCGATTCATGAATCGCCCCTACATGAATCGCCTGTACGGGATTTTCTCGGTCCAATTCCCATTACTAGCGACTTTTTGCGGCGCCATCATTTTTGATGGCCCCGCAAAAAGTCGATTTTCCCGTGCTTTTCGTAAATGTCGGGCATAAGCGGGGTGGCTGGGGAAGCCTTTTGAGACTGCTGCGAAAACGTGTTTGAAGCCGCCGGATATCGTTGGAT
>JBFMBE010000018.1:26154-35621 GCA_040755275.1 Thermodesulfobacteriota bacterium | reverse complement strand
GTTGAATCGCAACGGCTTGCTTTTCAATCGATATTTCGATCCAATACGTCCGTCCGATCCAACGATATCCGGCGGCTTCAAACACGTTTTCGCAGCAAGCTCAAAAGGCTTCCCCAGCCACCCCGCTTATGCCCGGCTTCCCGAAAAGCACGGGAAAACCGACTTTTTGCGATTCCACCAAGAAGGATGGCCCCGCGAAAAGTCCATCATATGGACGGCTTCGAAAAAAGGCCGCAGGCAAGGAGTGCAAATCCCGAGGAGTGAGGCGTACTGAAACGTACGCCGCAACGACGAGGGATGCAGCACGACACAGCATCCGGCCTTTTTGCGAAGCCGTCAAGAAGAAGTGTTTTCGATTATTCGTCCCGAGGCGACCTTTTTACAGCCTCATTCGTCTGCCAGTTCCAGAATGGCTGCCGCCAACAGCGGGATCAGGATTTCGTGATGTCCGGTCAGCGCAACCCCCATTCCTCCCTGAAGGACGGGTCGTTGGACCACGTTGACCGTGGGCCGATAATGCTGAATCATGTCGATGTTCGCTGTCGTGAAGTTCGTGACATCGAAACCGAGATTCCGCGCAAGGCTCAACGCTTTCAGAAACACTTCCGGCATGATGACAGCGCTGCCGAGATTGAGCACGACACCTCCGTGGCCGAGTCGGGATACGGTGGCCGCAAAGATTCGGAAATCCCGAAGCGATGCCTTCCCGATGGCGGCCCCGTCTGCGGATGGGTGCTGATGGACGATGTCCGTGCCGATGGCGACATGCAGCGTATAGGGGATGCCTTTCTGAAAACAACGGTAGATAAGCGTTCGGCCGGCATTGGGCGCAGCCGCTTCGCTCAGCATCGCACCGAGCGCCTCGCCGAATCCTTCGCCGGACGATGCCGCCCGGATGGCTGCTGCATTGACGAAATCGGCCGTGTCGGCAGCCATGCCGAAAGAGCCGTCTGCGAGTTGAACGGCCACGTCCTCCGAGGTATGGCCGATCCGCGCCAGTTCCGTATCGTGAATGGCCGCCGAACCGTTGGAGGCGACATGGGTGATCCATCCGTCCTCGATCAAATCGATCAGAACGGGGGCGCATCCCGTCTTGATGACATGTCCTCCGATCATGGCAATGACCGGTTTACCGTACCGCCTGGCATGAACAACGGCCCTGGCGATGCTGCGCAAGTCCTCTGCCTTGAGGATGGCCGGCAATGCGTCCAGGAATTCCCGAAGGGTCATTCCCCTGCGGATGGGTTTGGCCTCGAACTCGGTGTGAACCTTGGAGGAACGGGTTCGGGCTTCATAGGTGCGAACGCCAGAAAGATCCATCTCCGGATAGCGGCCTGAAGATGTCGGATGGGCGGGATGGCTCATGGACAGGGTCTCCTTCGTCGCTGGAGCAGCGATTCATAATGCTGAACGAGTCTCGAGGTGACCGTCTGCCAATCATGGGATGCCGCTTGCGCTCTGGCCGATTGTCCCATGGCGGTTCTACGGCCTACGTCGAGCATTCCACAAATGGCTTCTGCAAGGCTTGTCCGGTCTGGATCGGCATCGAGTACGACGCCGCAGTCCGCACTTCGGACCACATCGACTGCCCCGACCCTTTCGGTAAGGATCACCGGAAGGCCGGCCGCCATGGCTTCCAGAACCACCAGGCCGAAGGTGTCCATCCGGCTGGGCATGACCAGCACGTCACCTGCAGCATACGATCGGACCATGTCTGTTTGAACGCCTGGGAAGCGGACGATCGACTCGATCCCAAGCTCTGCCGCCAATCGGCTGTAGCGGGGGATGTCTCCTTTTCCGATCACCAAAAGCTTCAGGTTCTGCTTCTCCAATGTCTGCCTTCCAAGAGTGGCCAGGGCCTCCATCACGAGCTGCAGACGCTTCACTTCGAAATTCATGCCTGCAAAAAGAAGCACCGTGTCGGACGGTGAAAGACCGAAACCAACCTTGGCTGCCGCCTTTATCTCGCGGATATGGCACCTGGAAAATCGATGGAAGGCAACCCCGGGGTGCAGCACCTGCACCCGTTCCCGGATCATGGGATAGGTGTCGGTCAGGGCCTGACCTACCAGATGGGATACAGGAAGCAGCAGCCGGGTGTCGGGGTGGGTATAGCCCGAACGCTCCACCCGGGCCGTAGCCCGATCGAAAAGGCTCATGGATTTTCTGCGGACATCCCGAATCCATAGATGGTGGGGCATGCCGTGAACGGAAAACACATCCGCCCGGAAAATCCGCTCGTGGCTGTGAACGAGATCGTGTGGAATGCGGGACAGTGCCCGGTCGACTCCCCACGCAAACGAATAGGGTCGAATCCATCTGGGAAACATCCAAACGGGAATGCGGTGAGGATGAACCCCGTCGATGGTCGTTTCGAATCGGTGGGCCAGCACATGCACGGCATATCCATGTTCCCGGTTCAGACACTCGCAGAGCTCGACCACGAGGTTCTCCGCACCGCCGACCCTGCCGAAGGTTGGAACAATCATGGCGATGACCGGGGGATGAGGTGTAGTGTCCAGCATCATCGGATCTCGTAGAGGCGCATGGTGCCGGTGTCGGGATGGGAATAGGTGCCGATGAGCCCGAGTCGAGGGTTGCCCGCTGCCGTATCGATATCGAAGGCCCCGGCCGGCCAGTTGCGTTCTTCCCAAATCCAGAAGCGGATACCGCGATGGATGGTTTGCATCAGAAAGCCATCGAGAGTATCCGGAATCTGCTCATACACCGAATCCGGCTGGAGGGGGCAAACCGGAAACGGTCGATCGATATTGGCATAGAAGGATATCCAGGGCTGGATGCCACGCGAGGTCATGACCTTCACGGGTTGGTCGATCGGAACCTGGGATGCAAGCGATCGGCCGATTTCGAGGAAAACCCCTTTGTCTGCATCGGGGGTTTTCAAGTTCTTCGGAAGAGCGGAGGCAACCATGGCGGCGCACAGACCGATGACAACGATCCGTCTGCCGTTTTTGGGTCCGGTAATGTTCGACATCCAGGTTCGGGCACAGAGCCATTCGAGGCAGGTACGGATTCCCATTGCGGCGAAAACGGATCCGGGCAGCAGGACGAGGCCCACAAAACGATAATAGATCATCCAGGTCTGAAGCGTGTGGATGTACAGAAGAATCCAGCCGCAGACGGCTGCTGCCACGGCGAAACCGATGCCCCGGCCCAGGGTTGCAACCCGGCGGTAGCGAGCGATGCCGATCACGAAAAACAGGGCAAAGGGATAGAACAAGGCTTCGATCGTTCGATTGACCAGGGAGCCGAGCGCCACCAGCCAGACTTGCTGGCGGCTTTCCTGGAGAAAGAAGGCCAATGGTTGTGTGTCAATGCCTTCCGAAAGGATCTTCAGCTGCATCCGCAATTCATGGACATTCATCAACGGCAGGTAGAGCTTTCCCAGAATGTCCGATCCCCGAAACAGGGTCTGGGCCGAAACGCCCCGATGTAGGGCAAGAAACAGGACAACAGCAGCGGCCGCCATGACCGGCAGAAGAAACATCCCAACGTTCCATGTCCGGTTTCCGTTGGATCGAAACGCGAGATACACCGCACCGACGCAGATCAGAAGAACGGCGTCCACACGTGCCCAGGCCGCCAACAGAAACAGCAGACCAGCGATTGCAAACCACGGCCTCCGGCCGGTTCGAAGCCCATGAACCATTGCCCACATGCCGCAGGCGACAAGGAACCACATGAGCGGCTCCCGAACGATTTCCACACTGTTGCTGACCATCATGGGGGTGACGGCCACCATCAGGAGGGTGATCCGGGCGGTGGTGCGATCGAAGAAAGCGCGTAGAAATCCGTCGAGCGGTATCAGTGTGGCCCATCCGAAAAGGATCGTCACCCAGCGCGCCGTCCAGATCCAATCCCCGATCCAGTGGTGGGCCACAGCGATCCAAACGGGCAGGATCGAAACGAAGCTGAGTCCGCAGGACGTGAGTTCCTTCCACTGACCGGCGGTCAACAAGCGCGCTTGATGAATGTACAAGGTTCCGTCGGGGTTGACGATCGTCGTATGAACGGCAAGCCACAACCGAAGACCCAGGGCAATCCCCAAAACGATCCAGAGGGACAGACGATCGGAAATCGCGGACTGTGGATTGCGGATCGTTTCAGGGGTTGGGGAAGCCGTCGTCGACATGGATGGAAGTCTTGTCCGGATGAAGGGTTCGGTACAGGGTTTCGAAACAGGACAGGACGCTGTCCGCCGAAAGAGTTTCCATGCAACGGCTGTATTCGCTGTCGTCGCATCCTTTATTGCGACAGGGAATGCAGGGCAGACCGGCGGTGACAACCCGGTGATCGTTGCCGCGGGGCGCCCAGCTGACGGCTGCCGAAGGACCGAACAGCCCGATGGTCGGAGTGCCGACGGCAGCCGCAATATGGAGGGCCGCCGTATCGACCCCGATGAAGCATGCGGCGATCTTCAGAACCCCGGCCAGTTCCCCGACGGTGGTGTTTCCGGCGAGGTTCAGGGGACGGCTGCTGCAGGCCCGGACAAGCCGTTCGGCCCGTTGCCGTTCTTCCGGGGCGCCGGTGATGAGCACCGGAAGCCCCGTCTTTTCGGTGATGCTGTCGATGAGGCTTGCCCCCATCGGGATCGTCCATTCCTTGTAGGTCCAGAGGGAAAACGGATGAAACACGACAAATGGGGCGTCGGATGGATGCCCGACGTCTTCGAGGAGCCGTCTGGCCTGCACCAGGCGGTATTCCGGAAGGGGAAGCGTGAGCTTGGGGTGATCCACTTCGATGCCGAGTGGTTTGAGAATGTTGAGATTGTGTTGTACAGCATACTGGTTGCGTTCATCGGGAGGATCGACCAGAGTGTGGAACAGATGATTGCGCCACAAGCCGCCGTCTTCAGCAAAACGGCCGATGCGGTGCCGGGCGCCTGAAAGAAAGGCGATGATCGCCCCCCGCGTTCCCGTTCGAAAATCGACGGCTACATCGAAAAGCCGTCTACGCAGATCCGTGAACCATTTCCAGTGTCGGCCGAGTGCTTTGGGTGGAGATTGCGCATCGCCCTTCGGGGTCTTCGTGACGACAACCACATCGTCCGTCCACGGGCAGTCGGCAGCGATGTCTCGGGCCTTTTCCCGGACGCATACGACAATACGGCTGTCGGGATAGACAGCCCGCAGTGCCTGAAACGATGGAAGGGTCAACACCACATCACCGATGTCGCCCAATTGAATGAGCAAGAAGGATTTCGGATTTGGGACGGAATGGTTCGGATTGGACACGGATATCACCGGCTGTTGTGCCGAGGGAGGGATCAGGAAAGCCCCCGCTCCTTCTTGATGGCTTCGTAGGCTTCTTGGATCTCCTTGAATTTGTCGTTTGCGAACTTGACGAATTCTTCCGGAAGGCCCTTGGCGATGATCTTGTCGGGGTGGAAGTCGGATGCCATCTTTCGGTATTGCTTCTTGATGGTTTCATCGGAATCGCTGCGGCTGCACCCCAGGACGGCGTAGTAGCGATCCGTGTCCGGTTGGCTTGGGGTCTGACTGGAGGATCGATATCGGCTGTCATCGAATCCGAAGATACGGCTTGCGGTTGCCAAAATCCGTTCTTCGGCTGCATTGAGTGGCCCATCCGCAATGGAGACCCGGTACAGAATGTCCATCATCAGCTGCAGAATCTGGGGTTGGGCGTGGAACTGACCGAAAAACTGGGATGCGAATTCCTCGAAGGACTGGGGGGAGTGCAAGGCTGTCTGGAAAATGTTCATAGCAACCTGCTGGCTTTCGGGCGGCAGATTCAGGTCATACACCATGAACTGACGGATGGTATCGACCTCGGCCTGGGAAACCCGTCCGTCTGCCCTGGCCAGCTTGGCCAGCATGGAGAACGTGGCCACGAAGAAGGTAAATTGCGAGGATTCGGTTTGCGACATCGTTTCCGGACCATAGTCGGTATTGCGATCGAGTTGGCTGCTCGCATCATAGGCATGACCGAACGTGGCACCGAGGATGGCTCCCAGTGGTCCTCCCAGCGCAAAACCGATGGCACCGCCGATGACTTTACCAATGATTCCCATGAAATACTCCTGCCTGAGGAATGAACAGCTTTCCGGGATGTTGCGTCGAAATTTTCGGTTATCGTATCGATTCAGGAAATGTGTGTCAAGAAATGGCCTGAAGATGGTGTCGAAATCGGGTTATCCGGCATTCGTATGACATGATGCCTGTCATGAAAGTCCGATTCTTTCCCAAGGTGCCCAGATAGGACGCGATACAGCCCATTCTCCTAAAATGTTCCGGATATTCCCTCGTTGAATGATTCTGCCTTCGAAGAGGACGGCTACCTGATCGGTGAGATATGGGATTTCCGAGAAGTTGTGGGTGATGAACATCGTGGTGATTCCGGATGCCGGTAGGATGTCACCCAGCAGAACGAGCAGGGATTTTCGGGTGGGATCGTCCAAAGAGGAATTTGGGATTGAGCGATTGAATGGCTGCCATGCTGAAACCTGCCACTAGCGGGCATGCAATGATCGACTGAGCGACGACCATTGCAGAGGGGGTATACAGAAGTCCCAGCATGCCGAGAGGACCGTAACGGGCTAGCAGAAGCTATGTCACGAGGCCAACGACGACCGGAGGAAGTCCCATTCCGAAATTGATGATGCTCACCCATAGCCCTCGGGTTCGAAACCGTCTGAGGGCCAGCATGGTGCCGATCGGAACCCCGACAATCACACTGATCAGCGTGGCCGTCGTTGACACCTGGATGGTGCGCCAGGTGATTTCAAGAATTTCCGGGTCGAGGGTCACAAGCATCTGGATGGCTTTCAGCAATCCTTCACCGAAGACATTCATGGCTTCAACCAGAGAAATGGCTTTTCAGAAAGTTGTGCCTTCCCTAGGGATGATGGGCTCGCAAAAAGTCAGGAAGTCTCTGTCGAACCGCCGGGTGACTGGGGAACCTTTTTCGCTGCTGCGAAAAAACCCATCCGCCCGATCTCGTCGGATCGGACGGATGGCCAGGCAGCAAACAGAGGCTGGTTGAATCGCAACGGCTTTCTTTTCAATCGATATTTCGATCCAGTACGTCCGTCCGATCCAACGATATCCGGCGACTTCAAACAGGTTTTCGCAGTAAGCTCAAAAGGGTTCCCCAGCCACCCCGCTTATGCCCGACATTTACAAAAAGCACGGGAAAAGCGACTTTTTGCGGGGCCATCTTCAATGTCCGTCATCTGCATATCTGGGCAGCACCACCCGCGATGACATCCTTCTGAGGATACCGCTTTCCTTCTGCCCACTGTCGGCTGTCCATCACCCTCACGTGAGATGTTTTTCAATCTCATCCACGAACCGGCTTCTAGGGTTGAACTGACCCTTTCGAAAGTCGGCATACGTGATGTACAGCTGTTTCGCCGCCCGGGTCATGGCGACATACATCAACCGTCGTTCCTCGTTCAATCCTGCCTGGTCTTCGCTGCATTTCCAGTGGGGGAAAAGGTTTTCTTCGCATCCGATGACGAAAACCGTCTGAAATTCAAGTCCTTTTGCGGCGTGGATGGTCGAAAGGTTTACCTGCCTTCCGGATTCCGCCTCTTCCCCGTCATGGGTGTCCTCCCGGACGAGTGCCGCCTCCTCGAGATATTCTACAAGAGTATCCTTCGACGATGCCGAAAAGATGAGCTGTTCGATATTTTCCTTCCGCTGGGTGAAGTCCATCGAGTCGCCTTTGGCGTATTCCTGCAAATAGTCCATGTACCCGATCGTATCGATCAGGGTGCGGATGGCCTCGTCAGGTTTCAGGTCACGGATGCGGTCCAGAACTGCAAGCACCGATTCGAGCCCTTTGTACACCTTGGTTGCGAGCAGTTTACCGCTCAAGCAATTTCGGGCGGCTTCCTGAAGCCCCATGCCTTCCTTCTGGCAGGCAATGATCTTCTGGATGGCTGCAGGCCCGATTCCCCGTTTCGGGATGTTCAAAATGCGTTCGAAGGAGGTGTCATCCTTCGGGAATACAGCTGCAGACAGGTAGCTGTTGATGTCCATGACTTCCTTGCGTTCGAAGAATCCTTTTCCGCCCAGCATCCGATAGGGGATGGACATGGCTCGAAACGCCTGTTCGAAGGACAATGAACAGAATTTTGTTCGATACAGAACGGCGATCTCCTCCAATGCGATTCCATTGCGGTGCATGTTGAGGATGTTCAAAGCCACCCATTGGGCTTCGTCCCGTTCGTTGTCAAAACCTTCGACCCGGATGGTTCCGCCCCTGTGTGTCGAGAAGCAGGTTTTTCGAACAATGGTCTTGTTATGTGCAATCAGCTTGTTGGCCAGCTTGACGATTTCATCGGCGGATCGATAGTTCTGCTCGAGTTTGAAGAGCTTCGCACCCGGGTAGTTCTTCTGAAAATTGAGAAAATGAGAGACGTTGCTTCCACGAAACGAATAAATGGCCTGCCAGTCGTCTCCCACGCAAAACAGCCTTCCGTCCCGAACCAGTAGCGAGGTCAATTCCTCCTGCAGATTGTTTGTGTCCTGGTATTCGTCGCAGAGGATGTATTCGAAATAGTTCTGGTATTCGGTTCGGATATCTTCGTGGTCGCGAAGCAGGTTGCGGGTGAGAAAGAGAATGTCGTCGAAATCGACGGCGTTCTTTTCGCGGAGTGCTTGCTGGTAGAGTCGGAAGATTTCAGCGATGTGAGACATGCCCCGCTGGGTCGAGCGCATGAAATGGGCATCTGGATTGCCGGAATTCTTGGCGTGAGAAATTTCGGCTGCGATGATGGGGATCCATTTCTTGTCAAGGTTCATCCGTCCGACAACGATATCCTTCAACGTCTTCTGCTGCTGGTGTGTGGCATAGACCTGCAGAGGAGGGGAGAAACCCATCTTGCTACAGTGGATCTTCAGAATCTTGAAGCAGGCCGAGTGAAAGGTGCGCACCCAGGGGAAACGGGAAATGTCGAGGCCAGTCAGGGAGGTCAGGCGGGATTTCATTTCCTCTGCGGCCTTGTTGGTGAAGGTGATGGCGAGGATTCGATCCGGGTTCATGCCCTGTTGGATCAAGTGGGCGATCTTTGCGGTGAGGGTGCGGGTCTTGCCGGATCCAGCGCCTGCGACAACCAGCGCCGGGGAATCCTCGTGCAATACGGCACGTTGCTGTGCCTCGGAAAGTTCCATATGTGGTCCTTCTGATTCTGACAAATAATGATGGCCTCGCAAAAAGTCGATTTTCCCGTGCTTTTCGTAAATGTCGGGCATAAGCGGGGGTGGCTGGGGAAGCCTTTTGAGACTGCTGCGAAAAAGGTTCCCCAGTCACCCCGCGACTCGACAGAGACTTCCTGACTTTTTGCGACTCCATCAATAATGATCGACATCCAAACAAAGGCCTGGTTGCAGCGCATGGGCGCTTCCAGGCCTTGAACAGCGGAACACGACGTTGGATGGGTTGGTCGGGATGCGGCAGACCGCCGCATGTCCATCAGGAAG
>JBFMBE010000018.1:0-26054 GCA_040755275.1 Thermodesulfobacteriota bacterium | reverse complement strand
AATAATGATCGACATCCAAACAAAGGCCTGGTTGCAGCGCATGGGCGCTTCCAGGCCTTGAACAGCGGAACACGACGTTGGATGGGTTGGTCGGGATGCGGCAGACCGCCGCATGTCCATCAGGAAGCTCAGGAGAACCCACGTGTGGCAGCGGATGAGCTGCAAGAAGATGCGGATGAACCGGAGCCTGAAGCCGAAATATATCCGACGCAGCTGATTCGTTTGGTGACGTTTGTGGTGGTGCAATGGGGGCACGACGGCCTTTCTTCGTCTGAGGCGAACACCAGTCGCTCGAAAACACAGTGGCAGTTGTTGCATTCATATTCGTAGATGGGCATGGGATATCTCCTTTCATCATGACAACAAACCGATATCAACAAAGGGTGATGGACTCGCAAACAGTCAGGCAGTCTTTGTTGAGCCGCATGAGGAAAGGGTTGCCATTTTCGTAACAGTCTCCATAGGCTTCACCCTCCCCATGCTTAGCCCCGGCAATCGATAACATCGGAGTAGTGGCGACTTTTTGCAAATCCATCCGAGACATCGAAAAGTATACACGCCTATAGAGCCAAAAATCAACCTGGGGTGACAGCTGGCCTTCCATCATCTCTGATGGGTACAGGATGCTTTCTCGTTGTGCTGTGCTTGAGCATGTGGTGAAAAGAAATTTTCCACCCGGAAAATATCTTGCGATGAATCCGAAAGAGAAATCTGTTCCGGACCCATCTTCCATATTTTCTAACCGACTAAAATCTATCGAAAAGCATTGTCAACTGAATGTCGTTCAATACCTGGCATCTTCTTTGCTGAATGGGGAACGGCCGACCGATCGAAGCTGTACACTTTTCGGCTCCGAGGCATCCTGCCGGCCGTTCATTTCTGATGGAGTCGCAAAAAGTCGTTTTTCCCGTCCTTTTCGGGAATGCCGGGCATCAGCGGGGTGGCTGGGGAAGCCTTTTGAGACTGCTGCGAAATAGGTTCCGCAGTCATCCCGCGACTCGACAGAGACTTCCTGATTTTTTGCGAAGCCGTCATTTCTGTTTCAATCCCATCCCTATGAAAGGAGTCTGCTGGTATGAAGGATTCGGAAAACGGTGGTATCCAAAAAATGATTTGGGTGGTTGTGCTGTGGACTCTTGCCGTGCTCACCTGGTGTCCGATCGGATACGGCAGTTATGGGTCTGTCGGTCGGTTGTTTGGAATGCCTCTGTGGGCTGCTGCTGCGCTCATCATCGGAGGGATCCTGTTTCTGACGGAGTGGTATTTTCTGTTTCATTCGGGCTACGCACTGGATGATGAGAAGCTCGCTGCCGTGCTGAACGATCTTCAACAAGACCTTTCCCGGGGGGTGACCCAATGACTGCCATGATCATCATCACCGGCATCTGCCTCGTATCCGTTCTCCTGAGCTATGCCGCCTTCAAACAGGGATTCACCCGGAATGCGGACGATTATTTTGTGGCGGGTTCGAGCCTTGGATATTTCGTTCTGATCTTCAGCCTTCTTGCTTCGTTTCTGAGCGCTTTTTCCATGTTCGGCATGGCCAGTCTCGGCTATCGCACCGGCTTTGGCTCCCTCTTCGTTCTGACGGTGAACCTGGTCCCGTTAGGTTTTCTCTGGTATTTCATGCACAAGAAAACCCTCGTTCTGGGAAGGGCCAGAAGGTGGATGTCGATGGGTGCTCCTTTTGGCGAGCGTTATGGCAAGGGCATGCGTGCCATCATTCCGATCGTCGTGCTGATCGCTTCCATTCCCTATCTCGTTGCCCAGATTCAGGGGATCGGGCTCATGGTGGAAACCATGACCGAAGGGCTCATTCCTTATAAGGTCGGGCTGTTCTTCATTCCAACCTTCATCGCCGTGTATCTGATGATGGGCGGAATGAAAGGGTCGGCCTGGGTGAACACCGTCCAGGGAATCTTTTTCACGGTGATGGTCTTCTTTCTCTTCGGTGCCGTGATGACGAAAAACGGCGGGTTCGGCCCGACGATGGATCTCGTGTATCAAAAACATCCCGAACTGTTTCAGTTGGGATGGAACAACGGCAAGGTATGGAGCTATCCGATGATTTTCGGTTTTGCTACGGCTATGTGTCTTGGCTGCATCTGCTTTCCACAGCCATACATGCACAGCTATTCCAGCAAATCCGTCAACGGGTTCAAGGCCATGTTCCTCGCTTTTGGAGGAATCTGTATCGTGGTCATCACCATTCCGACCTTGGTCGGAATCGCATCGAGGGTTATCGTTCCGGGGCTTTCAGGGGTTCAGGCGGACAAGGTGTTCGGAATGGTCGCATCGGCAACCATGCCCAACTGGCTGGCTGCCATGGCGGTGGCCGGCGGTTTTACGGCTGCCATGTCGACGGTGAACGGCCTGGTGTTCGGCAACGCGACCAATATTGCCGTCGATCTATACAAGACCTTGAACCCGAACGTCGATTCCCATCGTCTGGTTCGGATTGCGATGGTTTGCGTGGCCATCATCATGGCTGTATGCACCTGGATTGCCTGGAATCCCAACACACCGGTCGCGGAGCTTTCGGTGATCGCCTTCGGTATGGTGGCCGTTACGATATTTCCGCTCTGGGGAGCCTATTTCTGGAAACGAGCGACGGCTCTCGCAGCTATCTTGTCGGTCCTCGTCGGATCCGGGTTGAATGTCGTTTTCTTCTTCATGGGCGGAAAAGGGATGATCCTCAATCCACAGCCGCAGTTCTTTCAACTGAACGGTTTTCTGGTCGCCTTCATCGCTTCCGGCATTGCATTTATCGGCATCAGCTGGATTACGAAACCCGGAACGGTTGAGGAGAAAAGCCTTTCGTTGTTCTTTCACCCAGCTCTCGAACGAAGCTAAAGGAGTCGCATCATGAATTTGTCGCTCAATCTTCCGTCACGATTCAATGCAGCCGATCATTTCGTGGATCGGCACATTCGGGAAAACCGGGGGCATCGAATCGCCGTATACTGCAACGACCGAACATTTACATATACGGACATTCAAATCGGGATGAACCGCTTCGGAAACGGGCTTCGATCCTTCGGTGTGGAGATGGAACATCGGGTGGCCCTGTTGCTGCACGATACCGAGGTGTTTCCGATGGCCTTCTGGGGAGCCATCAAGGTCGGAGCCGTTCCGATCTGTCTGAATACGTTGATGCGACCGAAGGATTACCAGTACTTTCTGGAAGACAGCCGGGCGAAGGTGTTGGTCGTTGATCATGCCCTTTTGGATGTGATTCGACCGATCCGAAGCCAACTCCGTTTTCTGCAGTGTGTCGTCGTAGCCAACGGACCGGCGGATGACGGAGATATCGAGTGGTCCGGATGGATTGGACAACAATCGAGCGAGCTCGAATGCGCACCGACGACTCCGGATGATCCTTGCTTCTGGCTGTACAGTTCTGGATCGACCGGTCAACCCAAGGGTACGGTCCATTTGCAGCACGACATGGTCTATGCGGCGGAAACATACGGCAAGAAGGTGCTGGGGATACAAGAAAACGATATTTGTTTCTCGGCAGCCAAGCTCTTTTTTGCCTACGGTTTGGGAAACGGGCTCTATTTCCCTTTCAGTGTCGGGGCGTCCGCGGTCTATCTACCAGAGCGGCCCCTTCCGGAAGCCGTCTTTGCAACGATCGAACGTTATCGGCCGACCCTGTTCTTCGGAGTGCCCACCCTTTTCAGCAACATGCTCGTTTCGGAGGGGAAGCTCAACGGTGTCAGATATTGTGTATCCGCCGGGGAGGCGCTTCCGCCGGACATTCTCAAACGATGGGAAAAGCGCTTTCGGGTACAGATCTTGGATGGCATCGGCTCGACGGAAATGGCTCATATCTACATTTCCAATGCACCGGGGGACATTCAGCCGGGAAGTACCGGAAAGCCGGTCCCCGGCTATGACGTCCGCATCGTGGACGAAAATTTCAACGACGTTCCGGAGGGGGAAATCGGCACCCTTCTGGTTCGCGGTGACAGCGCGGCCGCCTATTACTGGAACAAGCACGAGAAGACCAAGGAGACCATGCTGGGTCCTTGGCTCAATACGGGGGACAAGTTTTTCAGGAACGATCAGGGGTACTACTATTATGTCGGTCGTTCGAACGACATGCTGAAGGTCGGAGGCATCTGGGTATCGCCGATCGAAGTCGAAGCCTGTCTGACCGAACATCCGGCAGTCCTGGAATGTGCGGTCGTCGGTTCACCGGATGAGGAAAACCTGATCAAACCCAGGGCTTTCGTGGTGTTGAACAAGGGCTATGAAGCATCCGGGGAACTGGAGCAGGAATTGAAGATGTACGTCAAGAACAGACTCGCTCCCTATAAATTTCCGAGATGGATCAGTTTTGTGGAAACGCTTCCGAAGACTGCCACTGGAAAGATCAAGCGCTTTGAACTGAAAGACAATCCCTTCGACAACTAAATCATCCGAAGAGAGGGAGCCGACACATCATGAAGGACTTTGCAACCCTGAGAACGATCGTAGCTCGAAACCTCGAATATGTTCCGGATAAAACGGCGCTCATCGAAGGCGATCGTCGGTTGACGTTTCGGCAGTTTGCCGATCGTACCCGACGGATGGGAAATGCGCTGCTGGGGCTCGGACTGAAAAAAGGGGATCGGGTGGCCATATTGGGCCCAAACAGCATGGAAAATGCCGAAAGCTACTTCAGCATTCCCAATGCCGGTCTGGTGCTGGTCATGCTGAATTTTCGTCTCGCTTCCCCGGAAATTTGGACCATCTTGAGCGATGCCCGGGCAAGAACGCTGATGGTGAACGAGCGGTTCCTGCCGCAGGTCGAATCCATTCGGGACAGACTTTCATTCGTGGATCATTTCATTTTCATCGGTGACAAGACCCATATGCCTTCGGGTTGGCATCACTACGAGGATTTGATTGAAAAGGCCTCCTCCGATGTGCCACAGGGGGGGATCGAGGAGGACGATCTGGCCGCGTTGATGTATACCAGCGGCACGACTGGCTCGCCCAAAGGCTGTATGGGAACCCACGGCAATTTCTACCACATCGGCAGAAGCCTCACCCTGGAGATGAAAACCGATGAAACCGATGTCGGTATCGTGGCCTCGCCGTTGTTTCATGCTACCGGTGAAGTGGTTCTCATGAACTGCATGTACAGCGGAACCACGGCTGTCATCATGCCTGCCTGGGATACCGAGGAGTTCATGCGATTGGTCGAACGGCATCGGGTGACGACGGGCATGATCGCCACCCCGATGCTCCTTTTTTTGGTGCAACATCCCAAAAATCGAGACTACGATATGTCCAGCCTCCGAAAGCTCTTCTTTGCAGGAGCACCGGTGACACCCGTCGTGTTCCAGCAGGCGATCGAACGTTTTGGAAACGTTTTCCTGCATCTGTTTGGAACGAGCGAGACCGTGGGCCAGGCTACCGTGCTTCGCAGGGAAGCCATTTCAAAGGCCATCGAAGAAGGAAACACCGAGATTCTGGGGTCATGTGGAAAATCTTTCGTGGACATGCAGGCCGAGGTGGTGGATGAATTCGACAGACGTGTAGCACCTGGGGAGGTCGGGGAAATCCGTGTACGAGGTCTGGGCGTCACGAAAGGATATTGGAACAAGCCTGAAGAGACGGCCAAAGTGTTTCGAAACGGATGGTACTATCCGCTCGATCTGTGCCGTGTGGACAAGGACGGCTTCATCTACATCGTCGATCGGAAAAAGGACATGATCATCACCGGTGGGGAGAATGTCTATCCGGCCGAGGTGGAAAACGTTCTCTACGAGCATCCGGCTGTGGCCCAGACGGCCGTGATCGGCCTGCCCGACGAGAAATGGGGGGAAGTCGTAACGGCTTTTGTGGTGACCAAGAAAGGAGTGGAAGCGACTGCCGAGGACCTCATCGGGTTCTGCAGAAAACACATTGCAGGATACAAGACGCCGAAGAAAATCATTTTCGTCGATGCGCTTCCGATGAGCGTCAGTGGAAAGATCCTGAAGTACAAGCTGCGGGAGGAAGCGATTCACTAATCCTTCGGTTGTATCTTCTCTTCTGATCCCATTTGATCCAACCGGGCTTATCCTGCGAACATCAGGTCCCGACGAAGCCGCCCCCTTCGAGCAGGAAAGCCCGGTTCTCTTCGGGAACCTCAAACAAGGCAACTCGTACCCCTGAAGGGATCGCACCCAATTTTGCAAGGGAAGAATGTCGATCGCCCCTGCGAACTGCTCGACCGGCTGAAGATGGTCATATGGCCTTTCTCCTACGGAGTGCCCTAGCCTCACCCTGTTTCCCTGCCCTCACATCCGGAAACCCTCCTGATTTCTATATCTCGGTTGTCACGAAAAAACCTGTTGTATTCATCGATTCACTGTTTCAGAATATCCAAAATGGCTATCGTTATCCAACCATTTGTCGATTTTTTCCGGATTATTGTTGATGATGGCCCCGCAACAAGTCAGGAAGCCTCTGTCGAGTCGCGGTGTGACCGGGGAACCTTTTTCGCTGTTGCGAAAAACGGTGCATTGACATCTGGTTCCGAAATAGGCATCCAGCATTTTCCAACGGGTTACGAACCCATCGTTTACAGTGAAATCCCATGAGCCGATCTTCGAACGTTCCATCGTCTCCTATCCCGAGCCTTCCTGACCTCATTGACGATCTGGATCCGGTTGAATGAACTGGTACGAAACAATCCAGAACTGGATGTTCGCCATTCCGGAAGATGTCGATGACAGCCTGACGTTCTGGCGGGAAAGGCTGCTTTCCGTCATGCTTCTCATCGGTATCGTGCTGTGTCCGATCACCTTGATCCCGACAACGATGATGATCATCGACTATGGGTATTGGTCGTTGGCCGTCATCGACGGGATCATGCTGATATTGTCCATTTATTTCTATCGGAATCGACAGGTGTCCTATCGGTTGAGGGCGGCGTTCGTTCTGGTGGCAGCTTATGCCGTAGGGGCCGGTATCGTGTTGAAATTCGGTCTGGTCAGCGGTGGCCCTGCATGGCTGTTTACCTTTTCGGTTCTTGCAGGCATGATGATGGGTGTTCGTGCCGCAGTTTTCGCCGTTCTGTTGAATGCTCTGACCCTCGGGCCGCTGGCCTATTGGTTCGGTGACGGAGCATTCGTGTTCGGTTTTCTATTCGATGGGAGCATCAAACGGGTAATTGCCGGTTTGGGAAGTTATTTACTGATGGATACGATAGCCTCCGTCACGGCAGCTGTCATGGTGAAGGGGGTTGAAGCCGTCGCCGAACGCCACCGCAAGACCGTGCGGAGGTTGAATCAAACGGTGGAAGAACTACAGCAAAGTCAAAAAGCCATTTCGGAGACCAAAGAACGATTTCTGACACTGGTTCAGCAGGCTCCTTTTGGGATTGCCCTGTTAAACGCATCGGGGGAATATGTATGAATCAATCCGAAATTCATCGATATGTTCGGCTATTCGCTGGAGGATGTTCCCAACGGAAAGGCGTGGTTTCAAAAAGCCTTTCCGGATCCGGATCTTCGGGCCCGGGTTATTTCCGCCTGGAAGGAGGATCTGGATCGGCATGAAATCGGATATTCACGGGTGCGTGTTTTCGAAGTGACGTGCAAGGACGGCACGCGGAAAACCGTTCAATTTCATCCGGTTCGTTTGACCACTCAGGAAGACCTCATGGTGTGCGAGGATATTTCCGAACGACTGCAGCTGGAAGAGCAACTGCACCATGCCCGGAAAATGGAGGCCATCGGAACGCTTGCCGGTGGTATCGCACACGATTTCAACAACCTGATGCAGGGCATCGTGGGATATGCGCAGCTGATGTTGATGGAAAAGGCGGAGAACGATCCGGACTATCCCCGATTGAAAGGCATCGAGAAAGCCGTCGAACGGGCGGCCCATCTGGTTCGCCAGCTCATGCTCTTCGGTCGAAAGGCCGTTTCTCAGCGAAAATTGCTTCATTTGGGAAATGAGATTCGACAGGCCGTTCAGGTGTTGGAAAGGACGATTCCGAAAATGATTCGAATCGAATGGAATGTCGATGCCGATCTAATGCCGATCGAGGCGGATTCCACCCAAATCGAGCAGATCCTTTTGAATCTGGGTACCAATGCGGCAGATGCCATGCCGGATGGCGGAGTGTTGTCGATTACAGCACGCAACGTCACGATTCTGCATACCAAGTCCGCCCTTCAGGGCGAGCTTGCTCCCGGTGATTATATCCTATTGCAAGTTTCAGACACTGGAATCGGGATGGATCCGGAAATCATCCAACATATCTTCGAGCCCTTTTTCACGACAAAAGACCTGGGAAAAGGTACAGGGCTCGGTCTGGCGTCGGTTTACGGTATCGTCACGGCACATGGAGGCCTGATCGAATGCGACAGCATACGCGGAAAGGGAACGACGTTTCGGGTGTTTTTCCCGGCAGTCGAACGACAACCGGAAGTCGATGGGGAAGGCCGGGACTTGGATGAATCCTCGCTGGGGGGAACCGAGCACATTCTTGTCGTGGACGACGAGGCCGATATTCGGGAGCTGCTGGGTGAAATTCTCAAGCGATACGGCTACAGGGTGAGTTGTGCGGAAAACGGGGAGAAGGCACTGGAAATGTTTCAAAACGATCCCCATGCGTTCGATTGCATTCTGCTTGACCTCAGCATGCCGGGGATCGGTGGCTACCGGTGTTTGCAAGAGATGTTGCGGATTCAACCGGAGGCCGTCGTGCTGATTGCCAGTGGATATGCCAAAGACGACGCGGTTCAGCGAGCCATGCAGGTGGGTGCCAGAGACTATATCGAAAAACCCTATCGGATGAGGGTGCTCCTACAGCGGGTCCGAGATGTTCTGCAAACCAATCATACGGAAAGAAATGAGGCGAAGGGCAAAAAGGCATAAACAAGCGGGCTCGGGAGGATATTTCATGGTCCCAACGGGGTTCGAACCCGTGTTTCCGGCGTGAGAGGCCAGCGTCCTGACCGCTAGACGATGGGACCAAAAGTGGCCATTGAATACCATCTTCTCTATCGACATGTCAATTCCTTATTCCGAACGCTCATTCCACCGATATTTCCGCAACCGTTCTCGATCCCAACGGATGATCCACGGACCATCCATGATGGTCCCGCAAAAAGTCGCTTTTCCCGTGCTTTTGGGGAATGCCGGGCATAAGCGGGGTGGCTGGGGAAGCCTTTTGAGACTGCTGCGAAAAAGGTTCCCCAGTCACCCCGCGACTCGACAGAGACTTCCTGACTTTTTGCGACCTCATCATCCATAGCCGATGCGGTATTGGTGCTGAGTTGGGAGCCCATCATCGGTAGGTGATCATTTCCGGTGACTTTTGCAACAGCAGATGGGCCGTATCGTTGAAGCCCCCTAGAAAGACGCCTCGTTTTCCCACATAGAACCGACTGACCGATGCGTTGAGAACCTGCCAGGATATTTCCATCGCTTTGGTGTCCGACAGCGCGAGTGCCGCTTTCATGGCGATGCCGATCGGTCCACCTGACGTGAACACAGCGATGCGATTTCCATCCTGTTCCGTCAGCGACCGGATGCCACCGGTGACCCGTTCGATGACGGACTGCCAGCTCGGTTCGTCCGGATGGACTTGCTTCCCTTCGGCCCAACTGATCATGACCTTTTCGAAAAGTGCCTGAAAGGCTTTTCGACTGGTTCTGGCTTCTTCGACCAGTGTCCGCCATTCGGGGCAGTTGGTCAGGAGGTCTGCGACATGAACGTCCCAGATACCGAAAGCGTCGTATTCGTCGAAGGCCGGCAAGACGATGATCTCCGGTGACTGATGGCCGGCCCTGCGGAACACGTCGAGTACCGTTTCGGCCGTTTGCCGCTGACGTTTCATCGTACCGCAGAAGACAACATCCAACTGAAGTCCGATTTCGACCCAGAACCGCCCCAACGCTTCGGCCTGTCGAAAACCCAAGGGAGAGAGCGCGTCGTAATCGGCCGTCCCGAAAGACGCCTGACCATGTCGAACGAAATAGACGAGACTCATATGTGGCTCCTGAGAGCGATGATGATGATGGGCCTGGGGTGAATCAACCTCGCCATATCTTTCTTTAGCGGATTATTTGGGAACGTGCAAGAAAATAGAACAAACGTTCGTTTTATCTTGACCTCGATCGGTCGATCAGGCAAGATGGGCATGGTGCATCCATGATGGAATGTTTGTAACCTCCCTTGCAATGAATCAACCTATCGCTATCCCATGCGTATTCGAATGAATGTCTGTCTGAAACCGATTGCGGAAAATCCGTGCGGAGGCTGGCGCTCCATCAAGGATTTCGAGATTCGGAACGAATCGGATCGGTTTCGGATGAATTTGTATGATGCTCATGCCCTCGAGGCGGCCTTACAGTTGAAGTCCAGGCTTTCGGAGGCCTTTGTTCAGGCGATCGGATTGGGACCTTTCGGTACCGAGACGGTTCTCAAGCGGGCTGTCGGCATGGGGGCGGACCGGGCCGTTCAAGGAACGGTTCCAGAACCGCTGGATGCGCTTTCGATTGCAGGTGCACTCGCGGAGCTCGTCCGACGATACCCTTGTGATCTGCTATTCTTTGGATACATGGCCGAAGACAGCCAGCAGGCGCTTACCGGTCCGATGACGGCTGCCCTGCTCGACTGGCCATGCCTATCGGCCGTTGTGTCGGAGCGGGTTCTACAGGGTGAGGATGGACGGCTGCGCGTATGTGCCACACGGGAGCTCGAAGCAGGTGTTCTCGAGACTGTCGAATGCCCCCTTCCAGCCGTCCTGACGATTCAGACGCGTGCCGTCCAGCCTCGCTACCCGGTTCTCTCGAAAATGCTTCGAAGCAAGGATGCTCTCCTGCAGATCGACGCAAGGAACATGCCTCCTCTGTCGGAATCCGTTTTGAAAACCGTAGATATACAGCTTCCGCAGGCAAGCCGCTCGACGATCCGTCTCGAAGGAACTCCTGAAGAGCAGGCGCTTGCCCTGGTGGACTGGCTGCGGATACACCATCAGCTCTTCATGGAGGTTTCCGGATGAGCGTTCGCACGCCTGTCGTTCTGCTGCCCCGTATTCTCGATAGGCATACCGTGTCGCCTTCTGCCTACCAGCCACTGCTGCAGTTTGCCGCTCGGTTGAATCCCGACGGAAACGGCATTTGTCCGGTCGTAGCAGCACTTCTTCCGGAAGACATTCCCATCGATTCGGTCCGCCGTCTATTGCCGGGAATTCGTCTTCGTTTGGGGGGGCTTGACCTGATGTCACGAGACGAGATGGTGAACATCCCAGCCTTCTCTCTGGCTTCGGCATGGGAAGAGTTGCTTGCCGATATCGAAACGATGTGTTGTCTTCTTCCGCATACGATCGATGGCGTGCAGCTTGCGGCCTACCTTTCGGTTCGGATGAAGGCCGCCTGCATTCCGGGCGTTGTCGATGTCGATTCCTTGGATGGTGGCAAACCGCTGTTTCATCGGCTTGTCGATCACGGAAACCGGGTGGCCCGAATCGCTGCCCAAACGGAGAACGTCGTCGTGACGGTCGACCGGGGCCGATTGACGATGCAGGAGAATCTGCCTTCGATACCGGATGACACGGTCGAGGTGAAACGGCTGAGCTGGACCATCGATCGGAGATATCGGTTACGCGATCGGTCTACCCCGAGCGCCGATACCCGGGACCTCGATCGGGCCAGGGTGGTCGTCGCCGTCGGCAGAGGGCTTGGAAAGGCAGAGAACCTTTCACAAGTCGAAGCCTTTGCGGCTACGTTCCCCGGCAGTGCCGTCGCTGGAAGCCGCGGTGCCTGTGATGCGGGTTGGATTCCTCCAGAGCGGCAGATCGGGGTCACCGGAAAGAGCGTTTCACCGGAAGTCTATGTTGCCTTAGGCATATCGGGAGCTCCCCAGCATTTGGCTGGGATGCAGTCTTCCCGAAGTGTCGTATCCATCAATATCGATCCCCATGCCCCGATTTTTGCGCACAGCGATGTCGGCATTGTCGCCGACATGGGTGCCTTCATCGCGGCTTGGATCGATCGGATATCATCCATCCAGAAAGGAAAAGCTCCATGTCTCTGATACCCGTTTCCGTTGTCCGCTATGAAAAGCCCTTCGAATCCCTTCGGCAGGCGGTTCTGATGGCGGACGGAATGGCCCATCTGCCGAGTAACGCTCGGGTGCTCATCAAACCGAACATCGTCTTCTGGACCCGAGCCACAGATTTTCCCAAATATGGCGTTATCACGACATCCCGTGTGGTCGAGGACGTCGTTGCCCTCTTGAAGGAGCATGGGGTGTCCGAGATCACCATTGCTGAAGGAACCATCGTCCGGGATCCGAAGGACACCGAAACGCCGAAAGCGGCTTTCGATGGGCTGGGATACGGCGTTCTGGGGAAGCGATACGGTGTGAAGACCGTCAGCTTCTGGGATCGGCCGTTTCGAAAAATCGATTTCGGAGACGGCCTCACGCTGCATGTGGCTGCCGACATTCTGGATGCCGACTTCGTGGTCAATCTGCCGGTGATGAAGACGCACAACCAGACGATGGTGAGCCTCGGGATCAAGAACCTCAAGGGGGCTCTCGACATCGCATCCCGCAAGAAATGCCATCGCATGGATGCAGACAACAACCTGCACCATATGGTCTCCCGGTTGGCCGATCCCATGCCGCCCATGCTGACGGTGATCGACGGCATCTATACGAACGAACGGGGGCCGAGTTTCGACGGCAAGATGCGCAGAAGCGATCTGTTGGTTGCTTCCGCCGATGTGTTGGCTGCCGATATGGTGGGGGCGAGGCTTCTGGGATATATGCCCAAAGATGTACCCCATATCGCGGCTGCCGCGGATCGAAGAGGGATGCCCCTCGATGGCTCGGGTATCCGAATTTTGGGAGAATCGGTGGATGCGCTGGCTCGCAGACACGAATTCGATTTCGTCTATACGGAGGATCAGAAGGAGGTGTTGCCCCTGCCGTTCGCTCAGATGGGCATGAAGGGACTGTCCTATCGAAAATACGATTTGTCCATGTGTACCTATTGTTCCGGGGTGAACGGTGTGGTACTGTCAGCCATTCGATATGCCTGGAAAGGGCAGCCCTTCGATGATGTGGAGATTCTGACCGGCAAATCCATGAAACCCACACCAGGCATGAAAAAAACGGTTCTGCTCGGCAAATGCATCTACAAAGCCAACAAGAACCATCCGGACATTCAGGAGATGATCGCCGTCAAGGGATGCCCGCCCCAACCGGAGGATATCGTGGCAGCCCTGCATCGGGCCGGCATTCCAGTCGATCCGAAGCTCTTCGAGAACATCGATCTGCTTCCCGGATTTTTTCTGAGCCGCTACGAAGGAAAACCGGAATTCGATCCGAAACTGTTTCAGGTTGCGCCGTAGAACCTCTCTGAAATGCATCGAGGTTGATGAACTCGCAACAGGTGCTATCCAGAAATTTTTCTTCGGTGTCGGACCTCCAGCAGGAGGGCGGCTGATGTCGCAGCAGTCTCAAAAGGCTTCCCCAGTCACCTCGCTTATGCCCGGCATCAGCGAAAAACACGGGTAAAGCGACTTTTTGCGAGTCCATCACTTTCATAAGGAGCCGGCTCGAATATGAAACCCAGGCGCTTGCTCCCCGTTGGGCTGGTCGTGTGGCTGATGACATCGTTCGTCGTTCCCGTCGCAGCCTCCCAGACTCAGGCCAGACACCTCACCTCTCAAACCCTCTATGTGCCGGCCTATTCCCATATCTATTACGGCGACCGGGAGCGGCCGATGCTGCTTGCAGTCACCCTGAGCGTCCGCAATACGGATCGGCTCAGCCCGATTGTCGTGGAAAGCGTCGAATATTTCAATTCGGAAGGAAAGCGGATTCGGGAGATGACGCAGGGGCCACTCACACTGTCACCCCTGTCCTCGACCCGGTTCGTCATTCAGGAATCGGATGCGAGCGGTGGATCGGGGGCCTGCTTCATCCTTCGTTGGAAATCCGTAAAGCCGGTCACCGAGCCCGTCGTCGAAACGATCATGATCAACACCCAGTCTCAGTTGGGTATTTCGTTTACCTCCCAGGCCCGGGTGCTACAGGAGACGATCGCGAAGTGAGCTTCGCAGAAATCTGGAACCCTGTCAGTCGAGGTATTCCATGAGCATTTCTCATTTTCCGACAAGCGTTCATCTGACGGAAGTCGGACCCCGTGATGGGTTTCAGAACGAGAGCCGGATCCTTCCGACGGAGCTGAAGCTTCGGTTGATCGAGGGGCTGGTGGACGCCGGCTTGAAGACCATTCAAGTGGCCTCTTTCGTCAATCCCAAGAAGGTGCCGCAGATGGCCGACAGCGAAGAAATCGCCCGTCTGCTGCCGCAGCGCACCGATGTATTGTTTACCGGCTTGGTCCTCAATGTTCGGGGGATGGAGCGTGCGATGGACAGCGGTATCCCCGGTATCGAGGTTTCGGTTTCGGCAAGCCACACCCACAGCCTCCGCAACGCCGGAATGGGAATACAGGAAGCTCTCGAGGCAGTGAAAACCATGATTCGGATGGCCAAACGTCGGCCGAGCATTCATCTTCGGGCCAGCATCCAGTGCACCTTCGGGTGTCCGGGCGAACCGGCACCCGAGCTGGATAGACTGCTTGACATCGCGGAAGGGATATTCGGGGAAGGGGTTGACATGCTCTGTCTTGCGGATACGACGGGAATGGCAGACCCGATATCGATGGAACGTACCATCGACGGCTTTCGGAAACATTTCGGGGATCGGTCCATCTCCCTGCATCTTCACGATACGAGGGGTCTGGGACTCGTCAATGCGTATACAGCCCTGAAGTTGGGGATTCGTCATTTCGACGTTTCCTTCGGAGGTATCGGTGGTTGCCCCTTTGTCGAAGGGGCTGCCGGAAATATCGCCACGGAAGACACCCTGGCCCTGCTCGAATCCCTCAATATCCGAAGCGGTGTCGATCCCAGACGGGTGGCGCTTTGCTCGTGGGCGCTTGCCGAATTTCTGGGGAAGCCGCTTCCTGGAAGAATGTACCGCCTCTATCGGGAACATCGGGAGCGGGGGCAGGAGCATGAGCATTCATGTGTGACAGGGCCGTCCACTCGATGCGAGTTCCCTGCTTGAAATGATGCAGACCGAACCAGCCCAGCCGAAAAGCCCCCTCTGGATCGATATCGCCCTGATGGGCCTCATCTTCGGCTTCATCCTGACCTACATCGAACCGACCTATCTTTTCACATCCACCATCACGGCGGGCGGGGATACGGCCTCCCATTATTTCACAGCCCAATACCTTCGGGACGTTCTTCTGCCCAAGGGGCGGATTTCCGGCTGGTGCATGGGAAACCTGGCCGGGTTTCCCATGCTGCAGTTCTATTTTCCGCTTCCATTTCTGGCAATGGCCCTTCTGGGAAGCATCATTCCGCTGCAGATCGCCTTCAAACTCATTTCCGTCCTCGGCATCTTTCTGCTTCCTCCGTGTATCTATTTCATGTTCCGTCTGATGCGGTTCTCCTTTCCTGCGCCCATCGTCGCAGCCGCTCTCAGTGTGTTGTTCCTCTTCAATCAGGGAAATTCCATGTGGGGGGCCAACATTCCGAGCACCATGGCAGGCGAGTTCTGCTACAGCATCGGTTTCTCCCTGACCTTTCTGTGGTTGGGGTTTCTGTGGCAAAGCATGACGGAAGAACGATCCCTCAAACCCTGCATGTTCCTGCTGGCCGTCATCGGGCTTTGTCATGGGTACACCCTGCTGTCTGCGGGTTTTTTCTCACTGTTCTTTCTGCTGATTCCGGGACGTTATGGCAGTCATCTGAAGAAACTGATCCAGGTCCACGGCTCGGCCGTCCTGCTGATCGCATTCTGGCTGTTTCCGCTGGTAGCTTATCTGCACTACACCACCCGATTCAATTTCGTCTGGATGTTCTACAATTGGCGCCAGGCGGTTCAGGAAATCCTGCCGGTCATCTTCTGGCCGGCACTTCTGCTGAGCCTTGCAGCTGTGGTTGGTCTAATCCGGCAGCAGTTTAGGGTACCCTCCGGGTGGTGGAAACACCCCCTTGCCTGGATGGGATATATCGTCGTGCTGAGCGTTCTGCTCTATTTCGGCGGGGATCGTATCGGGGTGGTGGATATCCGCTTTTTCCCCTTCATGCAGTGTGTGGCCGTGATTTCCGGTGCCATGGTCTTTTCGATGGTTTCGCTCAGCCCGTATCAGCGTTCGGCGCTGGCCGTTTCCATCGTGATCCTGGCTTTGGTCTGGGCCGACATGCGGACGACCTACATCCGGTCCTGGAGCCGATTTAACTACAGCGGCTTCGAGCAGAAACCGCTCTGGCCCGTTTTTTCCCGGGTGAACGACTTCCTGAAGGGCAGCGAAGCCGATCCCCGCGTCGTCTATGAGCACAGCATGATTCACGATCGGGCCGGAACCAGCCGGGCCTTCGAGAGTCTTCCCCTGTTTTCGGGGCGCTCCACGCTCGAGGGTGTCTACATGCAGGCCAGCCCGAACAATCCATTCATTTTCTATATCCAGAGCGAGCTGAGCCTCGCACCCTCGACCCCGCTACCGGACTACGGGTATTCCCGCTTCGATTCGTTCCGGGGGGCACGGCATCTCAGGCTTTTCAATGTGCGCGAGTACATCGTCGCAGAAGACAAGACCCGGGAGCGGGTGCGGGCCTGTCCCGAATTCGAAACCGTTTTCGAAGAGCTTCCTTATACGGTGTTTCGGTTGAAGGACCGGATCGATCGGTATGCTGTTCCGTTGGCCAACAAACCGATTCTGGTTTCCAGCCGGAATTGGAAGACCATCGCCTACCGATGGTTTCGGCTGACAGATGCGTCGGTTCATCTCGTGTTCAGCGACGATCCGGGTGAGCTGACGTCTGAGCGCTTTCTCCGGGTGCCGGAGGTGGATTTCGAGAAACTGCCGGCCGAGCCGGTGGCTGCAGCGCTCCCGACGAAAGAAACGGTGACGGAAGATGCCATCGATATCGAAGGGGCGACCATCGGCCAGCCGCTCTTGATCAAGGTCTCCTACCATCCCGGCTGGCGGGTGGAGGGGGCGGATCGGATTTATCTGACCACACCGGCCTTCATGCTTGTTTATCCGCATGCCTCAAAAGTTCGCCTGGTCTATGAACGGCCGGCAGCCGAAAGAATCGGCATCGCGACGACAGGTTGCTTCGTTTTGTTCCTGCTGCTCTTTCACACAACGTTCGGCCAATGGGTTCGGAGCATTGCCCTTCGTATCTATTGCCGATGGCTTCTGGTGCTTTCGCTTCCAGCGGTTGCGGTGATTCTGATTGTCATCGGGTATCACGCCATCCGGATGCCCCCATCGCCGATGGTCACCTACCACAAGATGCTCGATCGGTATGCGGAAAAACGGTACGATGTCGCCCGGGAAGGGTTTTGGGCCGTTCAATCCGATGCCCCCGACAGCCTCGTTGCCGATCAGGCCGCCTATCATTACGGACTGTGCTTTTTTCTCGAAAACGATTGGCCCAACGCCATCCGGGCCATGAACCGGCTTCTACGGCTGTATCCGGATTCGGTCAAGGTGCCGGAAGCCTATTACCACATCGGCGTGAGCTTTCAGCGGATGGATAGACGCGATGAAGCCAGGCATTGGTACGAAGCCCTCCTCGAGCGGTTTCCCGATGCCCAGCCCTGGATCTTGCAATATGTACGGGACCGACTGAAGGAGCTCGAAAACGGGTGAGTGCCCCGATGAGATATTTTTTTTCGGATGGGCTGCAGTTCGAGTGCACCCGCTGTGGTACCTGCTGCACCGGAGATCCCGGTATCATACGCGTCGGGGATGTCGACATCACAGCCATCGCGGCTTACCTGCAGGTGTCGCTGGAAGATGTTCGAAGCCGGTATGTTCGGATGGATGCTTCGGGTACCGGCATCCGCGAACGGGTTGATGGGGCCTGCATCTTCTGGGGCGAAGATGGATGTGCCGTCTATCCGGTTCGGCCCCTGCAGTGCCGCCTCTATCCCTTCTGGTTTCAGTTGCTACGGAACCCGGATGCTTGGAAGGCGGAACAGAAGCGGTGCCCGGGCATCGGCAGAGGAAGGCTCTGGTCGGAAGAGGAAATTTTGGAGCGGATATGGCTTTCGATGGAGAGCCTGGGTGTGGAGGCAGAAGGCGTGCATGTGGACGGGCGGAATGGGACGAAGCGTGATGATCCCAAGATGCACACAAGCCCGGAAAACGGTGCCGCCCTGAATTCGTCGAAAGCCCTCCCGAAAGGGGAGGGTGCCGATTGGGAGAGAAACCGGGATACGATCCCATTGTCGTGAGTCGGTATCATGAACTTCCTTCGTTGTATCTGAATCTCACCGAAGCGTTTTGCTGCTTCGACATCCTTCCCGACAGGGAACGGCTCTTTCATTCAAGGTGTACCTGCCGCGACGATCCGATCGACATCATAGAGATTGCCGTATTGCATCAGGAAGCAAACGTCGATCTCCATCTTCGTCTCTACTAGAATGAATACCAGTAGGTTGGGTTCCAGAAAACCGTTCTGGCCATTGCAGCTATCCGCTCGAACCTAGGACCTCCGGCGGCTTCAAACAAGCATCCGCTGCAGCATCAAAAGGCGGTCGCCCCGCCATGCTCAGGCCCCACTACGAACGAAAATCAGTGGGCGGCGACTTGTTGCGATTTCATCATGGATGTCGGTGCATTTCGGGCGGGTAGCCGTGCCTCGTCCGGAATTCCGCAATCGGAATCCGCCGATATCTCATTTGAATCTCGAAGTCTTTGTGGATGATTCGCCTGGTTTGACGGCATCGATATATGCTGAAAATGGAATATAGTCGAATTAAATATAATTTTAAAAAAAAGATTGACAGAAATATCCGACAAACATATATTCCAAAAAAAGAATATGGAGCTTGGGACATGGATGAATTTGTAAAAGTGATGAAGGCGCTGTCCGACATGAATCGGGTCAAGATTCTCATGGCCTTGCAGCAGCGCTCGATGTGTGTATGTGAACTGCAACAGCTTCTCGAAGTCCCCCAACCCACCGTTTCCAAACACCTGAAACTTCTGGAAGCCTGTGGCTTGCTTCGTCGCACGAAGGATGGTTCGTGGGTGAATTATTCCATCGTGAAGGGGAGTCGGAGACCCTACGTATCGATTCTGTTGGCTGGGTTGCAGCATTGGTTGGAAGACGATCCGCAAATCATCGAATTGCAGCAGAAACTTCCACAGATCCATCGATCTCTCATCGTGAGCGAATGCGCTGAAACCGAGAAAAGAGCAGACGCGATGGAAGGATAGATGGTTGTTTCACTCTTGGGAGGCCGAACATGAGTCCACCTTTGTCCACATGCAAACAAGACGGCGATCAGAACCTGCACAAGGTGAATGTGCTGTTTCTGTGCACCGGCAATACCTGTCGGAGCCAGATGGCGGAAGGGTTCGCCCGAAAATTATGGTCCGACCGCTTGCAAGCTTATTCTGCGGGTGTCGATCCGGGAAAACTTGATGCGAAGGCGGTTCAGGTGATGGCCGAAGTCGGTGTCGATATTTCCGTGCAGCGGCCCAAGTCCATCGACAGTCTGGGCGGCATCCCCTTCGATGTGGTGATTACCTTGTGCGATCATGCCAACGAAACCTGTCCGTATTTTCCAGGAAAGGTGATTCGTCTGCATCAGGGATTCGATGATCCTCCGAAGATGGCTGCCGGAGCAGCCAAGGAAGAATCCGTTTTGAATGTGTATCGAAAGGTTCGAGACGAGATTCGTTCCTTCGTGGCTGCTTTGCCGCGCCTTCTTCAGGAGCATGGCTTAGAGATTTCAGCTGAAGGATGTTGATGAATTTGCAAGGTCGTCCCCGCCAATACCGGCGGCCGATCGGATTCAATCGACGGAATAACATGTGAGGAGAAGCAGAAATGAGTACCGATGCCGTTGCCGAAAAAAGGTTGGCCGGTGATTCCGTTATCCAGGAGGGTGCTGCGGAGGAGCCGAGCCGGATTGATTGGAGCAGCATATGGAAGCCCATGACGGTCATCATTGGGTTTTTTTTCGTTTTGTTTTATCTTCCAATGGATAGCCAGCGGTTCACGAACGCCGTGTTGGAATCACTTCATTTGGTGAAGTGGTACGCCCAAGAACATGTGCTGCTGTGTCTGGTTCCGGCGTTTTTTATCGCCGGTGCCATTTCCTGTTTCGTGTCTCAGGCGGCGGTGATGCGCTACATGGGGCCTGCCGCCAACAAGGTATTGGCGTACGGGGTCTCATCGGTTTCCGGTAGCATTCTCGCCGTTTGTTCCTGTACGGTTCTGCCTTTGTTTGCCGGCATCTGGAAACGCGGTGCCGGCTTGGGCCCTGCCATTGCGTTCCTGTACTCAAGCCCCGCCATCAACATTCTTGCCATCGTCCTGACCGCTCGGATTCTGGGTTTGCCGCTGGGCATTGCGCGGGCTGTCGGAGCCATCCTGTTCAGCGTCGTCATCGGGCTGTTGATGCATGTCTTTTTCCTGAAGGAAGAGACGGAAAAGGCGGATGCGGCGATGCATCTGCCGCCTGTGGAAGCCGAGCGGCCATTGTGGCAAAACGCAGTCTATTTTGCGACGATGGTGGGGATTCTTATTTTCGCCAACTGGGGAAAGTCTCCTCAGCCGGTCAGCATCTGGAACAGCATTTGGGCCGTCAAATGGTGGCTGACCGGTGGTTTTGCCATCGCTCTGGGAATCGAACTCATTCTGTGGTTTCGGGTCAAAGCGTATAAAGTCGTTTTGTCGTCGATCCTTGTAGCGTTGTTGGCTGTTGCGTTTCCCCATGAGCCGCTCGTGGCTTTCGGGGCAGGGATCATCGCCATGACGGTGCTGATCACGACCACACGGGGAGACAGCGAAGACTGGTTCAATGCCACCTGGGGATTCGCCCTTCAAATCACACCCCTGCTTCTGGGGGGGGTGTTGGCTGCAGGACTGCTGCTGGGTCGACCGGGCTCGGAAGGCATCATTCCTTCGGAATGGGTGAAAAATGTGGTGGGTGGCAATTCCTTTGGAGCCAATTTCTTTTCAGCCGTAGTGGGTGCCTTCATGTATTTTGCGACGCTGACGGAAGTTCCCATTTTGCAGGGGCTCATCGGCTCGGGTATGGGCAATGGGCCTGCTCTTGCGTTGCTGTTGGCAGGTCCTGCTCTTTCGCTTCCCAATATGTTGGTGATCCGAAGTGTCATGGGAACGACGAAGACGGTGGTCTATTGCAGCCTGGTTGTGGTGATGTCGACCATTTGCGGTATGGCTTTCGGTCATTATTTTCCGTAATGGTCGATGGAGTCACAACAAGTCAGAGAGTCCCAGTCGAGGTGTATGCCCCGCCATGCTCAGACCCGGCAATCGACGGAATCGGGGTAGAGCTGACTTGTTGCGATCTCATCCTGGTGTCAGTGGTTCGAGACGTCAAATGGGAAAAGGAACAACGAAGGACAACGGAAAGGAGAAACGAATGGACATTAAAGTATTGGGCCCTGGATGTCCCAAGTGCAAGCAGACAGAGCAGATCGTGAAAGATGCCTTGAGTGAAGCGGGCGTTGCGGCCAATGTCGAAAAGGTGACCGACGTGATGCAAATCGCGGGATATGGCGTGTTCGGGACACCGGCTGTTGTCATTGACGGCGAAGTCAAAAGTGTCGGCAAGATCCCCAAGAAGGAAGAAGTCGTCAAATGGATCACCGGGAAATAGGAGGCGTATCATGGCGGATTGTTGTGCTTCGGCGGGTTCGAATATCATGCTGTTGGCGTGTTCCGGCGGATCGAACGTCGGCCAACTGGCCAATCGGGCCGCTATCGAGCTGACGCAGGAAGGATTCGGCAAAATGTTTTGTCTTGCAGGTATCGGCGGCGGAATTTCCGGGTTTGTGCAATCAGCCAAAGACGCCCCGACCGTTGTGGCTATTGACGGTTGCCCGATTGGATGTGCTAAAAAAATCCTTGAAAACAACGGCATCGATCATGCAAAGTATCTGGTGCTGACCGAGCTTGGAATCGAAAAGAACAAGAATCTCGATCCGGTCGATGCCGAGCTTGCAAGGGTCAAAAAAGCCATTCGGGAAGTCGCCTAAATCGACGTATCATCGCCGGTACGGTTATGAAAGTCTGTTCGTCGGCGTTCTTTTGCAAAGACGAAAGGACTGTGTTAGGGTATCCAGGACGAGCAAAAAGTCAGGCCCTCTGAATAAACCCGTAGGAGGGCGGGTGAATTTTTTTCAGCGTCGGAAAAATTCAGCAGCGGATCGGGCGGGAGGCCAGAATGGAACGAATGGTTTGCTGGGATCCAACCTACCGTTCTTCCAATTCAAAGAGGTGAATTGCGGCCGCCCGGTCGAATCATCTTCGGATGTTGCAAACGAGTTTTCTCCGCTTCGTTACACATTACCCGCCCTTCTGCTGGAGGCCCCGCTTCGAACGAAAACCAGTGGGCGACGACTTTTTGCGGTTCCATCATAGGTTGATGAAGTCGCAAAAAGTTACCACCGCTTGGCTTTGCTCGATTGCCGGGCCTGAGCATGGCGGGGCAACCGCCTTTTGATGCTGCAGCGGATGCTTGTTTGAAGCCGCCGGAGATCGTTGGGCCGGGCGTCGTTCAACGAGTACAATGCTTTGAAAATCAATCCGTCGCGTTTTGACTGCCCGTATCGAATGACTGCCCTGACGCCTGGACCTTACGAGCTCGGGCGGCTGAGTTCATCAGATGTAGCGAAAAAGACGGTTGCTTCGCCATGCGACGATGATAGGACTTTCCGACTTTTTGCGACTTCATCATAGGTTGATGCAGCAGGAAAAAAGCGGTTTTAATGACATTCCTGTATCCGTTGCCGCTGCCTGCCGAACGACAACATCCTCAGAAGGCGCTGACGACACGATTCAACCATCCAGATGCCCGGCAGGAGGGGATTGCATCCAGGTGTTTAGATGGAGACCTGCTGTGTGCGCCATGAAGAGGATCATCTTCTAAGGGGTGCTCAAACGTGCGCGATACTGTTCCAAGAATGTGTCCATTTGCCCGTTTTTTGCTGTCCATCGGCCTGTTTCTGGTTTCTTTCATATACCCATATCCGGTGGTTGTCGCAAAAGGACCGATAGCCGTTCTACCGCAATCCGAATATGATTTCGGTACAGCCCTGGAAGGCAACACGGTCGTTCACGATTTCGTCATCCAGAACAAAGGGGATGAACCGCTGATCATTCATCGTGTACGAACCGGCTGAGGATGTACAGCCGTCTCGAGTTCGGGACCCATATTGCCGGATGGTGAGGGAATCATCACACTGAAATTCAATACGGAAGGGTATGGCGGCCGCAAGGTGCGTGAGAGTGCTGGTGTCGAAACGAACGACACCACTCAGAAGGATATGACGATAGCCTTGGTCGGTAGGGTAGAGAAGTTCGCCGTAATTTCTCCGGATCGGGTAACGTTGATCGGAACCGTCGGCAGCGAGCTCAAAGGCGTAGTCACGGTCAGCTCAACCCCTCAGTATCCCTTTCAGGTCACTGGGATGCGTCTGAAGAATGGTGAATTCATCCAAGCGTCCTACGAGTGGAAGGACGTCGAAAAGAAGGCCGTCGTTCAGATTCAAAATCGGATGACCGAAAAAGGGCGTTATGTCGATGCGGTGATTCTGACGACAGACAGCTCGATCAAGCCGGAAATTCATATCCCTGTCTTTGGCATCCTTCGCTGAGCGATGAGGGGCTTGTATGGTCATACCCCGTATGCCGGGTGAAACAAACTGACTGCTGACATTTGATCAACCTGTTCGACCACTTTCGAAACGGAACGCCCGAACTACAATGGTTTCATCATCGACAGACTGCAGTTGTACCTCCCCTTCGATCCGGTTGGAGGGCGCCTCCGGCTTATGGAAAGGGAGCTGGGGTTTTGTAGTTCAATTCATCACGATTGGGCTGCTGGCGATCCTTATTTCGATGCTCCTCAATGCCTTGAGGCCCGATCCGTTCCCGTGGATCGGGGATTATTCCGAAGAATCCCGACTGACTTCTCCCACCGGCCGGAAACTGGCCATTCCCCTCGACGAAGCATTCCTTCTGTATGATCGACGGCAGGCCTTGTTTTTGGATGCCAGAAATGCATCCGATTATGCAGCCGGTCACATCGCAGGCGCCCTGAACGTTCCGGTATCGGAAGGCGAGGAACGATTGCTGCAGGTTCTCGATGGCGTGCCCGATTCCACCGCCATCATCACCTATTGTGACGGTAACAATTGCAACCTCAGCAAAGAGCTGGCCATCATGATTGAAGCCTTCGGATTTTCAACTGTTCATGTTCTGGTAAACGGCTGGAGTGTCTGGAAACAAGCCGGCTATCCGATCGAGGGAGCTTCATGAGCGCCACCGACACATCTCCCGCCTGTATGCTGGATCACGGCCACAGCCACAAACACGACCATCACCATCATCCGGTGCAGGACGTCGTATCCGCTCGAACCGGCGGCAGGCTGCTGATCACCCTCGGATTGAATCTGGCCATTCCCGTCGCACAAATCATCGGTGGCTATGTGGCTCACAGCTATGCTCTGCTTTCGGATGCCACCCATAATTTCAGTGATTTCACCGCCATCCTCATTTCCTATGTCGCCTTTCGGATCGCCCAAAAAGGGCCATCCCTTCAGAACACCTTCGGATATCGCAGAGCCGAGATTTTGGCGGCAATGGTGAATGTGGCCCTTCTGGTCGGAGCATCCATCGCCATATTGATCGGGGCATTCAACCGGCTGCGGCATCCGGAGCCCGTCGAAGGGATTCTGGTGATTGCCGTAGCCGCAGTCGGTGTTCTCGGAAACGGGTTTTCCGCATGGCTGCTGCATCATGATTCGCAACACAACGTGAATGTCCGTGGGGCCTTTCTGCACATGGTGGGTGATATGCTCACCTCCGTGCTGGTGGTTATCAACGGTGTCATCCTCATGTTCCGGCCCTGGTACTGGATCGATCCGCTGCTTTCCGTTCTCATCGTCGGGTTCATCTTGAAGAACTGCTGGGGGATTTTGCGGGAAGCCGCCGGTATTCTGATGAACGCTACACCTGGACATATCGATCTTCGGGAAGTGATCGAGTTTTTTAAAGGATTCCACGGAGTCGAAGGAGCCCATTACCTGCATGCATGGAATCTCGGATCTTCCGGTGTGGCCTTTTCGGCCCACGTCGTCGTACCCGATCAGCCGGTCAGCCGGCTCGAAGGCCTCAGGCAGGAAATTTCCGACGGGCTCATGCGGCGCTTTGGAATCGATCATCCGGTGCTTCAGTTCGAAACGGCCGCTTGCGGAAACGGTGGGATGTTCTGTGAGCAGCTGTGTGCAGCACAGAGCGGGGAAACGGGCGATGAAGGCACGGCGAAGTCCTTGTCCGAAACACCCCCTGTGAATGCTTGCTATGAAACGACGAAATTCTCCTGGGTCTCGTGGCTGTTCCGGTTGCTGCGCATCGGACTCGGGATTGTCTGGATCTGGGCCAGTATCGATAAGTTGATGCATCCGGGTGGGTTTGCCGAAATTGTATACAATTATCGGTTGCTGCCGGATATGGCCGTAAATGCCGTTGCCATTGTCCTGCCTTCGTTCGAAATCCTGCTGGGCCTTTTTCTGGTGATCGGGGTCTGGGTGCCGGGAGCTGCTTTTGGCAGTCTGTTTCTGATGAGCGTCTTCCTGATGGCCATCGGATACAACCTGTATCGCGGTCTCGACATCCACTGCGGGTGTTTTTCGACATCCGCCTCGGAAGGCCCGATATCCTTATGGGAAATCGGTCGGGATGGCGTCTTGTGGCTGGTGTCGATCCTCCTGTTGATCCGGGAACAATGGAAGAGGGGATGAACGTCGGGGATTGACGGATGGTGATCACCTGTTTGCGGCAAGAACCCCCTGAACCAGGCATATGACCGACTGGCAAAGGATCGCATCGGAATTGTCAGTCGGTTATGCGTGATGGCCCCGCAAAAAGTCGAAGATCGAAAATGAAGAGTATTCAGGAATCAACTATTCTCCATAACAAATATGATGTTCAAAAAACCAAAATAGCTCTTTGACAAACTGTTTGATCCGGTTTGGG
>JBFMBE010000017.1:0-35951 GCA_040755275.1 Thermodesulfobacteriota bacterium | reverse complement strand
CGATTGAAAAGCAAGCCGTTGCGATTCAACCAGCCTCCGTTTGCTGTTTGGCCATCCGTCCGATCCTACGAGATCGGGCGGCTGAGTTTTTTCGCAGCAGCGAAAAAGGTTCCCCAGTCACCCCGCGGCTCGACAGAGACTTCCTGACTTTTTGCGACTCCATCATCGTTTGACTCCTGCCTCATTCACCTCCCGGCCAGCACCTTCCGAATAGCGTCTGCCAGCATGTCGGGCGAGACAGGCTTTTCCAGGTAGACTTCCGGTTCCGGGACTTGGCGGCCGTCGCTTCCTGACAGAATGTCCTGTGATTTTAGAAAGGATTTCCGGGCGATTCCGGAGAGCACCACCACTGGAATGTCCTTTAGGGCATCGTCAAGCTTGAGCGCCCGATACATTTTGATGCCGCTTTGGCGGGGCATTAGAATGTCCAGAACGATGGCATCGGGCTTTTCCGACCTGGCCAGGGCGAGCCCCTGTTCGCCGTTTTCTGCGGTTATCGGCTCAAAACCGTTTTCCTCGACCACAGTCTGGTTCAGAACCAGGATATCCGGATCGTCATCCACCAACAACACTTTCTTCGCCATGGTTCTCCCCTTGCTGTTCATCTGGTTGAGTGCCTCGTACAGGCAACCATACGTGAAATGTCGTTCCTTCGTTCAGGTGAGACGTCACTTCGATGCCGCCTCCATGCTCCTCGACGAGTTTGCGGGTGACCAGAAGCCCCAGCCCCGTGCCCTGGGCTCCTTTCGTACTGAAAAACGACACGAAGAGTTTCGATGCAGTGTTTTCGTCCATGCCGCATCCGTTGTCTGCAACCCATAGATCGATCCGCTCCCGTTCCCGAACAGCCAGACGAACCGTCACCCGAAAGGATTTGAGACGGTTTTCGTCGAAGAGGCAGGCATCGATCGCGTTGGAGAGGAGGTTCATCGTCACCCGGTAGAGGGTCTGTGGATCGAGAGCCACCGTTTGCGGCTTACCCTCGAACTGGATATCCAGGGTAACCCGGCTTTTTTCGGCTACCGGAAGCAGCAGATCGCATACCTCTTTCACGACCCCTGCCGGGTCACAGGGTTTATACTCCGGCTCCCGCTTCTTGGAATAGGTCAGAAGATCCTTCAGTAGGTCCGCCGTCCGATGCACCGTCCGCTGAATGAGGCGCCAGCCGTTCGTGAGCTTTTCGTAATCTTTGCGCTTGATGGCTGCGTCCAGGATGTAGCTGCCGCCTTCGAGGCCGTGCAGGATGTTCTTGATGCAGTGGGCAAGTCCGGCCACGGTCTGTCCGATCGTTGCCAGACGCTCCTTTTCGACCAGGGCCTGCTGCAGCCTGCGGATTTCCCTTAAGTCATGGAAAAATCCGACGAATCCGATCGAGACATCGCCGTCGAAGAGGCAGGATCCGGAAAAATCGACGGGAATCCGCTCTCCGCTTTCAGCGGTTACCGTCATCTCCTGGCTTTCGAGATGACATACATTCGATGCGGCAGCATTCTCGATGAGGGATCGTACGCCGTTTTCGAGGGTTTCGATCGTCGTACCCAGAACCTGCCCAGCCGATTTTCCGAAGATGCGTTCTGCAGCCGGGTTGTAAACGGCGATCAAACCATCGGCATCGATGCCGACGATACCATCCCAGGAGCTGTTGATCAATTCCTGCAGAAAGACGGTCTGTCGTCGCAAGGCGCGGGTGGCTTCCTCGACTCTTTCTTCCAGATTGTGGGTGTAGTCTCGGATCTGCTGCTGAATCGCGAGTTTTTCCCCGGCCCGTTTCAGGGCGACACTCAGGGCTTCATCCCGCACCGGTTTGTTGATGAAATCGCTTGCACCGTATTTCAGGGCCTCGATGGCGACATCCACATCCCCATGACCGGTGACGATGATGACCTCGACCCGGTCGCTCAGGCTGCGAATCCGCTGCAAAACTTCGATGCCGTCCATTCCCGGCATGCGGATATCGGTGATGACGATCTCGGGGTGGTGCTTCAGAAACAGTTCCACGCCTTCTTCACCGCTTGCGGCCGTATGGACCGTATGCCCGTCCACCCGAAGCGACATGGCCAGCACCCGCAGGATGTCAGGCTCGTCATCGATCAGCAGAATGTGGTGCATGTCGTTTCTCCGCTGGTGGAAATCGGATGACGAAACTCGTTCCTTGTCCGGGTTCGCTGTCCACTTCGAGGATGCCGTCGTAATCCCTCACGATCCCGTAGCTGATGCTCACCCCGAGGCCCGTTCCCTTTCCCACTGATTTTGTCGTAAAAAATGGTTCGAAGATACGTTTCTGCACTTCCGTCGGCATCCCGATCCCGTTGTCTGTAATCCGTGCGCTGACCATGCCCTGCTCCAGGCGGCTGATGACTTCGAGCCGCTTATGGTAGTTGCCGCAGTCGGGCCTCGCCCGTTTTTCGTCCATGGCATCCACGGCATTGGTCACGAGGTTGATGAAAACCTGCTCCAATCGGTTGTGGCTTGCCAGAATCGGCGGAAGATCATCGTCGAGGGACACGAACAGCTCGACTTCGTGTGCCTTGATCTGATGCCCGAGTACCTTGAGTACATCCCGGATCGGATCGTTGATGGAGATTTTCGTTTTGACCGCATCGGCCTGTCTCGAAAAATCCCGCATGTGCCGGATGATGTCCGCAGCCCGCTGGACGTTTCTGCCGATGTCGTTGGCGATAGAGGCCATCTCTTCTTCTGGAAGGATCGCCTTCTTTCCGACCATTTTCAACAGGAAATCGGCGCAGACCTGAATCACGTTCAGGGGCTGGTTGATCTCGTGGGCGATCCCTGCGGCCATTAGGCCCAAGGTGGCCATTTTCCCCGCCTGAATGAGTTGGGTTTCTTTTTCCACCACTTCGGTGATATCGGTTGTCGTCACGATCAAAATTTCTTCATGCAGGTCTCCCGCTCTACGAACATTGATGTTGACGAAGAACGGCCGGCCGTCCTTTCGGAAGTGACGCTTTTTGCTCAACAAAAGCGAGCGGTTCGCCTCGAGCCCTTCGATGCGTTCCATGACATCTTGTTCGGTTTCATCGCCCAGGTCGGCGAAAGGCTTTCCGACGATTTCATCGATGGTGTATCCATATACTTCCGTGACGCGGTGATTGATGTCCCGGATGCGGTAATCGATCGCATCCAGCAGAAAGATGGGATGGGGATCGTTGTTGAAGAGGGAGCGGTATTTCTCCTCGGATTCGAGGAGTTGCTCCTGCAATTCGACGTTTTCGACGGCCACACCGATCCGGTTTCCGATCAGCTCCAGAATGTTTTCTTCGTGGATGGTCCAAAGCCTTTGGTGTGTCTCGCCGATGACCATCGCTCCCATGGTCTTGTGGGCCTTGGTGCTGATGGGAATGAATCGAATCATCTTCAGCGATGGCTGTTCGGATGAAGGACTGATTTTCGCAGCGGGTTCGTTGGAAACGACCAGCGTTCGAACGGTGGAAGTCTCCACAGCTTTCTGCAATACCCTGTTCCACTCTTCCAAGAGCGGCTTCGCGCACGGATTGTCACTCGATAAGGCAAGGTATTTCGGAACGAAACCCTGGTTGGGTTCGTACAGAAAAAGCCCGATGCAGTGGACATTCAAAAATTCCCGGACCAGTTCGATCGATCGCTGCACCCGGTTCTGAAGTGGTTCGGCTGCACTCAGCTCGGAATAGACGGCACACAGAACGCTCAATTCCCGGGTATGGGCCTCTCGCTCTTCTTCGGCCTTTTTTTGTTCCGTCGTATCCCACAGGGTTTCGATGGCACCGATGTATCGACCGTCCGCCGCCCGAATCGGGGCTGCAGTGAAAAAACACCATTTCCCCCTTTCTCCGAGTTTCGGAAAAAACACCTCGGCTTCGTAGGCGCCATCGATCAATGCCGACGGTCGCCACTTGCCTCCATACAACCGCTCGACCTCGTCCCGATCGATCCGATCGAGAATGACGTCGGCCATGGACGGTCGAGGATGCTCCCAGAAAGGTTCCCACTGACGTTTGGTTCCGACCATTTCGGCCTCACCATAACCGGTCAGCCGTTCCATGGCTTTGTTCCAATGGGTGATGACATGGTCCTGATCGATGACGAAGGTGGGGATGGTGCTTCCGGCAATGATCTGGGATATCTTCTGTTGATGGGCGATGAGCTCACTTTCGATGTCGTGGGAGTAAGCCCAGCGCTCGCTCATAATGGCATCGACATCGTCTGAAAAACGTTCGATGGCCTGATGGATGCCCGTGGTATCCAGGCAGCCGTTTCGAGCCATGATCTCGATGAAGGCATCCCTGGCTTGAAGGATCCGCAGCCGATCCCAGAGCCGCATGGCTTCGAAATGGTCGATGAGGTGCATGCGTTCGGGTTTGGCGGCAAGAATCTCGTCCGCGATAGCCGGGTCCCGCGTCAACTCGATCAATACATCGATGTCGGTATCTGAAAAGACCTCTTCATAGCACGACATGACCGGTATGTCGAAGCGTTTGGCAAGTGCCAGTCCTTCGGCATTCGGGTCAAGGTCAACGACGCAGCGGATCCGAATGCCCTTCTTCCGGAAATATGGCTGCATCAGCAGATCGAAGAACCGCTGAAAGAACCGTCCGGCACCGATAAAGGCGATTGTCCTGTTTTCGAGAGGATTGACGATCATGGCACGATGAGTACAGGAATTTCGGACTTTTCAGCCACACGGTGTGACACGCCTCCCAGCCAGTACTGCTCGAACCAGTCTTTTCCGGTTCGCCCCAACACGATGATGGTTGCATCGTAGTCCCGAGCAAGCCGCAGAATCTCGGTTACTGCTTTGCCGGCGCTCAAATGTGCTTCGGCCTTCAACCCATGGGCCGCGAACCATTCCCGCCAACCATCGAGGGATGCCTGCTGTTCGGCCCGCATTTGTTCGATGTTTTGCCCGTTTCGTCCTTCGGTCTGCTTCTCGTCGAGGATCGTTACGACCTGAACCGCTTCGATCAACCCCGCAAACCGAAGCAGTTCTTCTCGGGCGTGAAGACAGGGCTCGGACCAGTCGGTTGCAATGAGCGGTTTGGCAAAGATCCGATCGTTCACCCGGAAATGGGGCTCACAAGTGCCTTCGCATTCCACCATGAATTTGTGCATCAGAACGGGCCGATCGCTTCTTCTCAGGATGTCGAGCAGGTGAGAGCCCACATAGACCATTTCAAGAAGGGTCCGTTTTTTTCGGCCGGTGACGATCCAATCGACGTTCTCTTCCTGAGCGATGGCAAGAATCCGCGCATTCGGCTGCCCAATGTCGATGCGAAAACTGAACCTGATCCCGGTTCCTGCAAGCTGGCCGATCCAATCTTCGAAGCGGATGCGTGCCTCGGTCACGAACCGATCGGCCTGCTCCTTGAGGTAACCGCCGTACGGAACGAAGGAAACATCCTCCGTTGGAACGATGTGGGTGAGTACCACTTCTTCGAGGCCGACCTGTTGAAGCTGAAGAAGGGTTTGAAGCGCCTGAAAGGCGTGTTCCCGAAATCGGGTATGGAACAGGATTTTTCGGATGTTCTTTGTAGATTGGGTCGCCATGGTGGGGCTCCTTTGTTGGCTTGTTGATAAGCGAGAAAGATCTTTTGGATGGCTTCGCAACACATCACTCGCCCTCCTGTAGGTCAATCGAGGCCGTTTCCGTCTCATAGAGATGGTGCTCGATAAAAAACGCGACCAAATCCGGATCGAGATGGCCGCTCTTGCCGAGCTGGATCAGGATTTCGACGGCTTCCGCAATCGTTATGGATCGTTTGTACGGTCGATCCCGGGCGGTGAGGGCTTCGAAGATATCCGCGAGAGCGATGATGCGCGCCTGGAGGGGGATCTCTTCTCCCTTGACGCCTTTGGGATATCCCCGACCGTCGATCCGCTCGTGATGGTAAGATGCAAAAATCGGAATCTGCTTGAGTTTCTTCGGAAATGGAAGCTCGGAGAGCATTTTGTACGTCATTTCCGAATGGTGGTTCATGATGGAACGTTCCGTGGGATTGAGGGTGCCGAAGCGGATCGACAGATTTTCGAGTTCTTGAGGCTCGATGAGTGGCTTTCGAACATGATCCACCTGGTAGGATCGCCGGGCGATGGCCTGGATGTGTTCGATGTCTGCATCGCTCAGCCGGTCCTTCCGGTTGGATTCGGTCAGGAAATCCAACTCGGCGCATAGCTGCCTAAACGTTTCGTCGCGCTGCTCCAGGATCTTGTTTCGCTTTTCCGCATCCGGGGTTTCGGCAAGCTCCTTCCAACAGGCGATCTCGATATCTCGCTTGAGAATTTCGAATCGTGCACGGATCAGATCGATCCGATCATACACCCCTTCGAGACGGGTCGATTTGTCCATGATGTGATTGGGTGTTGTGATTTTTCCCAGATCATGCAACCAGGCCGCCAGCTGAAGCTCCTTCATTTCATCCGGGCTGAACCGAACCGATCCGAACGGCCCCTCCGATTCGTCATGAAGGGCTTCGGCAATCCGAATCGTCAGCCCAGTCACCCGCTTGACATGTCCTGCGGTCACGGCCGATTTTTCGTCGATGGCCATACCGATGCTGCGGATGAAGGCCTGCAGCAGGCGGTCCAGATCGTTGATGAGTCGGGTCTGGATGAGGGCCGTTCCGGCGAGGGATGCGAGGGATTCGCAGATTTTCTGGTTTTCGATTGAAAACGATATCACCTCGCCAGTCGTTGGATCCGTTGCGTTTACCAGCTGCAACACCCCGATCAGCTCCCCCTCATGGTCGTGGAGGGGAACGACCAGCATGGATTTCGACCGGTATCCGGCCTGCCGGTCGTATTTCCGGGTGCCTTCGAAGTCGAATCCTTCGGCCTCGTAAACATCTGGTATATTGACGACCTGTCCCTGTAGAGCGGCATATGTGCTGACGTTCCGACGGTTGGGCAGTCCGTCGGCATCGTACAGTGGAACCGCGGACCAGGGGATCTTTCCGGTGCTTCCGCCCATCCGGATTCCCAACGTACGGTTCTGTACGATGGCGAAAGTCAGATGGGTCTTGGCACAATCGACCAGATAGAGGGTTCCTCCATCGGCGCCCGTCAACTCACAGGCGTCTTCGACGATCCGCTCGAGAAGCCGTCCCGTATGTCTCTCTGCAGTCAGGGCCGTCCCGATTTCCACCAGTCGGAGCGTCTTTCGGTGGGAATTCGAAACGAAACGACGGACTTCCACTCCAATTCGTTCGATCAGTCGCTCGATATCCGGTTCGGCCTCTTGTTTCAAAGTGAACAGGTGTGAATGCATGTCCAATTCTCCGGCCGAACGATCCGGTTCAAAAGAATATGAAAGTGAGTACAACGAAGGTTGGAACGAGAAACACGAGGCTATAGCGTAAGATATATCCGAAAAAGCTCGGCATCGGAGTTCCGGATTCCTCGGCGATGGATCGGACCATGAAGTTCGGAGCATTGCCGATATAGCTGAGGGCCCCGAAAAACACGGAGCCCGCCGATACCGCTATCAAGTAAATCGACGATTCGGTGATGAGTTTCGGTACGGCTTGGGCTTCCGACATTCCGGGATAGAAACTGCCCAGGGCCGTGCTGAAAAATGTCAGATAGGTCGGCGCATTGTCGAGAAATCCGGAAAGCATTCCGGTAGCCCAGAAATAATGGGCTGGTTCACGAACCGCATTGATCAGAAACGCCAGATGACCCTTTGGTCCGGCTTTCAGGATGGCCAGGCAGGGGATCATGGTGATGAAAATGCCGATGAAAAGATAGGCCACCTCGAGAATCGGAAACCAGGTGAACTGGTTGTCTTCACGGATCGTGATAGACGTCGTGGCGAGAGAGAGAATTCCCATCAGAATGAGGATCCCATCCCGCAGCCAGTCCTGAATGCCGCGATGAACCCCCAGAACGTTCACTTCCCCCAGATGGACCATGCCGCTCATGAGCACGGCGCCCAGGATGCCCACCAGAAAAAGGAAGTTGTGGGCTCCCAGCAGCCGCAGCCGTTCCCGTTCTCCAGCCACGGGTTTGGGTCCTTCGGGGAATTCCTTCCGCCAAGCCAACCAGTCGAGCAGGAAATAGACAGTCAACAGAATGCCTGCAGCAACCAGAAGGTGCGGCACCAGGTGCAGTGTCCAGAAAAAGGGAACACCGTGCAGAAAACCCAGGAACAGGGGTGGATCCCCCAGAGGCGTCAGGGCGCCGCCGATGTTGGCTACAAGAAAGATGAAGAAGACGACCATGAAGCTGCGGTTCTTCCGATGTCTGTTGGCGCGCAGAAAGGGACGGATCAACAGCATGGCCGCACCCGTGGTTCCCATGATGGAAGCAAGAAAGGTGCCCAACAGGAGTAAAATGACATTGACGAGCGGAGTTCCAGTCAGGGAGCCTTTGAGCAGGATCCCTCCCGATACCGTGTAGAGCGACCACAGCAGAATGATGAACGGCACATAGTCCGCCAGAAGGATGTGGACAATTTCGTGAACAGCCGTCATGCCGAAAGACAGGGTGAATGGAACAGCCATGACGGCAGCCCATCCGAAAGAAATCTTCACGAAATGATGGTGCCAGAAACTGGGGGCGAGCAGGGGAAACAAGGCAATGGATAGCAGCATTCCAGCAAACGGAAGACAAGACCAAAGCGGCAGGGTTTCGCCGAGAGAAACGGCTTCCGGAGCTGAACCCGAAGCCCAGAGGCTGGCCATCTGAAGCAACAGAATCCCAAGAACCGTCAAGGCGGCAGAGAGTGTGGATCGTTTCATGGTGACTCCTTTGGAGGAACTTCCAGGGCTTTTGGTAAATGGCGGGGACAAAAAAACGTTTTTGATTCATAAGTGAAAATCCCCACATTGGTCAAGATGAAATATGGAAGGCCGTTTTCTTCGATGGAGTCGCAAAAAGTCGCTTTTCCTGTGCTTTTCGGGAATGCCAGCCACCCCGCGACTCGACAAAGACTTCCTGACTTTTTGCGGGGCAACCTTCTTTCATCCCTGCTGTTGAGATTTCGATCGACGAACGCGTCGCTTGACATTCTACCTACCGTTCGGTATATAGCCTGCCGTTTTTTCGAATCCGTGTGAGCCATTTTTCAAAACCATCAACGAAGATGGAGTCGCAAAAAGTCGCCAACCACCGCTTTTCCTTCAAAGCCGGGCCTCCAGCAGGAGGGCGGGTGGTGTTTTGCGAAGCAGCGGAAACTGTTTGAAGCAGCCGGAGATCGTTGGATCGGGCGGACGCACTTCATTTGTTTTGGTTTGAAAAACAGGCTGTTGGAAACCAGCAAACCATTCTTTGCATTTTGGCCATCCGCCCGATCTCGTAGGATCGGACGGATGGCCAAACAGTGAATACAGGCTCGTGGAATCGCAACGGCTTGCTTTTGAATGTCAATTCGTTCAAGCGCTTCCGTCCGATCCAACGATATCCGGCGGCTTCAAACACGTTTTCGCAGCAGTCTCAAAAGGCTTCCCCAGCCACCCCGCTTATGCCCGGCATTTCCCAAAAGCACGGGAAAAGCGACTTTTTGCGACTCCATCAACGAAGGCAATCATGCAGGAAAAGAGTTGTTGTAACGAAAACAAAGACCTGATTCTGGATGCTGCAGCCCGGTTGTTCTCTCAAAAGGGTTATGCCGGAACATCCATCCGTGAAATCGTCGAGGCTGCCGGAATTACCAAACCCACCCTGTACTACTATTTTCGGAACAAGGAAGAACTCTACATCGAATTGATGGAAACGGCCGTAGCCACCTTTGACAGTGTTCTGCAGGAAGGGCTTTCGGAAACCGCCGATATCGCCGCACCAGACCGCTTCATCTACATCTTTCAACGCATCCATGCCCTGTTTGAGGGAAACGTCGAAGTGGTCCGCCTCATCAATTCCCTGATTTGGCACAGTGTCAGCTCCGCTCCGCATGTTGATTTCATCGACAGGCACCGGGAAGCGGAAGTGATGTTTCGACACATTCTCGAGGAAGGCGCCAGACGGGGTGAGGTCGCAGCAGAACGGATTCCGGAACTGCTCTTGCTGCTGCTCGGATTTTTGCACAGCATGCTGGTCATCGTGGTGTTGCGGCCTCAGGATATCGATTTGAACGATGATGTCATCGCTCGAGTGGTTCGGACCCTCTGGGCGGGGGCGGTTCGGGAACCCGAGACATCGACATTTGCAGGAGAAAACGAATGAAACGAATATCATTGTATGGGGCTATCCTGCTGCTTGTCGCAGGGCTGGCCTGGGGGGTGGTCAAACGCCAGGCTGCATCGCCGGAGCAGGCACCGGCTTCGGAATCCATGGCCGTTCGTGTCGATACGATTCGCATGGAATACCGAACGATCCAACATACCGTCGACGTCTATGGATCCCTTGCGCCGAAGCTTTCGACACAGGTTCGGGCCGAAATTCCCGGAACCGTCCAGAGCGTCCGGGTCAAGGAATGGGATCGGGTCAAACCCGGAGACCTGCTTCTGCAGCTCGATCCGACAGATGTGAGGCTTGCCGTTCAGCAGGCCCAGGCAGCCCTGCAGATGGCCCGGGCACAGGAGAGCCAGGCCAGGGTCGATCTGGATCGGGCCCAGAGGGAATGGGACAGGGGGGTGCGCCTGAAACAGGGAGGGCTGATCACCGCTCAGGAATGCGACGAGCGGCAGAGCGCCCTCGATGCCGCCCGGGCGAGACTCGATCTGGCTGCTGCCCAGGTATCCCAGGCAGCGTCCCGGTTGGCGGAAGTCAACCGCAGCCTCCAAAAAACCGCCATTCTTTCCCCCATTTCCGGTACGGTTTCCCAGCGGCATGTCGATATCGGTATCTTCGTGGACAAGGGAGCGCAGCTGTTCACCATCGTGGACAACCGCATCCTCGATCTGACGGCTACCGTTTCCGCAGTCGATCTGGTTTTGGTCCGGGAAGGGCTGCCCATCCAGTTTACGGTGGATGGCTTTGGAGATCGACTCTTCGAAGGTACCATCAAGCGGATCAACCCGATCGTGGATACGGCTGATCGATCCGGAAAAATCGTAGCCGAAGTTGCCAATCCTGGCGAGGAGCTGCGCGGGGGGCTCTTTGTTCGAGGCCGGATTGTCGTCAAACGGATGGATCAGCTTCCCGTTCTTCCCAAGAACAGTCTGACTCAGTGGGATATCCAACGTCAGACGGCGACGGTGTTGATCGTCAATGCCGCCGATACCGTCGAGGCCCGTACCCTCGAAACCGGCCTGAGTGACGGAAACTGGGTTGAAATCCGTTCGGGGATCGCTTCTTCCGATCGGGTGGTGATCCGGGGCGGATTCACCGTCAAGCCGGGGGATCGGGTTCAGGTGTCGGACCGCTCTCAACCGAGTGATTCCGGAAGGAGGAACGGCTGATGGTTCTTTCGGCCCTATCCATCAAGCGGCCGGTGTTTGCGACGGTCATGATGCTGGCTCTGGTCACATTGGGCGCATTCGCCTACCGGCATCTCACCATCGATGAATATCCAGACGTCGAAATCCCGGTGATGAGCATCACCACCGTGTATGAAGGTGCGCCCCCGGAAACCGTGGAGCGGGAAGTTTCCCGGAGGATCGAGGAAGCCATCAATACCATTCAGGGGGTCAAGCACATCCATTCCACATCACAGGAAGGCATATCCAGCGTGGTTGTGGAGTTTACCCTGGAGACGAAACTGAACGATGCGGTTCAGGAAGGCCGTGCCAAGATTAGTGCCATCCGTTCGGATCTGCCGGAGGCGATCCAGGATCCGGTGATTCAAAAACTCGATTTTTCGGCAGCCCCCATCGTATCTCTGGCTGTGCGAAGCGACACCCTTTCGGACCGGGAGCTGACGACGCTCGTCGAAAAACGGATCAAGCGTAGAATTGAAAACGTATCGGGGGTTGGCCGGGTCGATCTCGTCGGAGACCGGAAACGGGAAGTCAACGTGTGGCTCGATTCGCACCGGATCGAGGCGGTGGGTCTCGGCATCAACGAAATCATCGCAGGGATTCGTGGGGAAAACGTCAACAGTCCGCTTGGCCGCATCAACCGAGACGAGGTGGAAATGCCGGTGCGCATTTCCGGAAAACCCAAGCAGGTTATGGAATACGAAGGCATGGTCGTGGCTTACCGTCACGGTCTTCCCATTCGTCTTCGGGACATCGCACGGATCGAAGACGGTATCGAAGAGCCTCGAACCCTCGCTCTGGTCAACGGTCAGCCGGCCGTTGCACTGAACGTTCTCAAGCAGTCCGGAGCGAACACGGTCCTTGTAGCAGACGGGGTCAAACGGGTGGCGGACACTCTTCGAAGGGAGCTTCCGAAAGATGTCACGCTCGATGTTGTCCGGGACGGATCGGTCTTCATCCGGGAATCGGTCGAGGATGTGGAGACAACGATGGTGATCGGCGGTATTCTGACCGTGCTCATCGTGTTCTGCTTTCTCAACTCCTGGCGCTCGACGGTCATTACCGGTTTGACCCTGCCGATCAGCGTCATCTCTTCCTTTATCGTCATGATGGCCCTGGGATTCACCCTCAATGTCATGACCTTGATGGGGCTTTCGCTCGCCATCGGACTGCTCATCGATGATGCCATCGTCGTTCGGGAGAATATCGTTCGGCATTTGCAGCAGGGCAAGGACCACCGAACGGCCTCCCTGGAAGGAACGAGCGAAATCGGGCTCGCCGTCATGGCGACCACCTTCAGCATCGTGGCCGTCTTTATTCCCGTGGCTTACATGAAAGGGATCGTGGGCAGGTTCTTTTACCAGTTCGGAATCACGGTCACCTTCGCCGTTCTCGTTTCGCTCTTCGTTTCCTTCACCCTCGATCCGATGTTGTCGTCCATCTGGGTGGATCCGGACATCGAATCCGAGGGCCATTCGGGGAAGAGAGCCAAAAACCTTCTCTATCGCCTGTTGGAGGGTTTCAATCGATGGTTCGAGTCACTGGCGGAGCGCTATCGACACCTTATCACCTGGGCGTTGCGACACCGGCTTGCTGTCGTCGGAATCGGCGTTCTTTCGTTTGTAGCCGCATTGATGTTGGCCCCCCATCTGGGTAGTTCGTTTTTTACGACCTATGACCGGGGTGAATTCCAGATCGATTTCACGACCTCTCCGGATGCCAGTCTTCAGGAAAGTCGGGATAGAACCATGGAGATTCTGGACCTGCTGAAGCAAACCCCCGGTATCGAGCTGACCTATGCCACTATCGGGGCCGGATCGACGGGAACGGTCCGGGACGGGTCCATTTTCGTGAAACTTTTGCCGAAATCGGCAAGACGCCTCACCCAACAGGAAATCGAGGAGCAAATCCGTCAGGGTCTGTTCCGGATTGCCGGGATCATTCCCAAAATCGGCGAAGTCGGCAACTTACACGGGGCATCCCCCATCAATCTCAATATCCGCGGCGAAGACCTGGATACCCTGAAGGCGTTATCGGAGCAATTCAAGCGCGAAATGGCCAAGATTCCGGGGATTGTCGACATCACGAGCACGCTCGACCAGGACAAGACCGAAATCCAGATTCGAGTGGACAGGGCCCGGGCCATGAGTGTGGGGATTGCGACGGATCAAGTGCGGGCAAGCCTTGGAGCGTTTTTGGGGGGGACGATCGCCTCTACATGGGAAGATCCCGACGGAGACGCCTACAACGTTCGGGTCCGGCTTCCGGATGAGGCCCGCAGGGACATGACCCAGATCCGCAATCTCAGCCTCGTCTCCATGCGGCCGGACGGCTCTCGGGTGGCGGTTCCTTTGTCGGATGTGCTCGAAATCCGGCAGGACATCTCTCCAGCCAAGATCCAGCGCCTTGATTTGCGGAGGCAGGTTGCCGTGCAGGCCAAAAACATCGGCGTATCCCTCGGGGATGCGGTAGAGCAGATTCAGCGGCAGACGGCATCGATTCCACTTCCACCAGGCTATGTTCTCTCCTGGAGCGGGGAGGCCGAGGACATGGCCGAAACCTTTCAGTACATTTTCGAGGCCCTCGCCTTGGCCGTCATTCTGATCTACCTGATTCTGGCCGCCCAGTTCGAAAGCTTCGTCGCCCCCTTGTCGATCATGGTGTCGCTGCCCCTGTCGCTCATCGGTGTCGTGGGGTTGCTCTATCTGACCCATGACACGATGAACATCATGTCTTTGATCGGCTTGATCATGCTCATGGGGCTTGTCACGAAAAACGCCATCCTGCTGGTGGACTATGCCCAGCACTTGCAACAGCAGGGATACGACCGGCTTGCATCGCTCGTCGAATCGGGTAAGACCCGACTTCGGCCGATCCTGATGACGACCCTCGCCATGATCTTCGGGATGTTGCCCCTGGCTCTCGCCCTGGGTCCCGGGGCAGAAATGCGGGCCCCGATGGCGCGGGGCGTGATCGGCGGCCTGATCACCTCCACGCTCCTGACGCTTGTCATGGTGCCGGTCGTGTACACCCTCTTGATGGACGGGGTGGACTGGATTCGGGAACACAAAGCCCGCTGGGCGCTGCGTCAGGAAGGGAGGGTCGAGGGATGAGTCGTCGCCTGCCATATGGGGTGTTGGTTTTGTTCTGGTTGCTTGGGGCTGTGGGCTTTCATGCAGCTGCGGCACAGAAGGAGGATTCCGTTCCGTCCCTGACCCTGTCGGACTGCCTCCAGATGACCCTGAGCTACAGTCGGGATATGCTTTCCGCCAAAGAAGGCATCCGGCAGTCGGAAGGGCTCTACATTCAGGAACGATCGGCCGCACTGCCCCGGCTCAGCGTGAATTCCGGACTCCTTCGAGCACGGGACAAATCGATGGCTCTGGCTCCTGGTCTGGAGGCGGAAACCGATATCTATCAGGCCGGTGTTACCCTCAAACAGGCTGTTTTCACGTGGGGACAGGTGAGCGCCGCTCTCGATGCGGCAGCCCTCGACAAGGAGGCCTCGGAGCAGCGGCTTCGCCAGGCGAGGGCCTGGGCGCTCCGGGAGACGGCCGTCCGTTTTTATGACGTGCTCTTGTCCCGGGAACTCGAAAAGGTGGCTTCCGGAACCGTTTCCCAGAAGCGGCGGCATCTCGAGGAAACCATTCGGAGAAACGAGCTGGGCGTTGCGACGGACTACGACGTTCTGGCTGCGCGGGTCGCTCTGGCAAACGCGGGTGCGGAGCAGACGAGGGCCGAAAACGCCATCCGGCTTGCACTGGATAGCTTGCGCTACATGATCGGTACGAGTGGAGCCTTCGATGTACAAGGGGATCTTTCTTCACGGGTGGAGCCGCCGATGTCGCTCGAAAGCCTGGTTGAAAAAGCCCTGGCGGCTCGTCCGGAAATGGCCTATGCCGACACCCAGATTCATGTCTACGAGAAACTGAAACAAGTGGCCTCAGCACAGGATAAGCCGCGGATCGATCTCGAGGCGAACCTGCTGTGGCAAAGCTATGGAAACACTCGGTTCGATTATCCGGGAGAATCCTGGAACGCCGGTCTCTATCTTTCCTTTCCCTTTTTCGACGGCATGAAGACACGAGGGAGCATCATCCAGGCCGAAAGCCGTATTGCAGCTATGCGCATCGAAAAGGAGCGCCTGATCGACGGGATTTATCTGGAGGCTCGGGATGCCGTTAACCGCATCACGGAAGCCATCGATATCCTGAAGGCCATGCAGGCGACTGTGGAGCAGGCGGAAAAACTGCTCGACATGGCAGAAGCCGGATATCGGGCAGGGGTCAAGACCCGGCTGGAAGTCGAAGACGCTCAGCTCAACCTGACATCTGCCAGGACTTCCCTGGCCAAGGCCAAACGGGAATATATCGCCGCAAGAATCCAGATGCTCTGGATTGCGGGGGAAGATCTGGTGGTAGCGCTTCAGGTGGGAGAGTAGGAGGGACAGAGGTCAGGAAACAGGGGAACAGCGGATGTCCTTGTCGGATCCCTTGCCGACAATGGTTTGTCGTTGAACGCCGCCCGCCCCAACGATCTCCGGCTGCTTCAAACAATTTCCGCTTCTACGAACCAAGGCTGCATGCAAGCGCCTTTCATTACAACGACGTTACATCTTGACCGCATCCAGCAGATAACATCCTGAACGATCCTCGAAATGTTGGATATTCAGCCCGTTGCTTTCGAACAGCTTTCGCATGACCGATTCCTCCGGAAGTCGATCGTTTCGGACGGGAGCCGCTTTTCGGTGCATGTCGTTCAATTCCTCGGATCCCATGAAGTGAGAAACGATCAGATGTCCGAACACGTTCAGGGATTGGGTCAGTATTCTCATCGTCACCTCTGGATGCGTAAAATGCGGAAAGACGGCATGGCAGATCACGGCATCGAAAAATTGAGGGGTCAGATCCAGGTTCTCGACGGCACCACAGCGAAGATCGAGATGGTGAAATCCGGCGTTTTTGTTCCGGCACACATTGATCATACCCGGGCTGATATCGGCAGCCAACACATAGCCGGTTTGGCCTACGGAAAGGCAGAGGATTCTTGTCAGACGACCGGTGCCGCATCCGGGTTCGAGCACCCTGCTTCCGGTACCGATGCAAGCCATTCGGAGCATGCGATCGATATGGCGCAGCTCATCCGGTGTATATTCATCGTTGGCCCAGGCCTCCGTCGCCTGACAATCGAAGAAGGCCGCCTTTTCCTGATCGATCCGATTCATCGATGGTTTTCCCCTTGATCTGGATGATAACGTAACCCGCCTAAAAACGGCCCGTTTCATCATTTCTGCAAAAATGTGAATTCAATATATTCAAGCTATTGCCTATATCCTGAACCTCTGGGGCAGCTGGCAAGGGCAATTTCTTGCAAGCCCATCTTTGATGGAGTCGCAAAAAGTCGGGCTCTCGGGATGGACCCGCAGGAAAGCGGGTGAATTTTGCTCAGCAGCGGAAAAACTCAGCAGCCCGAGCTCGTAGGATCGGGCGGATGGCCAAAATGAAAAGAATGGGTTGCTGGTTTCCAACAAGCTGTTTTTCAAATCAATATCAATGAATTGCGTCCGCCCGATCCAACGATCTCCGGCTGCTTCAAACAGTTTCCGCTGCTTCGCAAAACACCACCCGCCCTCCTGCTGGAGGCCCGGCTTTGAAGGAAAAGCGGTGGTTAGCGACTTTTTGCGGGGCCATCATCCTTAAAACATCAATTGGATACCCAGCATGGCGTTGATTCCGGGCATGGGGTAACCGGGAAGATATTCATAGGATGTATCGGTGATGTTTTCGACGGCAAGAAAGATTTCCGATTGGTTACCATTCCAGGGGAAATGATAGCCGATTTTACCGTTCAGCAGGAAATAGTCGCTGACTTCCTGCGTGTTCGTGGCATTGAGTCTTCTGGCCTGTGAATCGACGTACATGTCATCGACATACTGGCAATCGAGGCTCAGCTTGAAGGCATCCAGAAATCGCCAGTTCATTCCGGCGCTGTAGGTGACTTTTGGAGCATAGGGGAGATCGGATGGTTCAGGATCCAACAGGGTGATGCCTGCGAACAGGGACAGGTCCGAAGTGGGATGGATGCTTATCGATGCTTCGACACCCTGGATTCGGTAGGATTCGATGTTGGACCAGACCGGAGGCGGCGGCGGGGGCGGAACGATGATGTAGCGGTCTTTCCCGTCATCGTAGAACCAGGTGAGCTCGGCTATCGCCAGTTGACCGAAGGTGTGGCTGATGCCGATTTCATAGTGATCCACAAGTTCCGGCTTCAGGTTTTTCCAACTGGTTTTCAGTGCCGGGTTGACTTTTTCGGAAACCACCACGACATCCAACCCGGGATAAATAACGCCTCTGGCATATCCCGCATGCAGTTCGGTTTGTCGATACCCGAAAACCATACCGGCATGGGGGGACCATTCCGAATCGAAATCGCTGTTGTCGTAATATCGGGCTCCCGCAGAAGGTGTCCAGTAGAAACCATCCTTGTTCCCAAATGTATGGTTGACTGCTGCATAGGGGGAGACGATGGTGAAATGATGACCCGCCCAGGAATTGGTCGTGCCGTTCGTGTACAGATCGTCATAGTGCCCATCGGTTACATCCCAGTCCAGACCTGTGAGAACTTCACCTCCCTTCCAGAAATGGAATGTCTCCTTGGCCTTTGCACCGTAGAAGAGAAAGTTGTTGTAGAGATTCTCGCGGACCCCGCTTTTCGTTGTCGGCTGATTGAGCCAGTTCCCTTCCCCGGAATTTCGATACAGTTTGACAAATCCACTGGCTGTATCGTAGCGGTTTTCCAGAGTGACGACGTTCATCCAGCTATTGGTTTCATAGTATCCAGCCTTTGACGTGGAGGGAGCGCCTTCCTTTCCTGGATCAGAAGCCGAATTGTCGTTTCCGAGGGAAAAGGCCGACAACTTCCAGTTCGGTGAAAATCGATACCCCACCCTTCCGTAGGCATCCTTCAATTCACCGTTTGCATCGGTACGATGACCGTCGGAGGTCCGATATCCGCCGCTGAGGTAATAATCCAGATCGTTCAGCTTGCCGCCGTGATCCAGGGTGGCGATGCCGGTTCGGAAGCTGCCACCTTCCAGGCGAAGCCGGCTTCGAAACCCGTCATCCCGTTTTTCCTTGGGAACGATGTTGATCACGGCGAAGGCGTTTCCAAAAATGTACGGCTGTGGACTCTTGTAGACTTCGATCGACTGTGCAGGATCGATGGACATCAGATCCAGCAGGGGATGGTTCCAGATGCTCATGTACATGGGGATGCCGTCGATCAACATCTTGATCTCTGCCCCAGGCCTGCTGGAACCCATGCCCCGGATAAACACCGCCCCACCGGAGGCTCCTCCGAAAGAGCCGATCGGATTGTACCGGGTGATGTTGACTCCCGGGGTTTTCCGCAATGCCGTGCTGAGGTCCTGGGCGTTGAGGTCATCCATTTGCTGCTCGGTCACGGTTGTCTTCTGGCCGGCATAGGCATCCACATCATTGCCTTCGATGATGGGTGTACCGACAACGACAATGGACGGCATTTCATAGGGTTTATCCGTTCCTGTGGTCGATGCTTCCAAATTCCAAGAAAGGATCAGCAACAGAAAGCAGATCGGCAGATACAGCACCTTCTTCAGAAACACGTTGCTCATGGAACTTCCTCCTGTGGATGAAAGGACGTCTGTTCTTCAATGCGCCTGGCCTCAAAAACAAAAAAGCCATGAAAGCAAGATCCCCGAACAGGGGGAAATCGCCTTCATGGCTGAATAGATTGAAAAACGGATAACCCAAAATACCGGACAACGACCGACTTCAGCCGGTCTCTGAATAGAAGTTCTGCTAACTCATTTTATCGGACCTGTCAATCGATTTTCATACGGTGTTTTCCAGGAAAGTATGTCTTTCCGGATCGTTTCCTCCATATTCGCCCGGTTCCTTACTCCGAAATCCGTCTTCCCCATACGGCATACACCGGATCGGAATAGCGCTGCGAACCGAAGTACTTGTCGGTCTCGGGTCTGGGAAGTCCCCGCATCGAGTAGGTGTGCAGGTCCCTGAATTTTCCGGTGGAAAGAAAATATTCGAGGATCAGTCCCATCCGCTCGAATTCGTGCAGTTCCTTCCAGATGCGGATGGCTTTCGGCGGAAACCATCGGTTGGAGACAGTCATGATGCATACCCCATCGGGCCTGAGCACCCGGGCAAGTTCTTCGAAGACGATGAACGGTCGGGTCAGGTATTCGACCGAGGCCGTGCAGACGACGGCATCGAAGCTTCGGTCCGGAAAGGGAAGCTTCGGATGACGGTTCATGTCCTGGACGACGCGATGATCGAGGATTGGATTGTGTTCGAGTTCTTCGGCATTCATCCCGAGTCCGGTGACGTGCGAAAAGGAAATCGTATCCGGCAGGTGGGATGTCCAGCTGCTCATAAAATCCAGTACCGAAGCATTCCGAGGAAGCAACCGTTCATAAAGACTCCGGATTTCTTCAATCGCGCGATCATCCAGATGGTGGACGAACCGGGGTTTTTCGTAGAAGGCGGCATCTTCGGCTTCATCTTCCCGCCGGAACGGATCATCGGCGAAGAAATCGGTCGGCTTTCCTTCGGCCCTTGTCTGCATGCCCGGCCCGTCGGTCAGGATTTCCATCCAGTCGATGCACGTTCCGCCGCGGTCGACGGGCTTGGGCATGACATCGATCACCTCCGCCCGAAACTGCAGCGGGGCCTGTGCCAACGGGTGGTTCAAATCGACGTGGATTTCCGAATTGTCCACGGCGATCACCCGGAAGGGCTGGATGTTCTGGGGAAAGACATTGGCGATCCCCCGAAGAAGGCCCTTGGGATAAAAGCGGCCCTGTCTGGGATGGATGGTTCCCTCGGGGCCTTTGGTGGTGAACTGACTGGGCGTGATGGCGAAGGCTTTCTTTGGGTCGAATGCCGGGACGATGTCACCGGGTGAAAACCGCCGCTCGATGATATCCCCCGGAAGGCGGTTCAGCAGTTCTGAACCGATGGATTTCGGAAAGCAATCCCGCCAAAAGTTGATCCGCTGGCCGTGATACCGATCCGTGTGGTGGGCGACCCGGCTGTCCCAGTCGATGGTGAAGGTGATGGCCGCCAGTTTGTCCGTTTCTGTGAGCATGGTGAATTTCCTTTCGATGTGAAATGTGATATGGAAATTCTTGAATGGGTTCTTTCGAAGAATAAGGATGCTTTGGAAAAATGCGAGAATGCTGGAAGGTGAAACCGGGAAATGGTGAGTGAACGGAAGAAGGGGGATCGGGTCGATTTGGATCCGGGAAATGGAGAAGGCATTGGGTCGCTTGGGAAGGGAGAAGAGAAAGATGGTGTGTTCGTGAACAGTTCAACCGAAAAAGCACAGGTTTCCACCATCGCCGCACTGACGATGGTACATTTTATTGCAGATTTTTATACGGGGTTCATCAACCCGTTGATTCCCGTTTTTGTCGATCATTTTTCCCTGACATTGACCCAGGTCGGCTGGATCGCCGGCGTCAACCGATTCCTTGCTTTCGTCGTTCAGCCGCCCATCGGCTACCTGGCAGACCGTTACCGAACCCGTTTCTTCATCCTGGGAGGCCCGCTCATTGTCATCGTGTTTACCTCCCTGTTGGGATGGGCGCCCAATTTTCCGGCTCTGCTGTGCTTCGTTGCGCTCGGGTCGGTCGGATCGTCCATGTTTCATCCCACCATCGCCGGAATGATCAGTACCTATGCCGGCAGACACGTCGGGTTTTCCATGTCCGTGTTCAACATGGGCGGAACGCTGGCTTTCGGGGTAGGTCCCCTGTTCATCAGCTGGTATGTCAGTCGATACGGGATCAGCCAAATGCATTGGGTGATGGGGATCGGGCTTCCGGTGATGGCCTTTTTGGCGCTTCATTTGCCATTTCCGAAGTGTGAGGGCCTCTCGAAGATGGGGTTGATAGGCGCGCTTCGGGAAGTGTTCGGCGATGTGTGGAAATCCATTCTGATCATCTGGATCATCATGACATTGCGTGCCTTCGTCAGCCAGTCTCTCTTGACCTATCTTCCCGTCTATTATGCACAGAAAGGGTATTCGCTTCTATCGATCGGCATGGTGGTATCCTTTTTCACCATTTCGGGGGCTGTCAGCGGCCTTCTGGCCGGAAAGCTGTCGGATCGGTTCGGATATCGGCCCATTTTCTGGGTGACCCATGTCGCGACACCAGGATGTATTCTGATGATGCTCTACCTGCCGGCCCAGTGGCTTTATGTCACCACCTGCATGACGGGATTTTTTGCATTGGCCATTCTTCCGGTGGGCTTGGCCTTGGCACAGGAATTGGCGCCGAAAGGAAAATCCATGGCCTCGAGCTTGATGATGGGTCTGGCGCTTGGAACAGGAGGGATTTTAACGCCGATTACCGGGAAACTAGCCGATATGTTCGGTATCCTGACAGTCATGAACTGGGTTGCGCTCGCGCCGCTTGCCGCACTGGCTCTGGTCATGTTGCTGCCCAAGCGATAGGCCGGGTTGATCAGGATGCCTGTCGGTCCTTTTTCGAAGACAGGGCGTTTTCGATGGCCGCCGACTGCTGGGTGAGGCCGATGCCGAGAATTACGAGGAACGCACCGAAAAGAATGGGGATGCCGATGGTTTCGTTCAGGAAAAGCCACCCCATGAAAACCGCGGAAACCGGAACGAGGTTGATGTAGAGCCCTGCCTTGCTGGCTCCGATCCGGGAAATACCGTCGTAATACCATACAAAGCCGAGTACGGTTCCAAAGAAACCGAGGTAGAACAGGGCGAGCCAATCATTCACGGACAGGCCGGCAGAGGCGGAAACGATGTGTTCGTTCAGGGCAGGGGGCAGCAGCAGGATGTTGCCGGCAATGGATGCATAGCAGACGGATTCGAGGGGAGACAGCAGCGAGAGGCATTTTTTCCCCAAGAGCGAAAAACTGACCCAGCTGAAAACGCAGCACAGGATGAACAGCTCTCCCTGGCCCACACCACCGCTGAACACGGCGGCATAATTCCCCCGGGTGATGACCGTGACGGCGCCGATCAGAGAAAGCAACGTCCCTACGGTCTTGACGGGGCTCCAGGGATCCTTGTAGAAGATGGCAGCGCCGATGCCGATGAATACGGGGTTCAATGCGATGATGAGGGATGCCCGGCTGGCATCGATGGTTTTCAATCCCTGAAAAAAGCATGCATTGTAGAGGAAAATCCCGGTTGTACCCAGGGCTGCGATCAGCAGGATGGTGGATCGGTCCAATCGATGAAACCCGGCATTGGCTTTCTTCAACAGGACGATCATGAAGAGATTGGCAATCAGAAAGCGTAGGAAAGCGGCGGAAAAAGGGGCCACATCCCGGCTGACGATCTTTCCGGCGATGAAGGTGCCACCCCAGAAAACGGCTGTCAGGGCCAGCTTGATATGGGTAAGCATGAGGGAAGACGAAGGTTTCATTGGCATACCAGAAATGATGGCCTCGCAAAAAGTCAGGAAGTCTCTGTCGAGCCGCGGGGTGACTGGGGAACCTTTTTCGCAGCAAGCTCAAAAGGCTTCCTCAGCCACCCCGCTGATGCCCGGCATTCCCGAAAAGCACGGGAAAATCGACTTTTTGCGAAGCCGTCAAGAATATGTTTTGACACACAGCCATTCATTGGGTAGCGTTTGAACAGATCCAAACAGCAGCCCCCCTGAAAACCACAGCCTCCGGAATCGCTCATGCTTTTCTTTGGACTTCTCTTCTTTATTTTTCTGATCATCATCCGTCCTCAGGATTTTGTTGCCGGCGTAAAAGACACCCGGCTCGTGTTCTACACCATGGGAGTTCTGCTTCCTGCCTGGTTCATGGCGCCTTTCGAAAAGAAGCTGTTCCAATCCCCTCAGGATCGATTCGTGCTGCTCTTTTACTGCTGGTTTGTCATGTCCACGCTGACCCTGTTTTGGATTGCTTACACCGTCGAAACCTTCACGGAAACCCTCAAACTCGCGCTCATTTATTATTTCACAGTCACTATCGTCGATTCCGAACAGCGTCTGAAAACCGCTTGCTGGACCATGGTCTTTTTCATGTCCCTGGTCGCCCTGATGGGTGTATTGCAATATTACGGGATCGACTGGACGGGTGCCGGCATGATGTGGTCGGACGACAAGCAGGTATGGCAGATCCGGGGAATCGGGTTTTTCGACAACCCCAACGACCTTGCCTATTCCGTGGTTCTCGTCGTTCCCTTCATGCTGGGGTTGTTTTTTGCAACGGATTCCGTTCTGGTTCGTGCTGCCGCCTTCTCGGTTTTGTATCTCAATGCCTATTGCATATACCTGACCCGTTCCAGAGGAGGACAGCTGGCTCTGGGAGTATGTCTGCTGACATGGACCTATCTCTGGCTGACCGATCCGGTGTGGAAAAAGCGGATCCGGGTTGTCGTCCTGATCGGAATTCTGGTGATCTTTTCGGTGCAAACCGGCGGGTATCGAGACGATGAATCCGCCATGGGACGTATCGAGGCATGGGTTGCCGGTTTTGCCATGATGCAGGCTCATCCGCTTCTTGGAGTCGGAAAGGGGCAGTTTCTGGAATACTTTCCACGGGATGCACACAATTCCTATGTGCGTGCCGGAGCCGAACTCGGGGTCGTCGGATTATACGCCTTCATCGGCATTCTGTTCTTCTCCTTCATGTCCCTGCGTCATGCTCCGAGCGAAACCCTCCACATCAAATGGCGGCTCTACCATTCCTCTATGGGAAGTTTTCTCGCATCCTTTGCTGTTGCATCCCTGTTTTCCTCCCGGATTTACGATGCTGTATTCATGACCGTTGTCTCGCTGACGGGGATTCTGGGGCGGCTCATGAGTCAGGAAGCGCAGGAGGAAGGCATTGAAGAGCTTCCAACGGTTCTTGTCGAAAAGGGCGTATGGAACAAACAGGTGTTCGGCCTGACCATCGCCACGATCGTCGTTTGGAAGCTTTTTCTGGTTCAGGTCTGGTAGAATAGGGATGTCGGGCTAAAACGGTGTCAGACTTTCATATCCATCTTCCGTCACCAAAATGGTCTGTTCAAACTGAGCCGAAAGAGATCCGTCCCGGGTGACGGCGGTCCACTTGTCCGATAGGATGTTCAGCTCTGCTCCGCCCAGATTGATCATGGGCTCGATGGTGAAAACCATGCCGGGAAGCAGCCTAAGGCCGTCACCGCGTTTTCCGAAATGCGGAATCTGAGGCGGTTCGTGAAACTGAAGCCCGACACCGTGTCCGACATATTCCCGGACCACGGAACACCCCTGGGCTTCGGCGTAGTGCTGAATGGCCCATCCGATATCCCCGATCGTATTGCCCGGTCTCACCATGGCCATTCCTTCGAACAGGCACTGCCTGGCCACAGCGACGATTTTCAGGGCATCCGCCCCCGGCGTTCCCACGAAAAACGTCTTGTTCGCATCGGCATAGTACCCGTTCAGGATCGGCGTGACATCCACATTGACGATGTCTCCGTCCTGCAGTATCCGCTTTCCGGGAATGCCGTGGCAAATGACCTCGTTTACCGATACGCATACGCTTTTCGGGAAGCCTTTGTAATGCAGGGGGGCCGGTTTGGCATGGTTCTGAATCGTGTATTCATGAACGATCCGATCGATGTCCTCGGTCGTCATGCCCGGCTGGATCAGTCGCTCGATCATGTCCAGCGTAGCGATGGCCAGCTCCCCGGCCCGCCGGATGCCGGCAATGTCCTGTGCCGTCTTGAAGCGGATGCGGTGCTGCCGTTCATAGAGCCGCTTCAGTCGGTTTTCGGTCATGGGCTGTGGTTCTGGAAGGGTTTTCCCGAGGCAGCATTTCTTGTACTTCAGGCCGCTTCCGCAGGGGCAGGGATCGTTTCTGCCGATTTTATCCACAGATTTCTGAAGAGAGCCCAGTTTCATGGTGATTCGATTCCTGCAATTATGTCGACAGTGCTGCAACGAGCATTTCGAGATAGAACCGGACATGACTGAGCGGCGCTGCCATGTTGGCGCGATGGTTGGCGAGAATGCCTCCGAGATGAGCATCTGTCACGATCCAGGGTTCGATTTCCGAAGCCCGTTTGCAGGATTCGATGGCGTGATGGATCAGGCCGGTGCCACGTCGGGTTTCGATGATTTGATGAAAATCCTCCTCCACACCTTCCAGCATGCTATACAAGGCTGCGGCAACGCCCTTGGAGTAGTAGAAGTAATCATCGACATGAAACCAGCTGACCGGTTCTCCCCAAGGCTCCATTTCCTTGACCAAGTTTTCTTCACAACTGCCGATTAGATTGATGTAGGCTTGCAGAAGCGGAATGATATTGTCGGATCGGGTATAAAACTGGGCCATTCCCTTCTGAAGCCTGTCGGCATAGACCAGAAGATCGTTCAGCGCGTCGGTGTACCGGTCTTCCGGGGATGGGAACCAGTAACGATCCGGCTTGGTCATGATCCAGTCCATCGCGTGTTCCACGTTCTTGTCGAAGGCTTCCACGCTCCCCGTTCGGGAAATCCTTTCCGCGAGGATGACGATGGTTCTTCGGGTTGTTTCCAGAACACCCAATTGAAAATTGTTTACGTTGTCGGTGACGTTCAGGATGTCGTTGGGCCGCCACCCCCAGAAGCGTTCATCCAATTCGTAGCGGAGCGGTTTGACGACCGAATGGATGAAGGCGACTCCCGGAACGTGTTTGACTTGAGCGGCCGGCTTGGCACCGTGTGCATCGGCCTGAACCGCCTGACCATGGGAGGCGGCTGCGGCAGGCTGTTGGGGTGAAGCGGCAGACGACGCTCCGTGTGCGGCTTCCGAAGGTTTGGCTGCGGCTGTGGCGGCAGGTGCTGCCGTTTTCCCGGCCGCCCCATGTTCCGTAGCGGTAGGCTGCTGCCCTTGTGAGGATGGGGCTCCGTGGGTGTCCGTCGCTGTCTTTTCCGCTTGCTGGGATGCGGCTGTGGGTTGCTGCAACACGATCGTTTCGGTTGAATCCGTGGATTTTCCGTCCGAGTGTTTGTAAAGCAATCCGATGGCGGTTTGGAACATCCACAGGAGAGCGATCGCTAGAATCGTTCCGACCACCACACGCTGGGTCATGAAATGTTTCAGTTTGTCCATTCGTTCTCCTTTGGCCTGAGAAAAGGCCGTCAACGCTTTGGCGACGTTGCCGAATCGACTATCCGCTTCGCAGTTTCCGGATATCGCCGATACGAATCGTCACATTCTTCGAATCGAAGTATTCGAGCAGGGGGATGACGTATTTTCGGCTGGCACCTGTCAATTCCTTGAACTGGGGAGTCGCGATCTCGCCGTGTTCGTTCAGGAAAGAAACCAGCTGTTGTCTCAGTCGGGCAATGGCTTCAGCATGGAAGAACAGATCATCTTTCACCTTGATGATCCGGCCTTCTTCGATCAGAAGCTGAAGTACATCCCGTGCCTTTGCGGAATCGAATTCGTTGGTCTTGCAGAATTCCTTGAAATAGGGCGGTGTCAGACCTGAACGAAGATAGGTCTGTTCGATGGTGTTCCGGATTTCGGTTTGGTCTGCAGCGAGCGAAATCGAATGATCGGCTTTGCGAATGATGTTGCTCTCTTCGACGATATCCTTCTGTCTGACCAGTTCGGCGAGCAGCAAATGGTAGAGCCGCTGGCCGATGTCTGCCGGCAACTTGCTTTTCAGTTCTTCCTTCGACATGCCGGGTTTAAGCGGAAACTGCCGATGGTAGGCTTCGAGGCTTGCCAGAAGGTTCTTCTTCAGCCCTTCGATGTGCCGGGCATGGACATAGATACGTTTTTCGCGTTCTGCCAGAACCACGGTCTTGTGGTTCATCAGCTGCTGCAGGCCGTTTTCCAGAAGTTTGTCCGCAATGTTTGTCACCACCCGCAGGGCTGCAAAGCTCAAACCTTCATAGCCGGCTTCGAGGACCTGCTGGGCGATCAGTTCTTCCGGTTTTCCATTGGAAACGAGCTGCAAATGTCGAATGACTTCTTCCCTGAATCGTTTGTGCTTCGGGGCGATCGGGTTGAGGATGGCGCCGCCGCCGATGGTCCGAACGGGGGAGTAGCTTCGAATCACGTAGCGATCATCCTTGACCGCTACAACGGGTGTGTCGAGCCGCAGTTGGACGAAGGCCGTTTCTCCGGGTTGAATCTCCTCGCGATCGAGCAGAACGAGGTTGCCCAACATTTCGCTGGTTCCTGCATGGAACCGGATCCGGGTGCGGTTCTTGATCGGTTTCTTGACGCTTGGCAGCAAATGAAACGAAACGTCGAGCATGTAGCTGGGAAACAGGGCGTCCGGGTTCGACAAAACGTCCCCCCGATTGACGGCCGTTTTTTCAAGTCCCTGGAAATTGACGGCTGTGCGCATGCCGGATACCGCCATATCGACGCCCTTGTTGTGGACCTGAAGCCCCCGGACCCGGGAGCTGACAAGACTCGGATAGAGCATGACCATCTCTCCGACCCGGACCTGGCCCGAAACGAGGGTGCCCGTGATGACGGTGCCGAAACCCTTCATGGTGAACACCCGATCCACCGGGAGTCGGAAAATGCTGCTCGGTGGTTTTTCGGCGATTGCCGAGCATACGGTATCCAGGGCGGCGATCACCTCCGGAATGCCTTCTCCGGTGACGGAAGAAACGGGGATGATGGGCGCCGATTCCAGGAACGTTCCTTGGACGAAGGTTCGGATGTCTTCCTGGACCAGCTCCCGCCATTCCGCATCGACCATGTCGATCTTGGTGAGCACGATGATTCCGTGCCGGATATCGAGAAGGGAGCAGATTTCGAGGTGTTCCCGCGTCTGAGGCATCACGCCCTCGTCTGCGGCAATGATCATGGCAACAACATCGATGCCCGTTGCTCCTGCAACCATGGTCTTGACGAATTTTTCGTGTCCCGGAACATCCACGATGCCGACCAGCTCTCCGCCGGGCAGAGTTAGGGATGCAAATCCGAGTTCAATGGTGATTCCCCGGACCTGTTCCTCCTTGAGCCGATCGGTGTTCACCCCGGTCAGGGCCTTGATGAGGCTCGTCTTGCCGTGATCGATATGACCTGCTGTACCAAGAACCAGTTGCTTCAAGGTGGACACTGTCTCCTTAACGATCCAGCCGCGTGGTGTGAAGATGCGACCACGCGAACGGGTGATTGCCTCATGGTCGTTGTTTTCGTGAAACCGGTTGTGTGAAAGGAATCATTTCATCGAGGCCGATACGACGACTATGGATTTCGAAACCGCTCGAAGACATAAGCGCAGCCGACCAGCACCCCCCACAACAGAATCGTATATCCCCAATGGGCTGTGGGATAGAAGCCGCGCATCAGGATGAAGGCGACGGCAGCACCAAAAACGATCCGCATGATGAGGATGCGATATGTTTTCATGGTTTCTCGTTGGCAAAGGTTGTATGTCTATAGAAAAGTCTCGGCTGTAGACGTCGGGCGTTCCCTTCTTTCGATCATGAAGATTGGATCGATATTATAGCACAAGTTACAACCGGTCAAGAATGATGGTCCCGCAAAAAGTCGGGCAGTTTCGTCATCGTCGCATGGCAGGGCATACGCCTTTTTCGCTGCAGCGGATAAACTCAGCCGCCCGAGCTCGTAAGGGCCGGGCATTGGGTCAGTCATTCGATACAGGCCAGTAAGCTACAACGGTTTGATTTTCAAACAATTCATTGTTGTTGAACGCCGCCCGGCCCAACGATCTCCGGCGGCTTCAAACAAGTATCCGCTGCAGCATCAAAAGGCATACGCCCCACCATGCTCAGGCCCGGCAATCGACAAAATCAGGGTAGCGGCGACTTTTTGCGGGACCATCAAGAATGATGGCCTCGCAAATAGTCAGGAAGTCTCTGTCGAGTCGCGGGGTGGCTGGGGAACCTTTTTCGCTGCTGCGAAAAAACTCGGCCGCCCGATCTCGTAGGATCGGACGGATGGCCAAACAAGAAACAGAGGTTGGTTGAATCGCAACGGCTTGCTTTTCAATCGATATTTCGATCCAGTACGTCCGTCCGATCCAACGATCTCCGGCGGCTTCAAACATGTTTTCGCAGCAAGCTCAAAAGGTTTCCACAGCCACCCCGCTCATACCCGACATTTACGAAAAGCATGGGAAAAGCGACTTTTTGCGAGGCCATCATTCTTTTCCGGTCCCTGCTATGTCCGGAAACCAAGAAGATCGGGGGGGTTGCACATTCGAACGTCCCGATTGACTTTTCATCTACAGGGTGTTAGGACAGTCTAACAACATTCACTATTAGAACAGCATTCAAATTTCGACGGAGATTCCCATTCACCATCCATGCAAGGAGGAACCATGAAATATCCGGATCTGGAGCTGAATCCATTTTTCACCTGGTCCAACCGGCCGCGAATTCTCTTCGGGCCAGGGGTCCGATCGGAGATCGGATTCGAAATGGGTCAGCTTGGCGGAAAGAAGGCGCTGGTGATCACGGACAAGGGGGTTGTCGGAGCCGGGGTTTGTGATCTGGTTCTGCACGCCATGACATCCTCCGGGCTCGAAATCGCCGGGGTTTTCGCGGACATCGTTCAGGATGCCCGGATCGACTCGATCAACGAGGGCGCTGCACGGTATCGGGAGGCTGGAGCCGACTGCATGGTGGTCATTGGCGGTGGAAGCGTGATGGATTCGGCCAAAGCCATCAACATCCTGATCGGGGAAGATGCCGAGGATTTTATGCCCTTTGCCGAGCAGGCCGCCCTGTGGGACAGTGCCAAACCCCTTCCCCCGCACATCGTCTTTCCCACGACTGCCGGAACGGCCAGTGAAGTGACGACGGCCATCGTCGTTCTCGATCCGAACGCCAAGGTCAAGATGCAGATCACCCATCCCTACAATGCCGATATTGCCATGCTCGATCCGGAGCTCACTGTCAAGCTGCCGCCCCGGATCACGGCCTTTACGGGAATGGATGCCCTGACCCATGCCGTCGAAGGGGTCACATCCACCGGTGCCGAGCCCATCGCCGATGCTGCCGGGCTGCACGCCATCCGGCTCATTTTCAAGTATTTGCCGATTGCGGTTTCGGATCCCGAAAACATCACCGCACGTGGAAATATGCTGATTGCCAGTACCCTGGCCGGTTTTTGTTTCGGAAACGTCATGACGGGTGCAGTGCATGCCACGGCCCATGCCCTGGGCGCCCATTACGGCATTCCGCATGGATTGGCCAACGCCATCATGTTGCCCGTTGTCATGGAAGCCAATGTTTCCTTCGCTCCGGAACGTTACATGCTCGTTGCAGATGCCATGGGGATTTCGGTCGATGGTATGGATCCGATCGAAGCCGGGCTTGCTGCCGTGCAAGCCGTTCAGGATCTGAAGAAGCGTATCGGCCTCACAGATACCCTGAAGGATTTTCAGGTTCCCGACGACCCCGAACAGCTCCAGCCGACGGTGGAGTTGGCTGCCTCCGACTCGCAGATTGGCTACAACCCACGGTATCTCGAAGAATCCGACATTTTGGAATTGATCCAACGGGCGATGTGATTGGGAATGCCAAGGAAATCGCCCCCGGTCGATGAACTTGGGTCGGAAACCCACAGCCTATTGCCCATCGCTCACAGCCTCTATTCTCACGACAATGAAAGGAGAACCGGTCATGGAGTACTGGAAAAACGAAGAAGAACCCATTCGGGCATTCCTGAAGCTTTTCGAAGAAAGTGCGAAGGATGCGGAACTCTCATCCGGCCTGAAGAAAGTGAACCAGCTCATCTGGTTCGACTATACCGAAGACGGCCCCAACTGCTCCTTTTGGGTGGATTGTCGGAACGGAAATCTGGCCGTCGGTCCTGGCAAACCGGTCGAAGAACCCGATATGACCATGAGCCTGTCGGCGGATGACGCCCATCGATCCTGGTCGAACAAGCTGAATCCGGTGATGGCCATCACTCGGAAAAAGATCCGGGTCAAAGGATCGGCGACAGGGCTGTTGAAGCTGGCCCCGAAACTGAAAAAGGTGGCGCAGATTTATGAAGGGGTATTGCGAGAGCTGGGTTGGGAAGACAAAATTCTGAAATAGAGCGAATGGGCGACAGGCGGCGGAGGTCAGAGGACAAGGAAGGGAGGATTCATGTACGGAAATACGGGAAGAATCATTGTCGTGGATTTGACCAAAAGGCTGATCCAGATCGAAACCGTAGCCGAGGATGTCTATCGGAGCTATGTCGGCGGTAGCGGGCTGGCGGCCAGACTCTTCTGGGATCGGGCCGTATGGGATGCGGATCCGCTCGCACCGGAAGCGCTTCTGATGTTCCTGAACGGTCCGTTTGCAGGCCTAAAGCTCTCGGGGGCGAGCCGCTTTTCTGCGGCCGCCCGTTCCCCGCTGACCGGCGGTTGGGGGGATTCTTCCTGTGGCGGATATGCAGCTCCGGAGCTGCGGTATGCCGGATATGATGGAATTCTCTTGACCGGACGAGCCAGCGAGCCTTCCATGTTGACTATTGAAGATGGGGATGTTCGTCTGGAACCTGCTGGGAGCTTCTGGGGCAAGGGGGCGCTGGAAACCGCCCGGATGCTTCGGGAGGCCGATGGAAAGAAGTGGCGTACCCTCGTGATCGGCCCTGCAGGGGAGCATCTCGTTCCTTTTGCCTGCATTCTGAACGAAGGGCATCACGCCTTCGGAAGAACCGGAATGGGGGCCGTCATGGGATCGAAAAACCTCAAGGCGATCCGGATCCATGCATCGAAGAAGGGCATGCGGCTTGCGGATCCGGAAGGTTACGAAACCCTCCGAAGCGAACTCAATCCCCGGATCCGCGACGCACTTGCATCCGATGTGCTGCGGGTGAACGGAACCGCAGCCAATCTCGAGGGCGGGGTTTACGCAGGAGACGTTCCGATCCGCAACTTCACGTCCAATTTCTGGCAAGAAATGGCTGAGGCCTTGACCGGAAGCACCCTGACCGATCGCTTCCTCACCCGTCGCAGCGCCTGCGCCTACTGCTCCATCGCCTGCAAACGTCACGTCGAAATTCCGGACGGGCCCTATGCGATTTCCCAGGGACCGGGCCCCGAATACGAAACGATCGTATCCCTGGGCTCTCTCATCGGCTCGATGGATCTGGCCGCCGTCTGTAAGGCGGGTCGGCTTTGCAATGAGCTGGGGCTGGATACCATCACGACCGGTGCCACCATAGCCTGGGCCATGGAAGCCTTCGAGAGAAACGATCTGACAGTCGCTGACACGGACGGCGTCATCCTGAACTGGGGCGACATGGATACGGTGATCGATCGGGTGATTCCGGCCATCGCCGGTCGAAGCGGTTCTCTGGGGCAGCTGCTCTCTTTGGGAAGTGCGGCTGCCGCACGAAAGATCGGAAAAGGCCTCGACTATACGGCTCAGGCCAAGGGCCTCGAGGTTCCGGCCCACGATCCCCGGGGAGGCGGCCATGGGCTTGCCCTTACCTATGCCGTCAGTCCGAGGGGGGCTTGCCATGTGGCCTTTCCCATGCTCTTTATGGAGATGGGCGCCTGCTATTATCCGGAGATCGGTTTTGAATTCGAGCTCGAGCCCAAGAGCGCGGAAAACAAGCCGGAAGCGGCTGCCATCGCCGTTGCGCTCGGATCGATCGAAAACAGTGCCTGTTACTGTCAGTTTGCGGATCGGGAAATCACCATTCCGGAGTGGGTGGCCTTGTTCAATACGGTTGCAGGCTATGGCTGGGAGGTCGAGGACATGATGGCTGCCGGAAAACGCATCTTTTACCTGAAGCGGCTCATTAATTACCGGCTCGGCAAGACGGCTCGGGACGATTCCCTGACACCCCGCATTCTCGAACCAGCCCGCGACGGGGAGCCTGAAGGCATTTCGATAGATTTCGAAGGGATGAAAGCCCGTTTCTATGAGTTGATGCAGCTGGATCCGGAAAAGGGGATTCCGTCAGCCGAGGCACTAATGGATTCGGGGCTGGGAAAGGAAGCGCAAGTCGTCTGGCGATGAAGCCAAGACCTGGGGTTTCAATAAAGAGGGTTTTGACCGGAAACAAAGCTTGATGGAGTCGCAAAAAGTCGCTAACCACCGTTTTTCCTTCAAAGCCAGGCCTCCAGCAGGAGGGCGGGTGGTGTTTTGCGAAGCAGCGGAAACTGTTTGAAGCAGCCGGAGATCGTTGGATCGGGCGGACGCAATTCATTTATATTGGTTTGAAAAACAGTATGATGGAAACCAGCAAACCCTTCTTTTCATTTTGGCCATCCGCCCGATCTTACGAGCTCGGGCTGCTGAGTTTTTCCGCTGCTGAGCAAAATTCACCCGCCTTCCTGCGGGTCAAATGAGAGTGCCTGACTTTTTGCGGCGCCATCAAGCTTGACGGCTTCGCAAAAAGGCCGGATGCTGTGTCGTGCTGCATCCCTCGTCGTTGCGGCGTACGTTTAAGTACGCCTCACTCCTCGGGATTTGCACTCCTTGCCTGCGGCCTTTTTTCGAAGCCGTCCATATGATGGACTTTTTGCGACTCCATCAAGCTTGATGAACTCGCAACGAGTCGCTTTTCCCGTTTTTTCTTCCAAACCGCAAGCCTTTTTCTCATAGCCTGACGTCCACCGTCCGCTACGGAGCGACGCGCCGTCGCTTCCTCCCTCACTGAATTTCTGCATGGTATTCCTGAAGCGACTTCACGCCGTCATGCCCCCTGCGCCAAGCATCGATTCCCCGAGCCGCTGCCTCTGCAGCCGCAATCGTCGTGATGTACGGAATCTTGAATTTCACGGCTGCCTTACGAATGTAGGAATCGTCGTGTTCGCTTCTTCGGTCCGAAGGGGTGTTGATGACAAGCTGAATTTCGCCGTTCTTGATGGCATCGACAATGTTGGGTCTTCCCTCATGCATCTTGCCGATGCGATCAGCCAATACACCGTTATCTGTAAAAAATCGATGGGTGCCCCGGGTGGCTCGGATCGTGAAGCCCATCTGGACAAAGCGCTTGGCCACTCCCAATGCTGCGGGCTTGTCACTATCCGTTACCGTAAACAGAATGCTTCCTTCAAGCGGTAGCCGCTGCATGGCCGCTTCCTCTGCTTTGTAGAAAGCAAGGCCGAAGGATTCGGCAAGGCCGAGGACTTCTCCGGTAGAGCGCATTTCGGGCCCCAGCACCGGATCGACTTCCGGAAACATATTGAAGGGGAAAACGGCTTCCTTGACGCCATAATGACCTAGATGCCGGATCGGGGTAAGTCCCAGTTCCTTCAAAGTTTTTCCAAGCATGAGCTGAGTTGCGAGCCTCGCCATGGGGATGTTGCAGACCTTGGATACGATCGGCACCGTTCGGGAAGCCCTTGGGTTGGCTTCGAGGACATAGACCGTATCCTTCGCGATGGCGTATTGGATGTTCATGAGGCCGACAACATGCAGTTCTACGGCGATCCTGCGGGTATATTCCCGGATGGTCTCCAGGTGCCTTGGCGGAATGCTGATGGGGGGAATGACACATGCCGAATCTCCAGAATGAATGCCTGCTCGTTCGATGTGCTCCATGACGGCAGGAACAAAGGCGTCCCTTCCATCGGAAATTGCATCTGCCTCCGCTTCGATGGCATCTACGAGGAATCGGTCGATCAGGATCGGCCGATCGGGTGTGACACCCGCTGCGGCAGTGACATATTCGCGCAGCATCGTTTCGTCGTGGACCACTTCCATACCTCTTCCACCCAGCACGTAGGAAGGCCGCACCATGAGGGGATAGCCGATACGCTGGGCGATGGCGACTGCCTCCTCAAGGGTTGCCGCTATCCCGGACTCCGGCATCGGAATGCCGATGGCATCCATCCGCTTTCGGAAACGGTCTCGGTCTTCGGCCAGATCGATGGCTTCCGGGGAAGTTCCCAGAATCTTCACCCCGGCATTGGCCAGCTCCCGGGCAATGTTGAGCGGGGTCTGACCTCCGAACTGCACGATCACCCCAATGGGATGTTCCTTTTCGTAAATGGCCAGAACATCTTCGACCGTTACGGGTTCGAAATAGAGCTTGTTCGAGGTATCGTAGTCCGTCGAAACGGTTTCGGGGTTGCAATTGACCATGATGGACTCATATCCCATATCTCGGATACAGAAGGCGGCATGCACGCAACAGTAGTCGAATTCGATGCCCTGGCCGATGCGATTGGGGCCGCCGCCCAGCACCATGATCTTGGGTCGGTCGCTTGTCGTCACTTGATCCGTGCCGTTGAATGTAGAATAGTAGTATACGGCATTTTCCACGCCGCTAACTGGTAGGATGTGCCACCCCTGGACGATACCAAGTTGCTTGCGTCGGTCCCGAATATCCGATTCGGAAACGTTCAGCAATTTTGCCAGGTATCGATCGCTGAATCCATCCTGTTTGGCCTGACGTAGGATATTCTCGGGAATTTCTTTTCCACGATAGTCGAGAATCCGCTCCTCCAGCTTCACCAGTTCTTGCATTTGCTCCAGAAACCAGGGTTTGATGTAGGTCATACGATAGAGAGTCTCGATATCGGCCCCCTTGCGTAAGGCCTCATACAGCAGAAAGTAACGTTCGCTCGATGGAGCCGTCAATTTCTGGAATAATTCGGGAAGCGGCAGTTCATGGAAGTTCCGGGCGAAGCCGAGGCCATGACGAC
>JBFMBE010000016.1:24601-36290 GCA_040755275.1 Thermodesulfobacteriota bacterium | reverse complement strand
GGTGGTTAGCGACTTTTTTCGGGGCCATCATATGGACGGCTTCGAAAAAAGGCCGCAGGCAAGGAGTGCAAATCCCGAGGAGTGAGGCGTACTGAAACGTACGCCGCAACGACGAGGGATGCAGCACTACACAGCATCCGGCCTTTTTGCGAAGCCGTCAGAGATACCGGATGAAACCCAGAATGGGTAAGCTTGGTGCTTGCCTGCGTTCTTCGATCATGCTATACATGCAGCGATTGTTTCGGATGCATCGATGGCGATCGTCGGGGCGTGGCGCAGTCTGGCAGCGCGCCTGCTTTGGGAGCAGGAAGTCGGAGGTTCAAATCCTCTCGCCCCGACCATCATCCAATGGCTGACCAAGCGGATGTTCATTTCATGTACGCGATGATTCCCCCGACCAGGTTCATGACCAAACCCGAGGATGCCTGCTTTCCAGGTGTTTTTCGCCGCCGTTTCTCCCGCCTCTGAGCGTTCGAATCCTTTGCGGCCGGTGATGGGCCGGCCCGCCGTTTGCCAAAACCAAAATTCCTCTTTGTTCAGATAACCCGGCTTCATCTCAACCATATCATTCCCCCGAAAAGGAGCCATCGAGGCGTCGCATGGTACGACCCGAAAGCATGCTGATCGGTGCATGGCGTACGATCGCAGCCGGAACAAGCGGCCTGCTGTTGACCACGTGTTTTCCCAAAACAGGCTGGACCCTTGTGGCCTGGATCTGCCTGCTGCCGCTTTTCTTCGCCATCCGGGGGCAACGAGGCGGTAGGGCCTTTCGCTTGGGTTTTATCTGCGGCCTGGTTCACTTCGCCACGCTGCTCGGCTGGCTCAACCACACCTTGGTGGTCTACGGCCATATTCCGGCAATCGCCGGCTGGGGGATCGTGTTGCTGCTGGTGAGCTATCTGGCCCTTTTTCCGGGGTTGTTCGCCTGGTGGTCGTCCCGGGTTCTCCATGGGCCGATATGGGGGAAATCGAGTATTCCCGCTCTTTGGGTCGGCCTCGAATATATGCGTTCGACTTGCCTGAGTGGATTTCCATGGGAATTGCTCGGCAACAGCCTGTATCCGCATCTTGGATTCATCCAGGTCGTCGACTGGTTCGGGGTGTACGGCATTTCTTTCGTCATCGTTCTGGTGAACGTAGCGCTGTACGATGTTCTCTCCTCACTCACGAGGAAGGTGGGGGTCGAGCACGAACCGCGTTCCGCATGGATTTCGGTACTGACGGCAGGCATTGTCGTCGTTCACGTGGCCGCATATGGACAATGGAAAATCCAGGCGATTCAGGAAATCATGGACGATGCCCCGAGTATCGATGCAATGGTGGTGCAGGGAAACATCGATCAGTCGATGAAGTGGGACCCGAGCCGACAGCAGGCGACTGTCGAAAAATACCTGCGGCTTTCCCGACCGCTTCCGCAGTCGAATCCTCCCGATCTGGTGGTTTGGCCCGAGACCGCCGCGCCGTTCTATATGGGGCGAAACGTCGGGATGACGCTTCTGCTGAAGGAAGGTGTCCGTCAAACCGGAAGCTGGTTTCTCGTTGGAAGCCCGTATATCCAGAGCGAAGACGGACAATCGGCCTATTTCAACAGCGCCTTTCTCTTCGATCCCGACGGCATGGTCCGGGGGCGCTACGACAAGGCCCATTTGGTGCCGTTCGGGGAATATGTTCCGTTTCAGAGATGGCTTCCGTTCATCGGAAAGATCGTTGAGGAAGTCGGCGACTTTCAGGAAGGAGATCCGGGCCGGGTCTTGATGATGAACGATCACCCGGTGGGTGTGCTGATCTGCTACGAGCAGATTTTCCCGTTTCTCTCCCGGCAGGCCTGCCGCAATGGTGCGGAAGTGCTGGTGAGCATGACCAACGATGCCTGGTACGGCAGAACATCGGCGCCGTTCCAGCATTTTTCGATGGCTGTTTTTCGGGCCGTCGAAAACCGGCGGGCACTGATCCGATCTGCCAACACGGGAATCAGCGGCTTCATCGATCCCATCGGTCGAATGGTGCAGCCGACCGATCTTTTCGTGGATGCCGTATCGAGAAGTGATATCCCGCTGATGCAGCAACAGACGATCTATACCACGTGGGGAGACTGGTTTGCGTGGTGCTGCATGGTTTACATGGTCGGCATGGCAGCGGTGCCGATTTGGGGCTACCGGCTGAAGGGTTGAACATAGGTGTTGAGCTGGCAAAAAGTCGCTTCTCCCGTGCTGTTGGGGAATGCCGGGCATAAGCGGGGTGGCTGGGGAAGCCTTTTGAGAATGCTGCGAAAAAACTCAGCCGCCCGATCGCAGCATATTCGATTTCCGATTCGGTCAGATGTGCCATGGTTCGTCCTATTGTAGGGGCGATTCATGAATCGCCCCTACATGAATCGCTTGTACGGGATTTTCTCGGTCCAATTCCCATTTCTAGCGACTTTTTGCGACCTCATCATAGGTGATGCGCCCGTAAAAAGTCCATCATATGGACGGCTTCGAAAAAAGGCCGCAGGCAAGGAGTGCAAATCCCGAGGAATGAGGCGTACTGAAACGTACGCCGCAATGACGAGGGATGCAGCACGACACAGCATCCGGCCTTTTTGCGAAGCCGTCATCGGTGATTGGCGGGGAATATGGATAGAACAACCTGTCGTCTGATCCGACTCATTTTCTATAGTCCATCGTCTATCTTTCAAGAAAGGAACATCCCATGAGCGTCGAAATGAAACAGAAGATCAAGGAATTGTACGAGCGGGTCTATCCGCTCAAGGAGTATCTTTGACATTGCCGGAAAAGAGAGAAGGCTGAAGGAAATCGAGGCGATGCTGGCCTCGCCGGGGATTTGGGACAACCCCGAGAAGACGGCGCCTGTGCTGAAGGAGCGGGCAAAGCTCACGGAAACCGTTGAATCCTATCACCGGCTGTTCAACGAGTTGGAAGAAGCCGAGCTACTGTTCAACCTGGCCATGGAAGAATCCGATCCTCAGGCCCTCCTGGAGGTCAATACCCAACTTCAGGCCATCGATCGTGAAATTGCCGACCTATCCCTGAGCCTGATGCTGGATGGCGAAGACGATGCCAACAATGCCATCGTCTCGATTACCGCCGGTGCGGGTGGGACCGAGGCTCAGGACTGGGCCGAGATGCTCTTTCGAATGTACAGCCGCTGGATCGAGCGAAAAGGCTTCGCCATGGAACTGCTCGATTATCAGGAAGGTGATGAGGCGGGCATCAAGGGGGTCACCTTTACGGTTACAGGCAAGTACGCCTATGGATACTTGAAATCGGAAAACGGCATCCATCGGTTGGTCCGCATTTCGCCATTCAATGCCAACGGCAAACGCCAGACGTCCTTCGCATCCGTATTCGTCTATCCGGAAATTTCCAACGAAATCGTCGTCGACATCGACGAAAAAGACCTGAGGATCGACATTTTCCGTTCGAGCGGTGCAGGCGGCCAGCATGTCAACAAGACATCAAGTGCAATCCGGATCACCCATTTGCCGACCGGTATTGTGGTGACCTGCCAGCAGGAAAGGAGCCAGCACCGCAACAAGGACATGGCCATGAAAGTGCTTCGTGCAAGACTTCATCAGCTGGAGAAGCAGAAGCAGGAGAGCAAATTACAGGAAATGCACGACAGCAAGGACGAAATCGGCTGGGGACGTCAGATCCGCTCCTACATCCTGCATCCCTATCAGATGGTGAAGGACCACCGAATCGATCTCGATATCGGCAACGCTACAGATGTTCTCGACGGTGGGATCGATCCCTTCATCAACGGGGTGCTTCTGGCCGGAAAATCCAACGAGATTCGGTTGTAGAGACGCACATGATCGATCGACTGACCCAGGCTCTTCTGGAGACCAACCGCAGCATCGATTCCGGGATGGACGTTCTGGATGCGATGGACGTTCTCGGATGTCGGATTGCCGAGATTCTTTCCGCCAGGGGATCGCTCCTGTTTCAGGTCGGCCTGTTCCCGGTCTCCGTTCATCTGCTTCGACAGCAGGGTATTGGATCGATCGGAACCGCATCGTGGATCCAACGGCTGAATGCCCGGATTCTCGACTGCATTCCGGAAGAACCCGCACATTTGACGATCGAAGAGGATTCTGGAAACCCCTTTCCCTGCATCGTGGTTCCTCTGGTGCAGCATGCCGGGCAATGGGTGGTATTGCTGGTCATCGATGTCGAGGATCGAGTGGACTGCGACGGATGCTGCCTTGCCCTCCGAAGGGTGTTCGATACCTATGGCACGGCCCTGCGGGTGGCCTGGCGTTACAGCCGGTATTTCGACGTGTTCCGCGACGTAAGTGCGGCCATCCATGCCGAGGAAGGAACGGAAACGATTTTGCAGACCATCGTTCGGCAGGCATCCGAAGCCATGGCGGCCCAGGGGTGCATTTTCTGGATCCTGGACGACGGCGGCCGTCGCATCCAGAACTCTGCGATGCACGGGTTTTCTTACACCAGCCTGGCATCTGTCGATTACCAAACGCTTTGCAGGTTGTTTGCCCCGAACCGTGACGGCCTGGTCCTCATTGAGGATGCCCGATACGAATCCCGAATCCCGGATCTCGAACGACTCGGAAAGAAACGGGTTTGTACCGTTTTGGGGGTTCCGGTATCCATTGTGGACGATTACCGGGGCATTCTGGCCGTGTACTTCGGCCAGGTCAAGAAGCCGGTTCCTCGGGAAATCGGCTTTCTGAAGGCCCTCTCCGAGCAGGGGGCCCTGGCTCTGCAGCGAGCCATGCGCTATGACCGGAACATGCTCGAAACCTTTCGGCAGACGATCGAAGGGCTGGCTCTGGCCATCGAGGCCAAGGACGCGATCACCCACGGCCATTCTCAGAAGGTGGCCTTGTTCTGCAAGGCGACGGCCATGGAAATGGGACTCGGCGAGAGACAAGCCGAGATATTGTATCGGGCCGGGCTCCTGCACGACATCGGAAAAATCGGCATTCAGGATCGACATCTCGGCAAGCTGGGGGTGCTGAACGCCAGGGAATATGCCGTCATCCAGAAGCATCCCCAGATCGGTGCCGCTATTCTTCAGCCGCTTACCTTCCTGGATGACATCGTACCTCTGGTCAAATACCACCACGAACGGTTTGACGGAAGTGGTTACCCGGAAGGGCTCCAAGGGGAAGCCATCCCCCTCGGCGCCCGAGTTTTGGCTGCATGTGACTGCTTCGAAACGATGATTTCCGGTAGACTTTACATCGAGGCAGTGTCCCTGCCGGAAGCGCTCTGCAAATTACGTCAGATGGCCGGAAAGGCGCTCGATCCGACTGTCGTCGATGCCCTGATCCGGGTGATCGAACACCATCCCGAGGACATCCATCTTTCCGCAGACGATCTAAACGTTCAGCCTCCGGAATCTCCTGACTGGATTCGACATTTTCAGCAGATTTTTTAGTTCCTTCTCCCCGCCCGCTGCATTTCCCTCTTGAAATTGAATGCGATTCCGTTTACTCGTAGAGAACAAGCTATGGTGTAGCTGTTTCAGTTCTGATGGAGTCGCAACAAGTCGCTTTTCCCGTGCTTTTGGGAAATGCCGGGCATAAGCGGGGTGGCTGGGGAACCTTTTTCGCAGCATCGAAAAAGGTTCCCCAGTCACCCCGCGACTCGACAGAGACTTCCTGACTTTTTGCGGGGCCATCAGTTCTATCCCGCCTTTCGATCGCGGATGCTTTCAAGACATTCAACCCTGTCGACCGTTCAAAGGAGGTTGCGTTGGATTTTGACCTTACGCCCGAACAGGAGATGATTCGCAAGGAAGTACGGAAATTCGCCCAGAAGGTGATCGCTCCCATTGCCGGGGAACTCGACGAAACCGAAACGTTTTCGGCCGAGTTGACCATGAAAATGGGGGAAATCGGGCTGTTCGGCATGTTCGTTCCCGAAACCTACGGTGGTCAGGGGATGGACTATCTGTCCTACATCATCGCAGTCGAGGAAGTCGCTCGTGTCGACGGCTCCCAGGCGGCCACGATCGCGGCAGGAAACTCGCTCGGTATCGGTCCGATCTATTATTTCGGAACGGAGGAACAGAAACAAAAATACCTGCCCACCCTGTGCAGCGGCAAAGGTCTGTGGGGGTTCGGTCTCACCGAGCCTACGGCCGGATCGGATGCCGGCGGAAGCCGTACCACGGCCGTCTTCGATGGGAAGGATTGGATCATCAACGGCTCGAAAATCTTCATCACGAATGCGGCCAACGAATTGACCCTGGGGGTTACGGTTCAGGCTGTCACCGGAACCCGTTCCAGCGGCAGGCCGGAGTATACGTGTTTTCTGGTGGAAAAGGGGACACCGGGATTTCGGGCCGTCGAAATGCATCGCAAGATGATGTGGCGGGCATCGAATACGGCCGAGCTCTATTTCGACGATGTTCGGGTGCCGCCGGAAAACATGCTCGGAAAACGGGGCGACGGCTTCCATCAGATGCTGAAGACCCTGGACGGAGGCCGGTTGTCCATAGCGGCGATGGGGCTTGGGGGGGCTCAGGGGGCCTACGATGCCGCCCTGAAATACGCCAAAGAGCGGGTGCAATTCGGTCAGCCCATCAGCAAGTTTCAAGCCGTCGCCTTCAAGCTCGCCGACTGTGCGGTCGATATCGAATGTGGTAGAAACCTTCTCTACAAGGCCTGCTGGCTGCGCAACCACAAGCGGCCCTTCGAGAAGGAAGCCGCGATGGCCAAGCTCTTCTGTTCCGAGATGATGGGAAGGGTCGTGGACCATGCCGTCCAGATTCATGGCGGATACGGCCTGATGAAGGATTACGGGGTGGAGCGATTCTATCGAGACCACAAATTGCTCGAAATCGGGGAAGGGACATCCGAAGTTCAACGGATCGTGATTTCCCGATACATCGGATGCTGATCTCCGTGACCGCCTTCCATGAGAACCAACAATCCAGGAGAGGATCAGAAACCATGACCGAAGAAATCCTGATCAAATCGTTGTCGGACGGGGTGTGCCTGTTGACGCTGAACCGTCCCGAGGTGATGAATTCCCTGAACTTCGATTTGCTTCATGCCCTGAGAAGGGAAATGGATACCATCCGGTTTCAACCGGAAATCCGGGTGGTCATCATCACCGGTGCCGGAGACAAGGCCTTTTGTTCAGGGGCCGATCTGAAGGAACGCAGAACGCTGAGCCCCCTTCAGGTCAAGGAATACATTCTGACGATCCGAACGCTGTTTTCGGAAATCGAAAACCTGAACAAACCCGTCATCGCGGCTGTGAACGGCATTGCACTGGGCGGCGGAACGGAACTGGCGCTTGCATCCGACATCCGTATCGTTTCGGAAACGGCGACCATGGGCCTTACCGAGACCCGTCTGGCGATCATCCCCGGGGCGGGCGGTACCCAGCGGTTGCCCCGGCTTGTTGGAAAAGGAAAAGCAAAGGAACTCATCTTTACAGGAAGGAGGATAGACGCAACGGAAGCGCTTGCCATCGGTCTGGCCAACCAGGTCGTGAAACCCGAAGCCCTGCTGGATGAGGCTCGGAAAATGGCGGCCATGATTTGTGAAACCGGTCCCATCGCCGTGGAGCAGGCCAAGTATGCCATCAATTACGGGATGGAAACCGATTTGAACACGGGTCTTGCCATTGAATCGAATGCCTACTGGGTTTGCATCCCAACGAAAGACCGATTGGAAGGGTTGGCTGCCTTCCAGGAAAAGCGAAAACCCGTTTACACAGGCCAATGAACCGGCAGCAGACTGAAGCCAGCGTTTTGTACAACATGTAACGATCCAGAAAGGAATCTGACCGCCATGACCGAGTACGATTACTGGAAAATTTTCCCCCGCATGCCCCGGAAAGTGACGATCGGAGACATTACCGTTCGAGATGGTTTCCAGCACGAAGAGAAATTTGTCTCGACCGCAGCCAAGATTTTCTACATCGAAGAGATGATCATGGCTGGCTGCCGGAATATCGAAATTACGAATCTGGGAAATCCCTACCTGATGCCGCAGTTCCGGGACGCCGAACAGCTGCTGGCTCACGTCCGAAGCGATGCCTTCAAGAACCGATGCGCCAAAAAGGGCATTCGATACGAAGACATCTGCATTACGGCTGTCACGATCCGGGAGAGTGCCGTCGATCGGGCCATTGCCCTCAAACAGAAAGGCATTGGACCCGATCGCCTGCTCATGATGGTTTCGACGGAAGAACAGCACCATTTCGCCAATTCCGGAACGACCCTTCCCGATTACTGGAAGGAGGCCGAGCGCTGCATCAAGAAATGCAACGATGCCGGCATGAAGATGTGCGGTACGGTGAGCACGATCTGGGGAAGCCCCATCGGGGGAGCGACGGACATGAAGGATGCCGTGGAATTCACCAGGCGCTGGTTGTCCATCGGTGCCCACGACATCGAACATGCCGATCATGATGGAAGTGCTTCCGCAGCGGAAGTCTATCGGTACTTTTCGATGGTGTTGGATGCCCTTCCCAATCCCAAGCTGCACATCGCCCATTTCCACGAAACCAAACGGATGGCTTCCGCTTCGATCCTGGCGGCCCTTCAGGCCGGAATCAGCCATTTCGAATGCACGCTCGGTGGATTGGGCGGTCAACCGGCCAATTTCCTCGATGATTGTCCGACCAAGGGAACGGGAGACTACTATTACGAAGATCCGCGATATGTCGGACTGGTCTGCTTGGAGGACACCCTCGTTCAGATCGATGAAATGGGAATCGAGCATGGCTATGACGTGGACCGGGTGCTGTGGCTCGGAAAGATGATGGAAAAGACCATCGGCAGAAGGCTCCGCTCCGAAGCCGTGGTGAATGGACGGACCAAGAAGGAAGGGCATCCTCAGTTTGCAAGGCCGGGGCTCAAAAAACTGAAGGAAAAATTCGGGGAAAAGCCCGATCAGAAGCTTCCTGCCGATTGGGGCCCGATCGAATCGCTTCCCGAACGATGCTTTCAGGTAGGGGCATGAACCATCGCGGTTCAACAGATTTCAATGCAACGGGAACGTAACAGGGGACATTTCTCATGAATGCTTCATCCCCCATCGAACAGATGGACAACACGGATCTGGCCGGACTGGTCGTGGATTTCTTCCATCGGATCGTCGTTCACTATGCCCTGTGGTTCAATGAAGTCTGGCACCAGATGGGGCAGGAGCGGGCGCTGGAAGCATTGGAAACGGCATATGAAAGAAGCCTTTCCATTCAAATGAGCCGACTCTCGAAAACGCTCGGCTTTTCGGTTCAGCAGGGAATACCGCAGGCACTCCTCGATATGCCGCGGGATCGGCTTCTGGACCTTTTGGATGCGGTGGCGGCCAACTGGCTGGCCAACGATGGGGTGTGGTTTCAGGCCATCGAATTCCGGCATGGCATGAACGATGCCAAACGCTGCAACGACAGCTGCTGGGGGCGGTTTTCTCCGGTGGAGGCATGGGCCATCAAACGCCTGTTGCACCTTCCGGAGCATCCCGGTCTCGATGGCTTGCAACAGGCTCTGGGGCTTCGGGTATATGCCCGAATCAACGTCCAGTCCTTCGTTCGGGAAAGCGAGCATTCCCTCGTGTTTCAGATGAACGATTGCCGGGTGCAGTCTGCACGCAAGCGAAAGGGTCTGGACGACTATCCCTGCAAATCCGGTGGACTCGTCGAATACACGTCGTTTGCCAGGGCCGTCGATTCGAGGATTCGGACCGAATGCGTGGGATGTCCTCCCGATGACCATCCGGAGCAATGGTATTGTGCCTGGCGTTTCACGATCGCGGAGGAAGAACCGAGCCGGTAAGGTTTCGGGAAGGTGGATCGATCCGTTTCCCCGACAGTTCGAGAAACGGGGCTGCATTCTCCGGTAAAACCAGGCAGGCGGATACTTCGTGGCCGCCTGCCAGATCCTGATAGAAAGCCCGCAGTACGGCGAAATCCCAGGAGGCGAGGATATCGCCCAGAACATCGAGAAGTGGTTCCAGGTCCTTCCGCATATCCGGGTCCGTAAAGTACCGGTTCATATGATATTCGAACAGCCGTTTCAGAGCCGTTTGGATACAGTGATGCCGGAGATCCAACGGGATTCGACGAACAGAGGCGTTCTGGGGGGTGCCTTCCGTTTCGACCGGGTGCCACGGGTTCATATTTTTTTTGACATGCAAGTCGTTTTCCATTACTTTTCCCTGGTTTTTTCGGCTTCCGATCGGGGCGCCGTCATGCCAACAGCCGGTGGGGCTGCATTTTCTTCTCTTGGGAGGGTCGATCCATGTATGTACCACGGTATATGTTCTTTACCAGGGGGGTAGGAATCGCGAAGGAAAAGCTTTCTTCCTTCGAGAACGCGTTGCGGGAAGCCCGAATCGCCCACCTGAACCTGGTGACCGTTTCCTCCATCTTTCCCCCGCACTGCAACATCATCGATATCGATCGGGGTGTCGATCGGTTGGAACCGGGGGAAATCACCCACTGCGTCATGGCCCGGGAACAAATCTGTGAACCGGGAAGACGAATCGTTGCCAGTATCGGCCTGGCCTTGCCTGCGGAAAAGGGGCGGTACGGATATTTGTCCGAACATCACGGTTTCGGGCAGACCGAAATCGAAGCGGGTGAATATGCGGAAGATCTGGCTGCCACCATGCTCGCCAACACCCTGGGCATCGAGTTCGATGCGGACAAGGATTATGACGAGCGCCGGGAAGTGTATCGAATGTCCGGAAAGATCGTCAAGTCTACCCACATCAGTCAAGGCGCATTGGGGGCCGAGGGGAACCTGTGGACAACGGTTCTGGCGGCTGCCATTTTCGTCAAATAATCCTCACAGGGGTCTATGCTGGATCCACGGGTGTTTTCCGATACCCGGGGAAGGAGCACGGCAAGATGTTGACTGCAGACCGATATCCCGTCTTTGGAGAATCCGGGGCTTGTGTGGACCGAATCGAGGATGCATCGGTCGTCATCCTTCCGCTTTGCTACGAGCATGCCGTATCCTACGGTACGGGGACGCGCGAGGGGCCCCTTCATCTTCTCGAGGCCTCGTCCCAGCTTGAAGTGATGGATGAGGAGACGTTTCGGGATTGGCGGGATATCGGCATCTATACCCTTGAACCCTTGTGGCCCGATCCCGAAGATCCGGACCGGGCCGTTGAACAAATGTATGCCCGAGCTCTGGAATGGATGCAACAGAGGAAACGGCTGCTCAGCCTCGGTGGGGACCATGCCGTTTCCATCGGACCGATCCGGGCAGCCTCACACATCTACCCGGATTTGGGTGTGCTTCAAATCGATGCACACTTGGATCTTCGCGATAGCTGGAACGGTAGTCCGCTAAACCATGCTTGTGTCATGCGACGTGTCGTCGAAGACATGGGATTGCCGGTCGTTCAGGTCGGCATCCGGTCGTTTTCACCGGAAGAACACCGCTTCGTGTTGGAGAAGGGGCTTCGGCCCATTTATGCGGCAGGCATCGATCCCTCCGATGATTCCTGGTTGGCCGAGGCGATCGATCGGCTTCCGGAACATGTCTATGTGACGATCGATCTTGACGGGCTCGATCCGGCAGTTATGCCGGGTGTCGGGACCCCGGAGCCGGGAGGGATTTCCTATCGGCAGATCGTTTCACTCCTGCGGCGGCTCGGAGAAAAACGATGTGTCGTTGCCGCAGACATCAACGAGTTGAGCAAGATTCCTCATACCCAGGTGTCGGAGTTTACGGCTGCCAAAATCGC
>JBFMBE010000016.1:0-24501 GCA_040755275.1 Thermodesulfobacteriota bacterium | reverse complement strand
CCTATCGGCAGATCGTTTCACTCCTGCGGCGGCTCGGAGAAAAACGATGTGTCGTTGCCGCAGACATCAACGAGTTGAGCAAGATTCCTCATACCCAGGTGTCGGAGTTTACGGCTGCCAAAATCGCCGTCAAGATCCTGGTCTACTGCTTCTCTTCTTCGAACCATATGATCTGAGGTAAGCTGTTTTCAAGGAAGGTCGAGCACCTTCGTGACATGGTTCATGCCCTTCAGAAGAGGTCCGATTTCCATGACGCGACTGATGATTGTCGATGATGAGGCGATTATCATCACCCAATTGGAAGAAATTCTGACTTCGATGGGATATGATGTTGTCGGTATCGCCACCACGGGTGCCGAAGCCATTTCCAAGGCCGTGGAAAGCAAGCCGGATCTCATCCTGATGGATATCAAGCTTCCAGGAGGAATGGACGGCATCGAGGCGGGAACCCTCATACGGAAAGTCTATCCCGTACCGGTCGTCTTCATGACGGGATATTCCTCGGATGAGCTGACGGAAAGAGCCAAAGCACTCCATCCGTACGGCTACCTCCCAAAACCGTTTCATCCCGACTATTTCAAGCCGATCATCGAAATCGCCATCCACAAGCACCGGCTCGAACAGGAATTGGCTCATGTCAACCAGCACCTGGAGCACCTGGTGCAGGTGCGGACGGCGGAGCTTCAGCATGCCAACGCAGCGTTGCGTTTGGAAATCGAACAGAAGGAGCAGTTGAACCGCAGACTGGCGGAAAAGGAAATCGGCCTGAAAAAAGCGGCCGAAAATCTCGAGGAATCCAACCGTGCCCTGAAGCGGCTTGCAGAAAAGCGAAAACAGGACTTGATCGACGTGGAAACGGACGTCGTTGCGAACGTCCGGGAATTCATCCTCCCATACATCGAAAAGCTGAAGACATCCGACCTTCATCCGACCCAGGCCGTATACGTCGACATCATTGAAACCAACCTGAAGGAAGTGACAGCTCCCTTTCTCAGTCGCCGAAACCAGCGCTTTGGGGGCGTTTCCCAGCAGGACATGCAGATCTATCAGTTGCATCGGCAGGGAAAGTCGGATCGCGAGATTTCGGAAATCGTCAACTGCTCCTTATCCAAAATCTCGCGGTGTCGGGAAAAGATGAAACCGATTTTCGAAAACTGACTTCACTGCCGAATCTCGCGGCGCTACCAGCGGTAACCAATCACCAGATAGGGTTGATGTTGGACAACGCGATTGTCCACCTCTTTGGCGTCGATATCCCGGATGTTGTACTGATAGCCCAGTCGGATATCCCAGTGGTTTCCGGCATCGTATTGGAGATAGGCCGCGCTGCTGCTGAACCATTGATTGGACAACCAGCCCCCCTCTTCCTCGATGTAGAAACCGATATGTTCGTTGAATCTGCAACCGCTTTGGATATGCAGGAAAGGTACAACTGACAGATCGTCCTCTTCCGCCTTCAGCTTCGAGTCTTCCGTTTCTAGCCTCACGATGTGATGCTGAAGCATGACCCCTCCGCCTCCAGTCAGCACGAACCTGTCTTTCGAAAAAAAATGGTATCGGTAGCGAGCCCGCACATCATAGAGCCTCCAGGCGGATAGAATGCGGGTGTCTGCAGGAAACGAAACGCCCTGAAACAGAACGGGGTGGGAAAGCCTGCCGCTGTCCTTGGCCTCCATCGGCCAGACGAACAGGCCGATCTCATGGGTTTCGTTCACACGATAGTCGAGTCGGACAGCAGCGGTGGTCAGAGGATTGTCGTTGTCCCCCAGTTCTGTGAGGTCGAAATCGGTGGAACGCTGACCGCCGATTTCGTTTTCCGATACAAAGGAAGGACCGAACTGAAAGGAGAACCGGGTATTCGGAAAGCCGATCGACGCAGGTGGTGAGCCCGTTTTCGCAGATGGTTTTGCATCGGTGAAAGCCACCTGAACGCCTGCACCTCCCTCAACGGCTATAGGGGAAAGCGTGAACCGATCATGCATGGGTGTGACCCAGGCCCAGTTGCTCAACATGGCGATGCTGGCGCCTGCAAGAACGTCATCCGCATAATGTTGATCGGCCTGAAAGCGGCTGTAACCCACGAGTGCCGCAGCCGCATAGGCTGGAACGCCGAATGCAAGCCCATATCGGGTTCCCAGGAAAGATGCACCGGAAAACGCTGCAGCCGTATGCCCGGAAGGAAAGGAGTTTCGGTCGCTGCCATCGGGGCGCAATTTCCGGGCGATCTCTTTTCCGGATACCACAAACGCAGCCGTTGTTGCCATGCTGTAGGCAGCCTGTTTCGTTCCTTCCTGATCCCAGAAACCACCTTTCGGATTTCCCGCGATGAAGGTGGATCCCAGAGCGATTCCCGGTAGCACGAATTGGAGAATGTTTCCCGCCTGGGTGATGTCCGGGTTGTCACACCATCCTGTTCGAACCCCCAGGGTCAGGTTGAATAAAATGAGCCCCAGACAGATCAGTTTGAAAAATCCCGGATGCCGCTTCATCGATCCCTCCGACTGGATATCTGATGGTTCGGGTAGTTCATTTCCATGGCAGAGGTCTTGATCTTGAGGCGAAGTTGCCTCATGATGGCCTCCGGTTCCATCCTCACCTGAAGGTTCAAAGATTTACTGCGGCTTCTTACCGATTTCGAGAAGGGATGTCAATTCTTCTGAGTCAACCGCCGATCTTCTGATGTGCTATAGAAATGGTGATGCCCGGCATTTCCGAAAAGCACGGGAAAAGCGACTTTTTGCGAAGCCGTCACGAATGATGGAGCAAAAAGTCCATCATATGGACGGCTTCGAAAAAAGGCCGCAGGCAAGGAGTGCAAATCCCGAGGAATGAGGCGTACTGAAACGTACGCCGCAATGACGAGGGATGCAGCACGACACAGCATCCGGCCTTTTTGCGAAGCCGTCACGAATGGAGGATCCATGACATTGAGCATAGCCGCCGTTTTCGGCAGCCCTCGGCGAAGGGGGAATACGGCGACACTTCTGAACCGTGCCATCCAGGGGGCATCGGATGTAGGGGCATCGGTGACCTCGATTGTTCTACGGGATCTTCGCATGTCGCCCTGTCTGGAGATCTACGGGTGCAAGGAAACGGGTCGATGCGTCATCGAGGACGATTTTCATTCCGTTGCCGATATCCTGCTCTCCGCTCAGGGGATCATGCTGGCGTCCCCCATTTTCTTTTATACCGTCAGTTCCCATACGAAAATTCTGATGGATCGATGTCAGTCCCTCTGGGTGAAAAAATACTGGATCGAGAAGGCACCGTTTGAACCGAAACGGATCTCCCGAAAAGGATTGTTTCTTTCCGTTGGTGCGACTCATGGAAAACGGCTTTTTGACGGCGTCCTACTGACGGTGAAATATTTCTTCGATACGCTCGATACCGAGCTTGAACAGGCGTTGTGTTTCCGAGGGATCGATTTCGAAGGGGACATCCAGAAATATCCCGAATATTTGGATCAGGCCTATCAGGCGGGCAGGAACCTGGTGCTTGCGATCAATGGAACAAGGCCTTCCGTCGGATAAGCCCGGCTTCCTGTAGATGCGACGCCATCATCTTGATGAACCGCGTTCATTCGATCTTTTGGTTGACATCCTCTATGGGCTTTGGCATAGCCTATTTCACAAGAGCGTATGGGCTTCGAAAAGTCGCCATCAACGGAATTTCTTTCAAAGTCGGGCATCCAGCAGGAGGGCGGCTGAGTTTTTTTCGCAGCAGCGAAAAAGGTTCCCCAGTCACCCCGCGGCTCGACAGAGACTTCCTGGCTTTTTGCGAAGCCGCCATCTATGGCCGTTAGCAGGAACGCACATGTTTCCGTTCATTCTGAGACGATTGATGATGCTGGTTCCAACGCTGCTGGGCGTATCCATCATCGTCTTTCTGATGTTGCACATCACCCCGGGAGACCCTGCGGAGCTACTCCTCGGTGAGAGGGCCACCGAACAGGCCCTTCACGAAATCCGGGAGCATCTCGGGCTGAACAAGCCTCTCTACGTACAATACGGCTTGTTTTTGAAACGGCTTGCCACCCTCGATCTGGGAGAGACCATCTGGACTCGCGAAAAGGTATGGACGGAAATCAGCCAACGGTTTCCCGCCACCATCGAGCTTTCCGTCGCAGCCATGCTGATCAGCTGTTTCTTTGGCATTCTCTTCGGCATCGTTTCCGCCACCAAGCAATATTCCATCTTCGATTACCTCAGCATGATCGGTGCACTGGTTGGTGTCAGCATGCCCATCTTCTGGTTGGGTCTTGTGCTGATGCTCGTCTTTTCACTGGTCCTCGGCTGGTTTCCCATGTCTGCAAGGCTCACCATCGGGATCGATCTCGAACCCGTCACCCATTTCTATGTGCTAGACAGCATCCTGACCGGGAACTGGACGGCCTTGAAGGACGTGTTGTGGCATCTGTTTCTGCCTGCCGTTACGCTCAGCACCATTCCGATGGCCATCGTGGCCCGGATGACCCGCTCGAGCATGCTCGAAGTGCTTCGGCAGGACTACATCAAGACAGCCCGTGCCAAGGGCCTTCCCCAGTCCACTGTCATCTTCAAACACGCCTTCCGAAACGCCCTCATTCCGGTGGTTACCACCATCGGTCTTCAATTCGGCATTCTCATGGGAGGGGCCATTCTGACTGAGACCATTTTCGCATGGCCGGGAGTGGGCAAGTGGATGTTCGATGCCGTCATGAAACGAGATTACATGGTCATTCAGGGGGGAACCCTGTTTATCGCCGGTCTGTTCGTTCTCATCAATCTGGTGGTGGATGTGCTCTATGCAGTCATCAACCCCCGCATCAGTGTCCAGTAGGCGAAAGCGATGACCGAGCTTGCAGCAAACCAGGAAAGCCGTCATCCCTTCTGGGATCAGATCGATCAACTCTGGCGCAACAAGACGGCGGTCGCCGGGCTCATCATCGTGGTCGTTTTCGTTCTGGTCGGCATTGCAGCACCCTGGATCAGCCCCCACGATCCGGTGGATGCCTCCCTCTATGACCAGTTGAAACCGCCGATGTGGAGTTCCGGCGGCAGTTCGAAACATGTGCTGGGGACGGACGATCTGGGTCGGGACATTTTGTCCCGGATCCTGTTCGGGGCTCGGGTGTCGCTTTTGGTGGCCATGGTCAGTGTGGGCATCGCCTTCTGTGTCGGGGTGATTCTGGGGGCTGTTTCCGGATTCTACAAGGGCACGGTCGACAACCTCATCATGCGTTCGATGGACATTTTGCTGTCCTTTCCGCATATCCTTCTGGCCATCGTCATGGTGGCCTATCTGGGGCCAAGCCTTCGAAACGCCATGATCGCCATCGGCATCATCTACATTCCCCGCTATGCACGAATCGTGCGGGGCTCGGTTCTCGAGGAATGCGAAAAGGACTACGTGACGGCCTCCCGGGCCATCGGTGCCGGAAGCCTCCGGATCATCTTCATCTCTATTCTACCGAACTGCATGGGGCCGCTCATCGTTCAGACCACTCTTGGTTTTGCTTCGGCCATTCTCGATGCTGCAGCACTCAGCTTCCTGGGGCTCGGCGCACAACCGCCAACACCGGAATGGGGAGCGATGATCGCACAAGGCCGCTCGATGATTCTGCGGGCCTGGTGGGTCATGACCATGCCGGGGATCGCCATTTTGATCGCCGTTCTCGGTTTCAACCTCTTCGGTGACGGGCTTCGTGACGCCCTCGATCCGAGGCTGAGGGATTGAAGATGCCGGCAGACATCCATCCCACCGCTTCCGGTGCTGTTCCCATTCTGAGGGTCGAAGGGCTTGTCACCGAATTTCAGGTTCGAAGAAACATTGTTCGAGCCGTCGATGACGTCAGCTTTTCCATCGAAACCGGCGAAACCCTCGGCCTGGTCGGTGAATCCGGCTGTGGAAAGAGTGTTACGGCCCATTCCATCATCCGGCTCATTCCTGAACCGCCGGGCCGGATCGCCGCAGGCCGGATCGAGCTTGACGGGCTGGATCTCTTGGGTCTACCGGAGGAGCGCATGCGCGCCATCCGGGGTGATCGCATCTCCATGATCTTTCAGGAGCCCATGACTTCGCTCAATCCGGTCTTCACCGTCGGGGAGCAGGTCGGGGAGGTGCTGCGGGTTCACCATCGGCTTTCTTCAGCAGAAATCCGGGACCGGGTGATCGAGATGTTCCGCAAGGTGGGCATACCGGCACCCGAGAAGCGGTTCGGGGATTATCCCCATCAGATGAGCGGCGGCATGCGCCAACGGGTCATGATCGCCATGGCCCTGGCCTGCTCGCCGACCCTCATGATCGCAGATGAACCGACAACGGCTCTCGATGTCACGATCCAGGCTCAGATCCTCGATCTGATGAACCAGCTCAAGGCCGATATCGGTGCATCCATTCTCTTCATCACCCACGATCTAGGGGTCATTGCCGAGATGGCCCAGCATGTGGCCGTCATGTATGCCGGAAAGATCGTGGAATATGCCGATGTTCATACCCTGTTTTCCAGTCCGGCCCACCCCTATACCCGGGGGCTGCTCAAGTCGATACCCGTTCTCGGAAAACAGACGGGCGGCGACCGTCTCTATGCCATATCGGGAACCGTGCCGTCTCTGTTGCGTCTTCCTCCCGGCTGTCGGTTTCATGACCGGTGTCCGGAAGCCTTTTCGGATTGTTCGACCATCGATCCGCAGATGGTTTCGGTTGCCTCCAACCACCGGGTGAGGTGTTTGAAATATGTCTGAGTCCGACGGCCCCGTCTTGCTTCGGGTGAAACATCTCGTCAAACACTATCCCATTCTGGGAGGCGTCTTTCTCAAGCCGGTCGCTGCCGTTCGCGCCTTGGACGATGTTTCCTTTCAGATGGCGGAAGGGGAAACCCTCGGGCTGGTCGGGGAGTCGGGGTGCGGCAAATCGACTCTCGGGAGGGCCATTCTGCGGATCGAGGAGCCGACAGCCGGAGAAGTCTGGTTCGAAGGCGACAATCTGCTCGAACTGTCTCCCGAACGCATGCGCCGGATCCGAAGGCGCATGCAGATCGTCTTTCAGGATCCGTTTTCGTCCCTGAATCCAAGGAAAACAGTCGCCCAGATTGTCGGAGAGCCGCTTCTGGTGCACGGTGTCCGTTCCCGCAAAGAGCGCGAGGATCGGGTGGCGGAACTTCTGGAACTGGTCGGGTTGCGGCGGGAACATCTTCGCCGCTATCCCCACCAGTTTTCGGGGGGCCAGCGGCAGCGCATCGGTGTCGCCCGGGCACTGGCCCTTCATCCGAAACTGGTCGTCTGTGACGAGGCAGTATCCGCTCTCGATGTCTCGATTCAAGCCCAGGTCATCAATCTGCTGAAGGACCTCCAGCAGATGATGGGGCTCACCTACCTCTTCATTTCGCACGACTTGGGTGTGGTCGAATACATCAGCGACCGGGTGGCCGTCATGTATCTCGGAAAGATCGTCGAAATCGCTGATAAATCGTCGCTGTATGAGACACCCCGTCATCCTTACACCCAGGCCCTCCTATCGGCCTCTCCCCTCCCAGATCCCAGTTCGGTCCGAAACCGAAAGCGCATTCTCCTGAAAGGGGATGTTCCCAGTCCCATCGATCCGCCATCCGGATGCCGCTTTCATACCCGCTGTCTGCATGCCATGAAACGCTGTCATATGGAAGAACCCCCTCTTCAAGCCGTCTCCGAAGGACATCTGGCGGCTTGTTGGTTGGCAGGTGAAAACCTGCAGGACACCGTCCAGGCTCCCTGAAACACGGGAGTCTTCTCCTCGTTGTTCCGGACCTCAAGCAGGAGTTGTTTTCGCGCTGCATCGCAAAACAGCCCCTGACGTCGTCGGACCACATACCAGGGACTGTGACGGGATCCTACGAAAACCCGTTCTCGACAGGATTCGGCTGTCTGTGGTATTCTGAATATCCGTAGAGCGAAACGGGTGGAAGTATTCTTAGGGGCGGTCAGCCGCCCGGGAGGAATGCGATGACCAATCAGATCCGGATGGGATGTTGGATGGGCATTGTTCTGTTGGTTGGTCTGCTGCCCTCGATGACATGGGCTGCAGATGGTTTTACGCAGTCGGATCGCGAACGGATGGCTGCCTTGGAATCGTCGTTTTCGATGTTCGTCCAGCAGGTGGACAAGCGATTCGAGCAGATCGACAAGCGGTTTGAGCAGATCGACAAGCGGTTTGAGCTGGTCGACAAGCGGTTTGAGCTGGTCGATAAGCGGTTTGAGCTGGTCGATAAACGTTTTGAGGAAATGGGTAAGCGTATTGAAGACTTGCGATCCGACACGAATGCGCGTTTCGATCAGATGATGAGCCTGTTTTACATGCTCGCCGGGATGTTCACGTCGTTGTTCGTTGCGGTGTTTGCTTTTGCCTGGTGGGATCGTCGGTCTGTCATCTCCACAGCCAAAAGAGCCGCTCAAGAGGAAGTGAAGGATCGTACCCAGGGGCTGGACGATACCACCTTGACCGTCAACCGAATGCTCGAGGCTTTGAAAAGCCTTTCCGAACAGTTGCCGGAACTCAAAGACATCCTGCGTCGGGTCCATTTGCTGTGACCGATTGCAGGACGATCTCTTATACAGGAAAATTCAGATGAAGTTTACCCAGGTCGTCAATGTTTACCCATCGCTGCCGGAGCCGGTGCGGTTTCTGGAAAAACTTTCCCGAAACCTCTGGTGGAGCTGGCAGCGGGATGCCGTCGATCTCTTCCGGCGGATCGATCCCGTCCTGTGGCGGGAGACCAATGGCAATCCGGTCGCCATGCTGTGCCGGATTCCGGCCGCCCGTTTTCTCGAATTGTGCGGGGATACGAGTTTCCTGACGCACTTGAGGCGTGTGGAGAACATGTTCGCCGAGCAGGTGGAAGCCGATCTGCCTGAAATCGGCGAGCCTTTCGGTAAAGACGGTGTAATCGCCTACTTTTCGATGGAATTCGGTATTCACGAAAGTCTGCCTCTTTTTGCCGGAGGTCTTGGCATCCTGGCGGGAGACCATCTGAAATCGGCTTCCGATCTGCACCTGCCGATGGTCGGGGTTGGGTTGTTTTATCAGTACGGCTATTTTCACCAATACCTCGATCATGAAGGCTACCAACAGGAAGAATATCCGGAAACCGATGTCTTCTCCCTGCCGATGTCCCGGGTGCTCGATCCATCCGGAAACGAAGTCACCGTATCCATCGACGGGCCGAACGGACGCATCCATGCCGGCATCTGGCAGCTGCAGATCGGCAGGATCCCGCTCTATCTGCTCGATACGAACATCAACATCAATCCACCCGAATTCCGGAAGATCACGGCCAATCTTTATGCGGGGGAGATGTACACCCGCCTGACCCAGGAAATTCTACTGGGAATCGGTGGGATGCGGGCTTTGCGCAAGCTCGGGTATTATCCGACCGTCTGTCACATCAACGAGGGGCATTCGGCGTTTGCAGGCATCGAACGGATCTGTCTTTTGATGGATCGTTTCGGCATCGATGCCGAAACGGCCATGGAAGTGGCCGTGCGTTCCTCCGTGTTCACCACCCACACACCGGTGGCCGCAGGTCATGACGAATTTCCGGCTTCCGCAGTCGAGGGCTATCTGAAGCACATGGAAGATCGGATCGGCCTTCCGGTTTCTCAAATCCTTTCCTGGGGGCAGCCTCCGAACCACGGGTTGGAAAAACCGTTTTCCATGTTCATTCTCGGTCAACGGATGGCCATGTACTGCAACGGGGTCAGCCGCCTGCACGGCGGCGTCGCCCGGAACATGTGGGCCCATCTGTGGCCGGATTTGCCCGAAGCCGAAGTTCCGATCAAACACGTGACCAACGGCATTCATGTACCCACCTGGATCGCGCCGGAATTCTCTCTTCTCTTCGAACGGTATATCGGACCCGACTGGGAGATGAATTTCCGGGATCCCCAGGCTGCCCGACGGTTCGACGAGTTTTTCGAAGAAGAACTTTGGCGTCTCCATGAAATCAACCGAGCCCGGCTCATCCGGATGTGTCGCTACAAACTGCTCGAGCAGTATCGAAGGCGGCAGTCTTCGATCACCTTCCTGCAGAATGCGGAATCCGTTTTGGATCAGGGGATTCTCACCATCGCCTTCGCCAGACGATTTGCCTCCTACAAACGCGCCTATTTGATCCTGGAGGACATCGAACGGCTCGAGGCCATGATTACGAACAAGGAACGGCCGGTGCAATTCATTTTCGCCGGGAAGGCCCATCCCAAGGACCGGGAAGGCAAGGACCTCATCAAGCGCCTGGTCGCCTTTGCACGGCAGCCCCATTTGCGGCACCGCATCGTCTTTTTGGAAGACTATGACATTCAGATCGCCCGGTACCTGGTTCAGGGTGCCGATGTCTGGCTGAACACCCCGAGACGACCCTTCGAAGCCTGTGGAACTTCGGGGATGAAGGCCGCGCTGAACGGGGTGATCAATGCCAGTATCCTGGACGGTTGGTGGGTGGAGGGTTACAGCCCGGATTTGGGATGGATGATCGGCGACGGATTTGAATATCCCGACACCGGGTATCAGGATAAGGTCGACAGTCAGTCTCTGTACAACATCCTGGAAAACGAGATCATTCCCTGTTTTTACGAACGGGGGGAAAACGGGCTTCCAAGCCGATGGATCGGTATGATGAAGCGGTCCATGAAGCTGGTGTTGAATCACTTCAGCAGCAACCGCATGGTGGCGGATTACGAACAGCAGTTCTATGTGCCTGCGGCCTATCAGGTGATCCGGCTCCTGCTGAACGATGGAGAGGAGGTCCGTTTCCTGCACGAACGGAGGAAACGGCTGATGCGGCTCTGGAAGGATGTCGTGGTCCAAAAACCCGTCACGGATCCCATCGTGCAGTATCGATTGGGGGATCATCTGAGGGTGACCGTCGATGTTCACCTGGGAGAACTGCTTCCGGAAGAAGTGGATGTCGAGCTCTACATCGATTCGGCCTCTCCCGAGAAAATCACCGGTTTTCCCCAGATCGTCGTCATGTACGATTGGGAGAAGCTCGATGCAGGCACATACCGCTACCGATGTGTTCAGACCTTCGATTCGCCGGGAAGGTTCAGCTATACGGTGCGGGCCATGCCCAAGGGAGACGATTTGCTGCGGTATCTTCCAGGCTTGGTTTCATGGGCGGTTTGCTGCTGAGGATCTGAAACGGTTTCCGTTTCGAATCCTTCCGCTTGCGGCTCGTGGGATCGGAACCGGGCGGTTGTGCGATGGAAGTCTGCTGGTATTGAGGTCGGAGAAAGGAGGGCGGTTGTATGGCTACACCGAAAAATCCCCGCATTCTCGTGGTGACACCCGAAGTTACCTACCTGCCGAATCGCATGGGAAGCTTGGCGAGTTATCTGACCGCCAAGGCCGGGGGCCTTGCAGACGTATCGGCGGCACTGATCGCCGCCCTGTTCGATCAGGGTGCCGATGTCCATGTCGCCATTCCCGATTACCGCGCCATTTTCAGCGACCGGTTGGCACCCTTTCTGCGGAAGGAATTGCATGACCTGCATTCCCGGATGCCGCAGGATCGGATCCATCTGGCGGAAGACCGGGCATTCTATTACCTGAACCGGGTGTATTCGGACTATGCCCAGGACAATATCAAGGTTGCCATCGCGTTTCAGCGGGAGGTCATCAACAACATCGTCCGCCGCGTCAAACCCGATCTCATCCACTGCAACGACTGGATGACCGGTCTGATCCCGGCCATGTCCCGCCGGATGGGTATTCCCTGCCTGTTCACCGTCCACAACATCCACACCATGAAATGCACCCTCGCGGTGATCGAGGATCGGGGGATCGATGCCGCCTATTTCTGGCAGCACCTCTATTACGAAAACATGGCCTTCGATTACGAAAGCACCCGCGAGACCAATCCGGTGGACTTTCTGGCGAGCGGTATATTTGCGGCCCACTTCGTCAATACCGTCAGCCCGACCTTTTTAAGCGAAGTCATCGAGGGCAGGCATGCCTTCGTGGACAGGTCCATCCAAATGGAGCTGGCCCATAAGTGGAACGCCGGCTGCGCCGTCGGCATTCTGAACGCGCCCGATCCTTCCTTTAATCCGCGGTTCGACAACCAGCTCGTCCACATGTACGGTCCGGAAAATGTTCGGGAGGGGAAGACGGTTAACAAGCAGGCGCTTCAGGAAAAACTCGGTTTGATCGAGGACGATACGGCACCGCTGTTCTTCTGGCCGTCACGGCTCGATTCCATCCAGAAGGGCTCCCAGCTGCTTGCAGACATTCTTTACCGGGTCATCGACAAATACTGGGGGCTCAACCTGCAGGTGGTTTTTGTGGCGAACGGTGAATACCAGCAGCATTTCCGGGATATCGCCAAATTTCACGGCATCGAAAACCGGGTGGCCGTCTGCGACTTCTCGGAAAATCTCGAACATCTGGCCTATGGGGCGGCGGATTTCATCTTGATGCCCTCGTTGTTCGAACCCTGCGGGCTTCCCCAGATGATCGCTCCCATCTATGGGGCGCTTCCCGTGGCACACGACACCGGCGGCATCCACGACACCATTGAGCATCTCGATCCGTACGCCGAGACGGGAAACGGCTTCCTGTTCCGCTACTACGACAGTCAGGGTCTGCTCTGGGCCATCGATCAGGCGATGGCTTTCTACACCTTGCCGGAGGACATTCGGCGTCGCAACATCGAACGCATCATGCGCCGGAGCGCCGAAACCTTCACCCATGCCGTGACAGCCCGGCAATACATTGATCTGTACGAAACAATGCTCCAACGGCCCCTGATCAACCCGTACTGAAACTGGTTTTCTTCATTCCTGCTCCCAGGTCACCCGCAGGGCCTCCGAGTATGTCGTCGTCCCATCCAACACCCGACGTAGGGCGTTTTCCCTTAGGGTGATCATGCCCTGATGACGGGCCATGTCGCGGATTTGGGCGACATCGGTTTGATCCGTCGTCAGGCGCTTCAATTCCTCGCTGTAGGAAAGCACCTCGAAAATCCCGATTCGGCCGTAATACCCCGTTCCCCGACATTGGGCGCACCCCTTTCCCCGGTACAACAGCACCCCCCCTTCTTGGGCCAACTGAAGTCCCATCTTTCGCAATTCCTCCGCCTTCATCACGAAGGATTCCTTGCAGTTCGAACAGATTTTGCGGACCAGCCGCTGGGCCAGCACGCCTACAAGAGAGGCCTGGATCAAAAAGGCGGGAATTCCCAGGTCGAGCAGTCGGATGATGGTGGAAGGCGCATCGTTGGTATGGATCGTGGAAAGCACCAGGTGTCCGGTCAAGGCGGACTGGATGGCGTTTTGGGCGGTTTCGAGATCCCGTAGCTCGCCCACCATGATGATGTCGGGGTCCTGACGGAGGATGTTCCGCAGAAGGTTGGCGAAGGTCACGCCGGCTGCCGGTTGAACGCCGATCTGGTTGAAGTCTTCGCACACCATTTCGATGGGGTCTTCGATGGTGACGATGTTGATTTCGGGGCTGGAAAGCATCCGCAGGGTCGAATAAAGGGTGGTGGACTTGCCGCTTCCGGTCGGTCCGCACACCAGCACGATTCCATGCGGCAGGCGTATGAAGCGGTTGTAGCGGATGAGATCGGTCGAGGAGAAGCCGAGTCCTTCCAGGTCTTGAAAGAGGACGCTCGGGTCCATGATCCGCATGACCACCTTCTCGCCGAAGGCTACGGGAACCGTAGAAACCCGGATTTCCACTTCCGTCGACTCCCGTTGAATTTTGATGCGGCCGTCTTGAGGCTTCCGCTTTTCGGCCATGTCGAGACGGGACAGATTCTTGATGCGGCTCACGATGGCCGGGTGAACGGTCTTGGGCATTCGGTAGATCGTATGCAGAACGCCGTCGATCCGCATCCGGACCAGGCTCGCCTCCCGCTTGGGTTCGATATGAATGTCGCTGGCCCGCTGGTCGAAGGCATAGGTGAAGAGGTAGTTGACGGCGTTGACGATATGCCGGTCGGTCGATGCCAGCTCGTCGGTGGTTTTCAGGCGGACGAACTGCTCCAGATTGCCCAGATCGATCACGGTCGATTCGAACTGGGTTTCGGCCTGTTCGATCGAATGCCGGAATCCGAAGAAATCGTTGATGAGCTTGACGATATCGGTTTTGGTGCTCAGCACCTGCCGCACCTGCACCTGAGCGGCTCGGGCGATGTCGTCGATCGCCTCCCGATCGAAGGGGTCGGCACAGGCGACCGTCAGTTTGCCGTTCTGAACACCGAGTGGTACCACGAGGTGTTTCAGGGCGAACGACCGGGGGATGACGGATGTGACAGATTTCAGATCGAGTTTGAGGGGGTCGATCTTGACAAAGGGAATCCCGAGTTTTTGGGCGACCAGCGAGACGATCGTCTCTTCATCGATCCATTTCGATGGATCGTCTTTTCTGGTAAGGCGAAGATCGACAACGGCTTGAATGGATGACAGGAAATCGCTGCCGATCCCATTCCGTCGCACCCCTTCGCGGGGGGGACCATCCTGCATCGCCTGTCTTGCCGTATGATCGGAAATTCGTCCGGATTGGAGCGTGAGGGCGATCAGTTCCGGAATGCCGAAAGGTGTCTTGAGGCTTGCCTGGCTCAAGAGGCGTCGGCCTTTCCGGTTGGCGGCTCGATCGGTCGATCGAGGTGTTGACGAAGCCGTTGATTGAACTCGTCCACCTTTTGTTGGAAGGCCTGCCTACGGGTTTCATAGGCATCCGTTCTCTGGTTCAGGGTGGTGACCTGCTCGTTGTATCGGGTCATGGTTTCAACATCCCGAACGGTTGGTCGTTGATTCGCGAGTCGACTGTGTTCCCGTACCAGTTCGAGAAATTCCTGGTCGAGTTCCGCCCGTTCTTGGTTCAGGCGTTCAGCCTCTTCCAGGATGTCCGTTGCGGTTGAGCTGTCATGGCTTGTCTTCGGAAGCGTCTGGGGGGATGTAGCGGGCCATGGTGTTGCATCGCTCTTCAGCTCCGGCGGTGGTGCCGGTCGGCTTGTACGTTGCCCCCCTGTTTCTGGAAGGATTTGAGTGTGCTTCCGCTGGGCTTCCGGCACCTCCATCAGGTTGTCTGTAAATCGAATGGTTCCCGACGGATCGACATACCGATAGATCTCGGCATGGAGAACCGATGTCCAAAGCCACAGAGAACCGTAGAAAATCATCCATTTCCATCTGAATTTCATAATGGCCACCCAAACGATCAATTGACGATGGTCTCGTCTTTGTCGAAGACCTCCCGCCAATATTTCATGGAAGAAGCCGGAATGCCATAGAGGGTGATTGGGTTGTTGTAAGGCCCCGGTGTGGTCAATAATCCTCCTCCGACGGTCTTGAGATACAGATGCTCGTCATCGACCACGGGCGCCGCAAGAACATTGCCGGTTTCCAGCGATACGATAGGGGAAGCCTCGCCGGTTCCAGGTTCCAGGTTCATGACATAGAGCTTCCCCAGGTTGGCGCTCGAATTACCGGCTCCTTCGCACGGATCTTCGGTTTCACTGGTTGCGGTGCCGAAATACACCTGGCCTGCCGCAGCGAAGGCGGAGGCGAACACCCGTTCTCCTGCTGGAAGTGCATACACCCAATCCAGCGTGACATCGCTCGATGTGCATTGTCCCTTTGCTGCGCTGTCTCGATAGGCAAAGAAATGATACGTCGTGTTGGCCGTATCGATGTCCTCGTCGTAATACGGACTGTCTCCCGTTCCATAGAGAATTTTGATGTTGTACTGGATCTCGCCCTTTTCATTGATCCCGTTTGCGACAACCACTGCAGGGGATGCATAGATCGGATGATTCCGCTGAGTGGAAGGGATGGTATAGCCATGATCGTCGGTGTAATCGGTATTGATGACGCAGTGGGTGATATCGTACGAGCTGGATGCTTTCGGGTCATCCGGAAGAATTACCTTGTAAAGATAGCCTTTGTCCGTTCCAATGTAGATGCGGTCGATATAGCCGTTCCCGTCGGAATCCACGACAGCGGGCTGGCCGCTCGGTACACCGCCGACGCCGTCTGTGGGTGTGTTCAAGAAGATGCGTTTCAGAACGGCGCCGGTGCCGACATCGATCATGTAGATGGAGGGGTAGAGCGTGTTGTCGTAGGTCTTACCGGAAACAAAGAACGCCGCCCACTTCTTCTGGCCGTTGACAACGGTCCTGCCGATGGCTGCCACTGCAGGCGAGGAACGGCTTCTGAACAGGTCCGGATCCGCAAACTCCCACAGGAAGTTCGGTGCCGTCGGATTGGTGACATCCAGGCAGAAGACGGTGTCGCCTCCGTTGCCTTCTGCAGCCAGAAGAACCGTTTTCCAGGTTCCGTTGATCTCCACGTCACTGATGGCAGGGGAAGCGTCTACGTATGCCTGATCTTCTCCGGATATCTTGTTGTTCTTCAGGCGAGGCAGGAGATTGGCCGGGATGAAGGCCCAAAGTTCGTCTCCGGTGCCATAATTCTCATTGTCGAAATATCCACGATAATACAATGTATCGTCACCAGGCTTTTTCATCCACTGAAATTCGTTGTTGCTATCCAAATAGCCCCATCGGAATTGCCCGGCGTCGAAAGCATGGAGCATGCCATCCCGAGACCCCACATAGACGACGGTCTGGCGGTTCCATTTCTGTTTGAGAAACGTATCGAAGGCATCTCGCTCCGCCTTGGTGACGGCGGATCCAAAATACCACGAAGGTCTTCCCGGAGGAGTCTCCACTGCAGGAACGGAATGATCGATCTGACCCAAAAGCCATTCCTTCTTGGTGCTGCTTCCGTCCTTGAATCCCCGGACCCAGTTGACCAGATAATCGCCGTCGGCTTCGGAAAAAGCACCATCTCCGTTGAAATCGTATTGGTATCCGGTCGGGATGATATAGGTGTTGTCCAGTGCCAGCATGGCGTTGGTGACGTTGGCTGTCGTGAATGCCTGAAGCGTCGAAGAAGTCGTGTAGTAGGTATAGGCAGCGATAATGGGCACCCCGTTGGAAGGGGGGGAGTGAAAATCGAGCGAATAGGTTCCGGTGAACCGGTTGATCGTTCCTGTGCCTCCGAAATTGCCTTCCAGAACATCCGTATGCTTGTCCACAAAGGTTTCGACGGTATCTGTAATGGAAAGCGTTGAGGCGCTGATCGGGTGATGAGCCAGGGTTCCGGAAAAATGCGTGGTTGTTCCGTCACCGGTGCCAATGGTTTCGGATGTCACCTGATAATAGGATATATTCGGGAAATAGATGGTTCGACTGTTTGGATTCATGGCCGTGAGTTTGGCGCCGGCATCCCATTGTTGAACCGGATCCTGCGTATTCGGCGTATCGGGATCATACAGTCGGGTGCCGTACAGGTGCCCCCGAAGCACTTTTTCCGCCCAAGTGATGGCGGGAGTTTCGTAACTGCCGGAATAGAGCATGTTCGCCTGAACACTGGGCGAAGCTCTGGAAACAAATCCATGGGTTGCCACGCTGCCGTTCAGAACCACGTCGACGACTTCCGGGACACAGGATTCCGAGTCGCTGAACATTTCGGCCTTCCACAGCAGTTGTCTTCCGACAATGGCACTTCCGGCGAAGTCCATCCGTCGCACCCGATAAGTCAGGGCTGGATTGCCTGGCGTCCAGTTGGTCTCATCGTTTCCGACGGATTTTGTCGAACCGCTGACGCTGAAACTTTTCACCAGATCCCAACTGGTGATTTCCACCCAGTTTGCACCGTTGTCGATGGACACATAGTATTTGATGCTCGACTGGCCGTTGCAGGGCATGTTGTCGTAGACTTCGAATGTGACACCGGTGAAGTAAGCTTCCGGATCTATCGGGGTGATGGCTTGAGCGGGTTGCAGCGCAGCGCTTCCTCCGGTTCTTCGTTCGATCCGGAAAACCATGTCGTTGAAATCCGTGTCGCCTCCCCCGGTCAAATCTTCCCAACCCAGAATCCACTGGTTCGGGTCGTTCTGGGGCGAGCCGACGATGACGTGTGGATATTTTTGATTTTTGGTGAAGGTATAGACTTTGTCACCGCTCATCGTGAGCCCGTAAAAATCATACAATCTCGAGACGGCGGATGAGGACAACCATCCCGAATCCAAGGAACAAGTGCCTTCGTTTGCAATAGGTTGACCCAAATGAAAGGTTTTCGAGAAGGAGGAGGCGGAAGAACATTGGGTGCTGGTGTAATTGTCCGGATTCCAAGCCGTTTTGGTGAAAAAAACACCGTTCGTGTCGCTCGTGCTCCAACGCTTGTTGGCTGTCAGGAAGAAGACCATCTCGGTTCCTGCAGCGATTGTACCCAACCTCTTGCGCAAGTCTTTGATGGTGACGGAGCCGTCGTTGTCCACCAGGAATGGATAGCTCGTTCCATCATTGTATGCAGCGACACCGCTTTCACTGGAATAGGGAAAAGAGCCGTTTCCATAGTCGCTGTCAAAGACGCCGTTGCTTCGGCTGTTGATCTTGATGAAAATCGGTCTTTTCTTGTCCAGTGAAATGGACGTCCATCCTTTGAATGTTCCGTCCGCATGGACGGCATCCTGATACAGCATCCAGCCGAAATCCGAAATATACCCGGCGCCTTCATACAAGAAGGCGACCGTCACTTCCTGGGTATAAGGAATGATAATGGAATTCGGATTGATGGCCTGGCTGCCGGTTTGTAACTGAATCTTGCCGTCCACTACAGAGGTGTTGATCATGCTGAAATCCCCTGCGTTGAACCCGCCGCTATAACTCGTGTAGGTGTTGGCCGCACAACCGGGGATATAGCTCGTTCCACCCTGTCCGCCACCCGTCGAACGAAACGTTGCGGTGATCGTATGATCCTGAGAGACGTTGTTGAAGGTATATGTATTTCCTGCTATCGAGATTTCGGTGCCGTCAACGGTCACTTTGGCCAAGACGTATCCGGTGTCCGCCGTCATGGTGAAGGACTTGTTGCTTCCGCATTCGACAGTAACATTCCCATTAGGGGAGATGCTGCCTCCTGTTCCGGCAGATGCTGCGATGGTGAAGGATTTTCTTTTGAAATTGGCCGTTATGGATCGTGCTGCATTGTCCATACGAATTTGGGTGGTAGCGGAATAGCGATCTGTAACCTTCGCGACGTCGGTACCACCCCAACTATCGAAGCTATAGCAGGAGGAAGGGGTCGCAGAGATATTGACAACGGCGTTGTTATCCACAGATGTGTTGGTTCCGGGTGAAACGGTCCCGCCTCCAGCCGGATTGATGGTTATCGTCAGTTGTTTATCAGCATAGGCAGGCGTCGTGAACAAATGGCACAAGAGAAATGCTCCCGCCAGGAAGATAGGAATGCTTAGGGCCAGAGAAAAGGTCTGTGTGGCTTTTCGCATGAATCACCTCGACGTCAAGAAGAAACCCTATGTTGACCTCGAATGGATGGTCGGATGAGTTCTGATGGGAAACAGCATGTTATGGGCTTCCTGCCGAAACCATCCCCTGAAGGCTGGTGGTGGATATCGCTCCGACATCCGATGCATTGTAGTTTTTTCCCGATCCACCGCCGGCCTGAGCCGTATAGGTGATGGCTGGTGAAATATCGGTCAGATTCCCATACAAGGAGATTTCAATGGCGGCCCGCGTGTTGGACGGACCTGTTGCCAGTGATCCGATGATCAGGGTGGCGTCGTTGTCGGATGTGGTACCTCCTCCGTCGTTGTTGTTCCAGACTCGGACGCTGTACGAATAGCCATTTCCCAAATCGTAGTTCGTTATCCAGGGGGCGCCTGCATCGTATTTGCCTCTCCAGCCGCTGGTTGTTGCTGGAGTCGTTGCTGAGGTCACCCCGGCCGCCCCATTGAGTGCAAAAGACCAGGAGAGGTTTCCCGCGCTGCCTCCGGAAGCGACTCGAGTCGCCAATTGGGACTGATTGTATGTAATGAACAGGGGGCGCAGTACGGCGATGACATGGTCGACACCGGCCTCCGCAGCAAAAAAAGCGCCTCTTTTGTTGGCGTCCGCTGAAGCGATCATGGTTTCCAGTGTGGACGTATTGGCGGCGACCAAACCGATCAATGTCAACAGCACCATGAAAATCAGAGCGATCAGCATGGTCGATCCGCTTTGGTTGTAGAGGAATCGAAAGGGTGTAGTCTTCTTCATGTAGAACCGCCTATTCCAGACCCATGTTTCGAATTTTGACGGTCAATTGAACCCATTCCCGCGCGTATTGATCAGAAGAGGTCGCTCCGGCCCTGTCTTCGATCGCAGGCCGTACATCCGTCATCCCTCGATGGATTCGATCCGTTCTTCCGGAAACATTCATCCGTACGGCACGTATTTGAATGAGTTCGTCCGCGGTTAGATTGCGGTTGTTGATCCAAGTATCCACGACCTGGTCGTTGTCTGTATCCAATCCGAAAGCGAATTGGAGATCCTCGATGTAATTGGCGATCGCTTGATCATTTCTCAGAAGAGATCGATCCGAGGAACGGTATCGGTAGGTGACCTGCACGAGCTGATCATCTGAAAAAAAACTGATGGTGCTGCCCGGTGGATAGCTGTTGATCACCTTGTTGTCGAATCCGGCGTAAGGTCGATTTTGAAGCTTGTCGGAATTGGGTTGCACCTGGGTAATGTACACGACATCGCTCTTTTTTCCGTCCGGAGATGTAATGATCGCCTTGAATTCTTTGAAGGGCGTGCCGCCATACGTGTTTCCCCCACAGGCAAACTCGTCGCCCCAGGTGGAATAGGGCGGTGTCGGAGGCGATGAAGTGCTTGTCAAGTCTTCATTCACCTCTGCTTCGGACGATGCAACAGGCATCGTTCCTTTCAATGTCAACTGGGGAAGGACGTCTGCACAATTGCCGGTTCCCAGATTGAGGTAATTGATTGTCAAAATATCGGTGTTGTTGTCTCCCGTTCCGTTGGAATAGGAGATGGGATCAACCTTTGTGCCAAACAAGCCAAATCCTCCGCTGATGCCGGAGCCCGCCATCCGGATGTCTCGTTCCAGAATGGTTTTGGCGATTCGCAGATTCTGCTGCATGGCTGCAACATCTTCCTGCAGAATGTAGGATGCGTAATTGATGGAAAAGAGCTCGATGAGGGCGGCGATCAGCACGGCCGACAGTCCAACGGCAATGAGGAGTTCGACCAGCGTAAATCCTTCTCTTCTGCGATCGAATCGTTCGGTTTCGCTTGACAAAGAAGGCTGTTTATAGGGGGTAACGTCCCGCATGAACACCATCCTGGTTGTGTCTCTGTTGAAGAAAGCGGCTTCGAAAGCCTTTACGAATTGGACGACAGAGATCCAACAATCGTTTTCAAGGTGGTCGTTCGTAATTTGCCGTCGTTCCAGGATACGGAAACAGTGATTGTTTTCAGCCCTGCAACCGGTGTGTCGTTTTCGATGGTGACCGTTCTGGTGAAATTCCCCACGTCTCCGGAGATGACGTTCGTATCCGTGATGGTTCCGGAAGGTATCGCATCATAGGACATATTCCGATAGGCTTCGAGCTGCGATTCTGCAAGAGAGGTGGCCAGAGTGTGTTTTTTGGCCTGATAATTTGCCTTAATGGCCGCGGTTTGCATGGCGGCGAGCCCCAGAAGCCCTACGGCGAGGATAACGGCGGCCATCAGAACCTCGAGGAGGGTGAAGCCGCTCGTTTTCGCCGACACGGTGGGTTTGTTCTCCGATGAATTCCGCGGCAGGGATGGAGTAGAATATGAATGGAACAGGATGGGCATCCTCTGTGTTCCTTTCAACTGGAAGTCATCCGGATGATACCAAATTCCGATATGCTGATGGTTTTGGATTTGCCCTGGTTGTTGCTGATGGATATCGCTCCCACTTCCACACCGGAAATGGATGAAGGTTTATCGACCATGCCGTCGGGTGTGAATTCAACCGTATGATTGAGAAAGGTGTCCGAAAACGAAATGCTTTTGTAACTTGAAAAAGGGGTTTCCTTGACGACGAGATTGTTTTCGGTGGTATTGCATTGATTGTCAACACAATTGATGACTTGATAGGAAGTGTTCGAAAAGACCACCATCCATCTGCCGCCGCTTCGTATGGCGTTCATCCGGACCTGTTGCAGGGTGAAATAAAGATCGTCGGACGCATTTTTTAGCCGCATATTGGCTATGAATGTGCCAAAATTTGGTATAGCCGTAACGATTATGACCGTCAGGATGGCAACGACGACCATCAATTCCATCATCGTGAAGCCGGCCGGCATAGATTTTCGAAAGGTTTGGTACATCAGGTCATACTTTCCGTCAAGTCAACAGCGGGTTCAAAGCCGATTGTTCTCGCCTCACCGGAAGAATTCATCGCTTCGATCTGCCCGGCATCGGAGGGTCGGGCGTTTTTTCAGGCTGGTCCTTGTGAGCAACCCTCAAACATGACGGTGTCGCAACAAGTCAGGCAGTCTCTGTTGAGTCGCATGGCGGGGCGACCGCCTGTTGATGCTGCATCGGATGAACTCAGCCGCCCGAGCTCGTAAGGGTCGGGCGTCAGGACAGACATTCGATGCAGACAATCAAAACGCAACGGAAGTATTGTCAAACCATTGTGTGTATCTGAACGGCGCCCGGCCCAACGATCTCCGGCGGCTTCAAACAAGCATCCGCTGCAGTATCAAAAGGCGGCTGCCCCGCCATGCTCAGGCCCGGTAATCGCCCAAAGCCAAGCGGTGGCGACTTGTTGCGACGCCGTCGGCCATGCACGACGGCTCATTCAAATACGCGTGTTCCTTGCGTTGGATGGTTCATTCATTCGAAAAAACGACCCCACCCAATGAAAAGCAAGTTGTATGCCTGACGGATTCGAAATCGGTTGTCACCTCCGGCCGAAGACAAAATTCGGTTCCACGTCCCGATGGAAGATGAAGTTTCCAGGGGCGAGGTGCCAGCGGTACGGGAATGGATTGCTTTTTGCGTCCTTGCTACTCCATCAACGGAAGTTGCGTCAGGTTGAATTGGAAGGAAGAAAGGGATTCGAAAATCCGTTGCCTGGTATGAGAGGCAATTTAATTTGCGACTGGATGAATGAGGCTGGAGTGGGTTGATAGCATTGATATTATTGAGGTTTGCGGCAGTTTGGCCGGTCGGCTGAATGCAATTTATTATGCGACTGGTTGGGGTTGACCGAACTGAATTTTGTAACAAAATTTCAGTTCAATTCATGGTATTTTGAGTGTTATCAAACTATTATTATTGACCGGATAAAGTCGAGGCCAATTATTCAAACCGAGCTAGTTCCGCAAATTCGGTACTAAGACTGATTTGGTCCGGTTTATTTCTGTAATAATTCCTTTGTGTTGTAAATTGTCGCATAATAAATGGCATTCAGTTCCGAATCGGATTGTAATTTCCCAATATATCTAATTAGCAATAACTTGAATGAGCAATTAGCTATTCATGCTGCTTGTGAACAACACGCCTGATCCGTTTCATCGTTCGTCGGTAATCTGATAATCTGACTCTTGGCCCTCCAAAATAAACCAGACAGACTCTATCTATCCAAACATTATGCCCAATTTGATGCGTATCTGAACCCGATCGATCGGACCAACAGCCGATAATTTTTAAGCCGCGGGTCTACTCAGAAGGGTGCTTGAATTCTCCCCCCTGTAATATTTCAATCTCCTTTTTTAAAGTGAGATTCTCGGCAGCCAAATCGGTTAATTTCTTTTCAATAGCCGAAAGCCGTTCTTCTGTGTCTGATAACGATATTACTGCCTGATGGAACGCATTGATATTGTGTGCCAATGCAGTACGATAGATGGTCGGCGACTCCAATATGTAAATGGTCTTTGCCAGCAGGTCTGATAGTTTGAATTGATCGTCTTGAATGATAGGCATTCGACTATTATTTTGATCACCCTTCCACTCCTCTTTCCCCTCTCCTTCACCAGATATTAACCAATCGATACTGACATTATAAATATCCTTGATGCGGCATAAATATTCGGTGCCCGGCATAGCCCTGCCTGACTCCCACGACTGCACCACGCTAGGATGAGCGCCGATTCGTTTGGCGAACTCTCTCTGCGACACCCCCCCCTAATAGATTTGATTCTTTCCGATATCGTCATGACCTGATAATTAATCATAAGCTAAAATTTTTCTTGACATGACAATCTTTTTAGTTTATGGTCTGCCTTAAGAGTTCAACCAACATAGACAAGGAGGATCTGGGTAAATGGACAAGTGGGATATTCAGGCCGAATTACGTCGCAGGGGGATTACCCAGTTGGATTTGGCTCGGCAATTGGGTGTGACTGATATGGCCGTGTCGAGGGTCATCTCCGGCGAGACGGTTTCTGCACGCATTCGAGCTGCAATCGCTGCGGCGATCGGAAAGCCCGTGGATACCCTATGGAGCCCATCGCGACGGCGGCTTAAAAATTAATATAAAAAGTTAATATATAAATCATTTCTATAGCAAATCTGTCGGGGTGTCAATGTCTAAGCAGCGGAAAGCAGCAGACAATCGACAACTCAGCCTCTTCGAACTGGTGAGGCTCCAAGCCTCACCATCTTCATCACGCCCCAATGAAGGCTCCATGCGATGT
>JBFMBE010000015.1:0-37269 GCA_040755275.1 Thermodesulfobacteriota bacterium | reverse complement strand
TCCAATGTCGGGCCTCCAGCAGGAGGGCGGGTGGTGTTTTGCGAAGCAGCGGAAACTGTTTGAAGCAGCCGGAGATCGTTGGATCGGACGGACGCGCTCGATCGAAATTTGCATTGAAAAGCAAGCTTTTGCAAATCAACCAGCCTCTGTTTGTTGTCTGGCCATCCGTCCGATCCTACGAGATCGGGCTGCTGAGTTTTTCCGCTGCTGAGCAAAATTCACCCGCCTTCCTGCGGGTCAAATGAGAGGGCCTGACTTTTTGCGAGACCATCATTCATGACAAGTGCCCATGGTGGAGTGCCGTCCCACCATGAAAGCGTCCCATTATCCACCTCTTGTTGCCGCCCGCCCATCACATCCGATCCAAAACCACCCCGACCAGCAACACCACACTGATCGCGCTGTTGATGTGGAAGAAGGCGATATCGATGTGGGTGAGGTCATCGGGCTTGACCAGCTGGTGTTCGATGACCAACAGTACGGCGATGACGGCCACACTGATGAGATAGGGCCATCCCAGATGAAACAGAAAAGCAAGGCCGATCAGGCACAATACCGTTACCCCATGCATCAGGGTTGAGATCTGAAAGGCTTTGTGGACCCCTTGCCGCGCCGGAAGCGAAAACAGGCCGAGCTTGCGGTCTACATCGATGTCCTGGCAGGCATAGAGGATATCAAAACCGGCGATATAGGTGAGAAGTGCCAGACTCAGCACCAGAATGCGGGGATCGAAACGGCCGGTTGCAGCAATCCAGGCGCCAAGCGGTGCCAGAGCGATGGCAAACCCCAGGTAGACATGGGACCAGGCCGTAAACCGCTTCGTATAGCTGTAGAAAAAGAGAATCGCCAGCACCGGCGGAGCCAGCCAGGCACAGAGACGGCTCAGCATGGCTGCAGCGAACAAGAAGGCAAGCCCCGAAACAGCGACGAACGCCACGGCCGCCCCGGTCCGAATGGTGCCTGCGGGTAGCTCACGGGATGCCGTACGCGGATTCTGTGCGTCGTAGCGGGCGTCCACGATGCGGTTGAACCCCATGGCTGCGGATCGGGCCGCGACGAGGGCGACGACGATCCAGAAGAGACGGCTGAGTTCAATCGGCGCGATCCCGGAACCCAGAACCAGTGCAGCAAGCGCGAACGGTGCTGCGAAGATGCTGTGGCTGAACTTGATCATCCTGCCGTAGGTCTGAATGGACTGCAGGATCGGGGAAGGCATGGCGGTTTCTTTCATTTCTTTCCGTTTCCAGTCACAAAACCAGCGTTCCAGAAAATTGACCATCTCATAGAGCGACACTCCGAGAAGACTCATTCCAGCGATGGCGACAAACATCGATGTTCCGTCGAATCGTCCCCAGGCATCCATGATCAGGAACCCAAGCCCCTGTTCCGTAGCGAAGGATTCGACGAAGAACAACACGGCCACGGCCGTTCCGACACCGATCCGAAGGGCCGTAAAGCCTTCGGGCAGGGCTGCAGGCACCAGGACGTGGCGGAAGGTGTGCCATCCGCCGCCTCCCAGGGATCGGATCGAGACGAAATATTGGCGCGGCAAATGAACGATGCAATCCCTGCAAGACACCAAAATCTGGTATCCGACGATCAGGGTGATGATCAACACCCGGGAGCCGTCTCCCAATCCGAACAGAACCAGAACGACCGGCAGGAACACGATCTTGGGGATCGGATAGGTTAAAAACACCATGGGGCTCACGATCCGATCGATCCGTGGATGATAACCGATGAGGATGCCGAGGGGAAAGCCGATCAGCCAGGATGCCGCCAGGGCGGTACCGGCCCGAAGGCCGCTGGCAGCGACATGAAGCCAGAAATCGGTCTTCTGAAGGGCTGCCCAAAAAGCCACGGCTACCACCTCCGGAGCGGGCAGCATAACGATGTGCAACCGATCCGCAGATATCTTCCATCCAATGATCAATATCAATAGAGAAATGAGGTAGCGCATCAGCGACGTTTCCCCACGTCGGCTCCATTTTCCGGAAGCTCGGTAAGGGCCCGGCGCACCATCCGTACGGTTTCGAAAAAAGCCGGATGCAGTCGAAAATCGGGCGTATCGAAGAGAGGATTGTCGATCCGATGGGCGATCATTCCCGGTTTTCCCTGAAGCACCAGAACGGTTTGTCCCATGAAGACGGCTTCCTCCACGCTGTGGGTCACCAACACATAGGAAAGGCGGTGCATTCGCCACAAGTCCTTGACAAGGTTCTGGAGGTGTTCCCGGGTGATTGCATCCAAGGACGAAAACGGCTCATCGAGGAGCAGCACTTCCGGCTGCAGGGCCAAGGCCCTGGCGATGGCGACCCGCTGTTTCTGACCGCCGCTCAGTTGCACTGGATAGCGCCCGCCCAGCTCACCGATGCCGAGCTCGTTCATGAGCCGACGGGCCGTTTCGGCGGCCTTTCGCTGGCATGCACCCGCCATGTGCATTCCGAGCACGATGTTGTCGAAAACGGTTTTCCAGGGGAAGAGTCCGAAATCCTGAAAGACGATGGCGGGTTTTCCCGATCCGTTTCGATGGGAGTGGGCCGAAGGCGTGATGCGGATCCGTCCTTTGGTAGGCTCGAGCAGGCCGGCCATCATGTAGAGAAGGGTGGTTTTCCCGGAGCCGGATGGTCCGATGATGGACAGGGTGCAACCATCCGGCACCTCGAAGGATACGGAGCGCAGCACCCATCCGTCAGCTTCGCCGTATTCCTTGGATACTTCTTCCACGACGATCATCGCCCTGCCCTTCTTCGGTGGCTTACCGAGCAAAGACGATGTCGTGTTCGCTGATCCGGGTGTCGAGCATTCGGTTGTCGATCAGCCATTTCTGGACAAGATCGATGTCCCGGGCTGAAGGAAGGCCTGCGACAGGGAAGACAGGAGGACGAAAACTGGAAGATTGTTCGCTCGGAAGCCTGCATCTGCGGATCATGATATCGGTCATGGCTTCGGGTTCCTGTCGGATCGTTTCGATGGCCTTCGAATAGGCGGCTCGGAACCGGCTAAGGCGGCCGAAATCGGCCTCGACCCAGTTCTTGTTCAATGCGATCACGGTTTCAGTCATATCGAGCTGTCGGTCGTCCAGAAGGACCCGGGCTCCCTTGGACTCGGCAAGGCTCAGCAGCGGCTCAGGTAGGAGGGCTGCGGCGATCTGTCCGGAAAGCAGCATTTGCATGCGGATCGGGATTTTCTTGATGTCCAGCTTCTCGATGCGATCGGTCGGAACAGAGGCTTCTGTCAGCATTCGATCCAACAGGAATTCGATGACTGTCGCCCGAGAAACGCCGATCGTTCGATGGACCAATCGATCGGGCCGATCGATGTCCGAGCCGGGAGCCAGTGCCAGACCAAACATACGACGGTTCACATCCGTATGATAGGCGATCGTCACAATGCGGATCGGTTGACCGGAGCGGATGAGCAAAACAGTGTTCAACAGATCACCGAAATAGCCCTCCAATTTCCCGGCCTGAAGCGCCGCATCCCGTTCGAGAGCGCTGTCGAAGCTCGTTAGCTCGACATCGAAGCCGTTGGCCTCAAACAGCCCCCGCTCCTTCGCCACCCAGAGAGGTAGCGTGTCGACGACAGGCAGCACCCCGATGCGGATTCCGTCTGCACTCCACCCAGGAGGGGATATCCATAGAACGAGTCCTAGAAAAAGCACCGGAACCCGAAGGATGCGTAGAAACTTTCTGTTCACTGTCCATGCCATCGTTCGACCACTTCCTTCAATTCATCCATTGAAACCGCCCCCCAGCGCAACACCCGAACCGGATCGGTGGTCACATCCACCACCGTCGATCCCGATCCTCCCGCAAGAATACCGGCATCGAGCACCAGATCAACCGATGTTCGGACCTCGGCGGCCAATTCGGAAATGGAGCTGCATCCGGCCTCCCCTGAAACATTGGCACTGGTTCCGGTGATCGGAGCGCCGGTTTCCACAACCAGGGCCTGTGCCACCCGATGGGCCGGCAGCCGGATGCCGATCTTGCCGCTTCCGGCTGTCAGTATTTCCGGCACCCGGCGCGATGCATCGAAGACGAGGGTCAGTCTACCAGGCCAGAAACGATCCATCAGGCGTAGAGCTACAGCCGGTATGTTCGTGACGAGATCGGGGATATCCAGCCGATGCCGGATGAGGATCAGGATCGGTTTGGAGCGATCCCTTCCCTTGATGGCGTAAATGCGCCTGATGGCGGCCTCATCGTTCCATTTGGCTCCAAGTCCGTATAGTCCGGAAGTTGGAAAGCAGACGACCCCCCCCGATCTCAGAACCCTGCCGGCATGCTGGATGATATCCGGATCGGGGTTAAACGCATGGATGATCCGAATGTCAGGCACAGGTACAGAGCTTTCTGGCCTTTTCCTCCACCTGAAGGGCCATCTCCGCCTTGAATTCTTCCAGCATGGCGGCCAGCCGGATGTCGGAAAGTGCGAGAATTTGGACGGCAAGAATTCCGGCGTTTCGGGCACCCGATTTTCCGATGGCCATACAAGCCACGGGAATACCCGGCGGCATCTGAACCGTAGACAGCAAGGCGTCAAGACCTTGCAACGCCGAAGAATCGATGGGAACGGCAATGACCGGAAGCGTGGTATGTGCCGCCAGAACACCGGCCAAATGGGCGGCATGTCCGGCACCGGCAATGATGACCTTCATGCCGTGCCGTGCGGCCTCGGATGCGAAACTGGCCGCTCTTGCCGGACTTCGATGGGCGGAGGCGATCGTCATCTCGAAGCTCACCCCGAATTTCCGCAGAACAGCAGCGGCTTCCTCCATGACCGGCAGATCTGAATCGCTTCCCATGACGATACCGACCTTGGCCGGTGCCTTGATTCGGTTCAGAGCGCGTTTGGCGATGTCTTTTCGGTAATGAGCACCTTTCCAGGAAATGGCCGATACCGCCTTGTAGGCCAGGGAAACTGCATCCTGAATACCTGTGCCCAAGGCCGTCACACCGAGAACCCGGCCGCCGCTCGTGACGACGGTGTCGTCTTGTTTGGCCGTCCCGGCATGGAAAACGACAACGTTTTTCATGCGTCGGACCTTGTCCAGGCCGCTGATGGGAAGGCCTTTCGGATAGCTATTCGGATAGCCCTCCGATGCCATGACCACACAGACGCTCGGTCGTTCGTCGATCTCGAGCTTGTGGTTCTTCAGGGTCCCGTCGATGGTGGCTTCCATGATCGGTACCAGATCGCTTTTCAGGCGCATCAGAAGCGGCTGGGTCTCCGGATCGCCGAATCGGGCGTTGAATTCGAGGACATTCACCCGATCGTTGTGAATCATGAGCCCTGCATACAGGACTCCCTTGTAAGGCCTGCCCTCTGCGGCCATGGCCCGAACCGCCGGGATCATCACTTGGTTCATGATGACATCCTGAAGGGCATGGTCGATGATGGGGGCCGGCGAATAGGCGCCCATCCCGCCGGTGTTCGGCCCCTCGTCATTGTCGAAGACCCGTTTGTGATCCTGGGACGAGGGCAAAGGCAGAACGGTTTCCCCGTCGGTGAAGGCCAGAAACGAGGCTTCCTCTCCTTTGAGGCATTCTTCGATGACGACTTTTCGGCCTGCATCTCCGAACACCTTGTCCACCATGATCCGCTTCAACCCGTCGAGCGCCTCGTCGATCGTCTTGCATACCAGAACCCCTTTTCCGGCCGCAAGACCATCCGCCTTCACCACGATGGGAGCCGACTGTCTGCCCAGGTAGGCGACGGCCTTGTCATAGGAAGTGAACGCCTTTCCATCCGCGGTCGGGATACCATATTTCTTCATGAGGCTCTTGGCGAAGGACTTGCTGGCTTCAATTTCCGCTGCTTTCTTGGAAGCACCGAAAATCCGCAGCCCGTTCTTTTCGAAAATATCGACGATTCCTCCGGCCAGGGGCCCTTCGGGACCGACGACCGTCAAATCGATGGCATTCTCCTTGGCGAATGCCAACAGGGTATCGATATTCTCCGCATCGATTGGAACACAGGTTGCCAGCTCGGCGATTCCCGCATTTCCCGGCGCACAAAAGATCCGGCTCACTTTCGGGCTTTGAGCAAGCTTCCATACCAGCGCATGTTCTCTTCCACCACCACCAACGACAAGGATGTTCATGGGATTGGGCTCCTGAATGATAGGTTGATTGAAAGGAAAGAGAATGGATTGACGAATTCGATCAAAAGTGATGGGCTCGCAAAAAGTCGCCAACCACCGCTTTTCCTTCAAAGCCGGGCCTCCAGCAGGAGGGCGGGTGGTGTTTTGCGAAGCAGCGGAAACTGTTTGAAGCAGCCGGAGATCGTTGGATCGGGCGGACGCAATTCATTGATATTGGTTTGAAAAACAGGATGTTGAAAACCAGCAAACAGTTCTTTCCATTTTGGCCATCCGCCCGATCTTACGAGCTCGGGCTGCTGAGTTTTTCCGCTGCTGAGCAAAATTCACCCGCCTTCCTGCGGGTCAAATGAGAGGGCCTGACTTTTTGCGAGCGCATCAAAAGTGGTCACCTTCGGCGGTGTTTTTCCAATCCAAGCTCGATCAATCGGTCCAACAACATGCTGAAAGAAATTCCAGCTGTCCGGGCGGCAAGTGGAAGCAGGCTGGTTTGGGTCATGCCCGGAATGGTGTTGGTTTCAAGGACATGGATGTTTTCGTCGGAAAGAATCATGTCCGTCCGGCTGCAGCCTTCACAGAACAGTGCACGATGTGCCGCCATCGCCAAATGCTGGGCCTTTTTCCGGATCGCTTCATCGATTCTGGCCGGACAGATTTCGTTGGTGGCACCGGGTGTATATTTGGCTTCGTAGTCAAAAAAGGTAAAGCGTTTGTCCGGAACGATTTCAATGACGGGAAGCGCTTCCAGTTCCTGGTTGCCGAGTACGGCAACTGTCAATTCGGTACCCTCGATATAGGATTCCACCAAAATCGATGGTCCGAATGTCTTTGCCTTTCCGACAGCCTCGGGAAGGGCTTCGCTATGGCGGACAATACTCATGCCGATGCTCGAACCGCCTCTTGCGGGTTTCACCACTAGCGGAAGGCCGATCCGGGAGACGATGGTTTCGAAAGATGGATCGCATCGCCCATCGAGAACCAAATAGGGTGGGGTCGGAATACCGGCCCTTTCATAGAGGATTTTGGATGCCACCTTGTCCATGGCGATTGCACTGCCCAACACGCCGGACCCTTGATAAGGAATACCCAGGCAATCGAGCAATCCTTGGACGGTTCCATCTTCGCCGTAGGGGCCATGCAGAATGATCAGAGCAAAGTCGATTTTGGGCGCATCGGTGACCAATTTCAGTAAATCGGTTTTGGGATCGTAACGCAGAATGGCATATTTTTTCTTATCGAGTGCTTCATAGACCTGATCTCCGCTTTTCAGGGAGACCTCTCGTTCGGAAGACGTTCCCCCAGCCAGCAATGCCACAGTCAATGGTTTCATACAGATGGTTTCCTGTTGTAACTTCATCAACCTCGGGTCATCCTCGAAATCGGAACAATTCCCCTTTCACCTGATTGAATTCTTCGAGCGTGATCAGATCGCTTTCCAGCAGCCTGGCCAGCTCGGTAAGCTCTCTGACGCGAGCGGTCACAGGGTCTTCGATCTGGTGGTGGGTTCCAATATATGCGGATTCGATTCGTTCGGGTTCCGGGTCTTGTTGAGGCTTTCCCAACTTGAGTGAAGCGATTCCTCCAAGCAGGCTGATTTCAACGGTGCGATTGCGGAACATGGGCATGGACAGCATTTCTTTCAGGGTCTTGCCTTCCTGTTTCATGCGTTTGTAGAATCGGTAGGCCGATATCGCCAGGGCCGTCGACCCACCGAGGAAGACCCAGATCATGTATTCGATGAACCCCCGGAAGAAAAGCACAAGAAGTCCCAACCCCGCAATCAGGATCAGATGCAGGATCAGAATGCCATAGGCCATCAGAACACTTTTCAGGTGGGTTTCCGATGGAACACTTGCAGAAGATGAGGAAGAAGCGGATTTCATGAAGGGTTTTTCCTGAGATGGGAAGAGGCCATTCGCTCGGCGAGGATCTCGGCGTACTGCTGAGGCATTTCCAGGTTGATCGTCTTCTGCCGCATGGAGTTGAGCTTTAGGATCATGAAGTTGAGCTTTTTCAACACCCGGTATTTCTCCTGGGTATCTTGCATGTTGGAAAGCAGCTCCTGGGTTTGTCGGATTTCCTGCTTGAGGGAAAGCTCCGGCGGCAGGCAATCGGCATTTTTGAGAATTTTATGGGCCAACCGAAGATCTTCCGCGATGTGCCCATCTTCTTCAAATTCGAGCGGTTGCCCTTTACCGGGGAGGTGGTCGAATTCACCGTTGCGTTGAGCTGCCAGGATCCGCTCTTCGACGATTTTTTCAAAGCCGGTGATCATATGCTGCCATGCCAGGGAAACCACGGGGCGGAAGATGTACGGTTGATCTGGCCGAAGCGGCAGAAAATCCCAAAACGGCTGTGCCTTCGTTCCCGAGCAATCGGGACTTCGGCAACTTCGAGCCGTTGTCTTAACCTGATGGATTCACAAACAGTCGCTTTTCCCCCATGCTTTTCCCGAATGCCGGGCATAAGCGGGAGGGCTGGGTGAGCTTTTTGAGACTGCTGCTTCAAACAGTTTCCGCTGCTTCGCCAAACACCACCCGCCCTCCTGATGGAGGCATGGATTTCAAGGAAAATGGGTGGTCAGCGGCTTGTTGCGAGTCCATCAACCATCGATCGAATATTAAGGAAGAAAGGAATCCTTTTCAAGCGGAAAAGCAAATCAACGGAAAAGCGAGGCGGTGGCTCCGATGGTGATCGATCGTGAACCCACATTCTATCCTTGATATCCCGAATCAGTTAGATTAAAAAAAGTTATAAGGGATAATAGAATCAACCCGGCATGTTATGTATATCTATGATGGCCCCGCAAACAGTCGATTTTCCCGTGCTTTTCGTAAATGTCGGGCATCAGCGGGGTGGCTGGGGAAGCCTTTTGAGACTGCTGCGAAAAAGGTTCCCCAGTCACCCCGCGACTCGACAGAGACTTCCTGACTTTTTGCGGGGCCATCACGGATGACGGCGTCGCAAAAAGTAGTCAACCACTGCTTTTCTTTCAAAGCCGGGCCTCCAGCAGGAGGGCGGGTGGTGTTTTGCGAAGCAGCGGAAACTGTTTGAAGCAGCCGGAGATCGTTGGATCGGGCGGACGCAATTCATTGATATTGGTTTGAAAAACAGGATGTTGAAAACCAGCAAACAGTTCTTTCCATTTTGGCCATCCGCCCGATCTTACGAGCTCGGGCTGCTGAGTTTTTCCGCTGCTGAGCAAAATTCACCCGCCTTCCTGCGGGTCAAATGAGAGGGCCTGACTTTTTGCGACGCCATCACGGATAAGACAAACCCTATGATAAACCAGGCATGGAGGATTGTTTGATGAAGACAACGCTTACCCTGAAAACAAAGCAATTGCTGCTCAGCATGGGAGGGGTCATTGTACTGTCTATCGTCATTCTAGGTCTTCTCCTGTATGGAAACCGCCAGACGCAAGCGATCATTGAAGAACAACTGGGGCAGCAGGCGCGTGAAGGCGCCGCCCGGATTGCAGAGGGCGTATACAACATGGTGCACACGCAGGATCAGTTGCTGCGCGTAAAGCTGCAGGGGGATCTGGCGGTTGCCCGGGATCAACTGCTTCGTGTCGGTAAGCCGAGGCTTTCGGGTGAAACCGTTTCCTGGAAAGCCGTCAATCAATTCAGCAAGGAATCGAAGGAGGTAACTCTTCCCAAACTGCTGGCTGGAGACACCTGGCTTGGACAGGAGAGTGCAGCTAGCGTCGAAGTTCCCGTTGTGGATGTCGTGAAGAAGCTGGTCGGGGGAACATGCACCATTTTCCAACGCATGAATCCAGAGGGTGACATGTTGCGGGTGGCCACCAACGTTCTGGGGTCGGACGGCAAACGGGCGATCAGCACCTTCATCCCCATCCGGAATCCCGATGGAACTCCAAATCCGGTCGTTTCAACCGTCCTGAGCGGAAAAACCTATATCGGCAGGGCCTTTGTGGTTAACGCATGGTATATCACGACCTATGAACCGATTTTCGATACCGATGGAAAAGGCATCATCGGCATGCTCTATGTCGGGATTCCCATGGAATCCATCAAGGAAGTCAGGGAAAGCATCTACAACATTCCCGTCGGAAAGACTGGCTATGTGTATGTCATCGGCGGAAGCGGCAATCAGAGGGGGCATTACATCATTTCCTATAAGGGAAAGCGTGATGGAGAAAATATCTGGGACGCCAAGGACAGTGAAGGCCGTCTCTTCATTCAAGAAATCGTCGAAAAAGGAATGACCACAAAGAACGGGCAATGCAAATTTGTCTATTATCCATGGAAAAACCAGGGCGAAACGACGGCCCGTATGAAAGTGGCTGCAATCACCTATTACGAACCATGGGACTGGGTGATCGGAGCAGGGACCTACCTGGATGAACTGCAGGAATCCGTGAATTCCCTGAACCAGCAAAACCGCAAGTATCTCTTTTTACAGCTTACGGTCATGATCGTCATTCTGGCAGCCACGTTGACCACAGGTTGGTGGATCACTTCCCGTATCAGCCGGTCCCTGAAACGTATTACGGTGGGGCTGGGAGATGCTGCAGATGAAGTTTCCGCAGCGGCTGAACAGGTTTCCTCTGCAAGTCAGACGCTTGCCCAGGGATCCAGCGAGCAGGCGGCGTCTCTGGAAGAAACATCCGCCTCCCTCGAGGAAATGTCGGCAATGACGCACCAGAACGCCAACAACGCCCAGGAGGCCAATGCGTTGATGGAAAAGACCCGTTCGGTCGTTCAGGAGGCCAACAAGGCCATGCGTTCCCTGATCGAATCGATGCAGGAAATTTCCCATGCCAGCGAAGAAACCTCCAAGATCATTAAAACCATCGATGAAATCGCATTCCAGACCAATTTGTTGGCTCTCAATGCAGCGGTCGAAGCCGCTCGGGCCGGAGAGGCCGGTGCCGGTTTCGCCGTCGTGGCGGACGAAGTGCGAAACTTGGCCATGCGAGCGGCACAGGCCGCAAAATCCACAGCTGAGCTCATCGAAGGAACCGTCAAGAAAGTCAAGATCGGTTCTGAAATCGTGGCCAAAACGAATGTCGCCTTTTCAGAGGTTGCAGGCAGCACCACCAAAGTATCCGAACTGATCGGCGAAATTGCGGAAGCATCCAGAGAACAGGCCCAGGGGATCGGCCAGGTGAATTCTTCCGTTTCCGAGATCGACAAGGTGACACAACACACCGCGGCCACAGCCGAAGAGTCTGCCAGTGCCAGTGAGGAATTGAGCGCCCAGGCGGAACATATGAAGGCAATGATCCAGGAGTTGGCTCTGCTCATCATTGGACAATCAACCGTTGGGGTAAAAGACCGGGGGAAGAAGAGCCCGATGACTGCCACCGCCAAAACACGGAGACATTCCCAACGGACGCCGATGCTGCAGGCAAGACGGGAAGAAGCGGCATCCAAAGCCTTGAGCCGATCACAATCTCAACAAGAAGTCCGTCCGGAAGAAGTGATTCCTTTCGATGAAGATGAGCTGAAAAAATTTTAGTGCCTTTCTGTTCGAAGATTGATAAAGAAGAATGATGGCCTCGCAAAAAGTCGCCTTTCCCGTGCTTTTTGGAAATGCCGGGCATCAGCGGGGTAGCTGGGGAAGCCTTTTGAGACTGCTGCGAAAACGTGTTTGAAGCCGCCGGAGATCGTTGGATCGGACGGACGTGTTCGATCGACTTTTCATTGAAAAGCAATCCGTTGCGATTCAACCAGCCTCTGTTTGCTGTTTGGCCATCCGTCCGATCCTACGAGATCGGGCGGCTGAGTTTTTTCGCAGCATCGAAAAAGGTTCCCCAGTCACCCCGCGACTCGACAGAGACTTCCTGACTAGTTGTGAGGCCATCAAAAATGATGGGCTCGCAACTAGTCGGAAAGTCTCGTCATCGTCGCATGACAGGGCATCCAGCAGGAGCTCAGATATACCTTTATCCAATCCCTTACCACAGCCAGAAAATCGAAAGGAATTCCACAATGCAGCAAACGCTTTCCATCATCAAGCCCGACGGCGTTCAGCGGGGGCTTATCGGAGAGGTGATCAAACGTCTCGAAACCAATGGCATCCGGATCGTAGCGATGAAAATGCTTCACCTGAGCAAGGCTCAGGCCGAAGGATTCTATGCCGTACACAGGGAACGGCCGTTTTTTCAGAGCCTCACCGATTTCATGTCCTCCGGGCCGGTTGTGGTCATGGTACTTGAAGGTGAAGATGTCATCCAGAAATACCGTACCCTGATGGGTGCCACCGATTACCGAAAAGCCGAAGAAGGGACCATCCGCCGGGATTTTGCTACAGATATCGAAAAGAACGTCGTTCACGGGTCGGATGCCCCCGAAACGGCGGCTTTCGAAATATCCTATTTCTTTAACCGGCTTGAAATCCTTGGCTGATGCCTTCATCCGAAGAACGCATCACGCTTGAACATGTGGCGATCGTGCTCGTTCGACCCCGATTTCCTGAAAACATCGGGGCTGCAGCACGCGCCATGAAGAACATGGGAATCGAAGAGCTCATCGTCGTTTCCCCCGAAAACTACGATCGAGAGCGCATCGATCGGATGGCCACCCATGTGGCACGGGACATCGTCGAGCGGGCTTTCGTTCATTCCCGCCTTTCCGATGCGCTCTCTTCGTTTTCCTGGGTTGTCGGGACCACAGCCCGCCTCGGGGGGGAGCGCTGCAACGTTCTCACCCCGAAAACCCTCGCCCAAAAACTGGTCCCCATTTCCCGAAAGAACCGGATCGCCATTCTGTTCGGTTCCGAGGATCGCGGCCTTCTGAACGAAGACTTGCGGCTGTGCCACGATCTGGTCACCATTCCAACAGCGAATTTCGCTTCGCTGAACCTCGCTCAGGCCGTGATGGTCCTGTGCTACGAGCTGCATGAAGCCCATCGGACGGAAAAGCTGAATCCAGTACCCCGGCTGGCCACGCGTCACGAGCTCGACGGCATGTACGATCAGCTGCGCGATGTTCTGGTCCGAATCCATTACATCAATCCTGAACATCCGGACTATTGGATGAACAAGGTGCGCCGGTTTTTCAACCGGTATCAGCTGCGGGCAGGCGAGGTGAGTGTGATCCGTGGAATCTGTCGTCAGATCCTCTGGTATGGATCGGCATCCCGGGACCGTACTCACGATCCGCAATGATCCTGGTAAGCTCACCGCAACACGCCTCCCTGCGGATGCTGGAGGCCGGCATCGGTTTTTCTTCTGACTTCTACCCTCATGATAAGCATCGCCCATGCCTCTGGTCAGCGTCATCATACCGACTTACAACCGATGCGCTTTCCTCCGGAACGCCATCGAAAGCGTCCTGAAACAGACATTTTCGGACTTCGAAATTCTGGTTGTCGACGATGCATCGCAGGTAGGTGTGGAGCGAATCGTTAGAGAATGCCGAGACAGCCGGATTCGCCTGCTTCGTCACGATCGAAACCGGGGAGAGGCTCCGGCTCGAAACACCGGAATATTGAACGCAACAGGGGAATATCTGGCTTTTCTGGATGACGACGACGAGTGGCTTCCGGAAAAGCTGGACGTTCAGGTATCCGTTTTGTCCCGGCGTCCCCTTTCCGTTGGAGGTGTATACACCGGTTTCTTCGTCGTCGAAACGACGGATGGAAGCATCTTGTTCACCAAAATTCCCTCGATATTCGGAACTATCTATGCGGAACTTCTCCGACACAACGTCATTGGTACTCCTTCGACGTTGATGATTCGCCGAGCCTGCATCGAGCAGGTTGGACTCTTCGACCCATCGATCGTCTATGGTGTCGATCACGATCTGTATTTGCGGATTGCCCGACACTTCGCCTTCGACTGCATTGGGAAACCACTCGTCCGCTACCATGTCCACGACGGTCGGATGAGCAACGACCCCGACGTTCTCCTTCGCGGGATGAAGGCCCTCACAAGAAGATATGGTCGAGAGAGGGGATTTCTCGTCAACCGAAAGGTGTTGGGCAGCGGTTACTATGATGCAGGAATTGCCTGCATCGATAGAAATCAACGGAAAAGGGCCCGGCTGCTTTTTCTGTATTCCATCCTCATGAATCCTTTGGAATGGCTGAGCTATCATCAGTTCATCTGCTCCCAGTTTGAAGAACACCAACTTCAGGCACTCAAACGGTTGAAACGTCGGCTGTTCCCGCTTAAATTGGAAAACGATTCCAACGAGATTCACGGTCTTCCGATCGGACGCATGAAATGAACTACCCTGCCCTTCCCAGCCCACCCAAGCGAAATGCGTTTCATTCAGTGCTTTCGGATTTGTCCAGTCTTACCTACCACTTCGATCTAATCCTGCATCTGTGCAGACGCAATTTCCTTCTGCGTTATAAGGGATCGCTTCTCGGTGTGCTGTGGTCGCTTTTGGTGCCTTTCAGTCAGCTGCTCGTTCTGGTCTTCGTGTTCGGAAAGATCCTCCCGCTTCAGATCGAGGGATATCCTGCCTTCGTTTTTACGGCCATTCTCCCCTGGAACTGGTTCAGTTACTGTTTGAGCTCGGCAGGAGCACTGTTTATCGGGAACCGGGATCTGATGCGCATCCCGACCTTCGATCCGATGATTCTGGTGGTCGTCGACGTCCTGGTGAACCTCTTGCTGTTCATCCTCTTTCTGCCGATTCTCCTTGCCATTCTTTTCTTCTATGACCGTACCTTCACGTCCGCTATTGCTGTGCTTCCGATGATTCTGGGCATCCAAACCACGCTGATCGTCGGCCTTTCGCTGATCGTCGCCACCCTCAATGTGTTCTATCGGGATGTTCAGTACATCATCACCGTTGCTCTGATGCTCTTGTTCTATCTGACCCCCGTGTTCTACGCTGCCCGGAATCTAAATGACCGCTATCAATGGGTGTTTCATCTCAACCCGATGGCCGTTTTGATCGACAGCTACCGCTCGATTCTCTATTGGGGGTATCTCCCGTCGTGGATTCAATTGGCGGCAGTGGCCGCCTTCAGCATGCTGCTGCTGTGGGGCGCACACCGTTTCTATCGGAAACGGCTTCCCGACATGATCGATTTGCTCTAACTCTGAGAATACAGGCATGAAGGACATTCTTGTGGCGGATCGCATTTTCAAGCGATTTCGTCGCCATTCCGATCGCTATGGAACCCTCAAGGAGCTGCTGATGCAGCGCCTTCGGGGAAAGCATATGGCGGGTGAATGGTTTTGGGCGCTGAAGGATGTGAGTTTTCGTCTGCAGAAGGGATGCTCTATTGGGATCATCGGCCACAACGGAGCCGGAAAAAGCACCTTGCTTCGGCTGTTGTGTGGTTTGGGCAGACCGACGACAGGAAGCATCCATTGTATGGGCAGTATCGGAAGCCTTCTCGAGTTGGGGGGTGGTTTTCAACCGGAGTTGAGCGGCAGAGAAAACCTGATGACTGCCGGCATTCTCTCCGGCCTTCGGAAGAAACAAGTGGAGGCCCTCGAGAAGGAAATCGTCGCCTTTGCAGAGCTCGAGGCATTCATCGATCAGCCCGTCCGAACCTATTCGAGCGGGATGTATCTTCGATTGGCCTTTGCATCGGCCATTCGGATGAACCACGACATCCTCGTCATCGACGAAGTGCTGGCCGTCGGAGACAACCGCTTTCAGACGAAATGCATCGATCAGCTGAAGGATTTTCGCAGAGCCGGCAAAACGCTCATCCTCACTTCCCACGATCTCGAGCAGGTTCGAAGTCTTTGCGACGAGGTGATCGTTCTGGAAGAAGGAACGATCGCTTATCGGGGCGATCCGGAAAATGCCGTTCACCATTATCACGAGCTCATGCGGCAACGGACGGAACGGCGGGCGGCGGAGGCGAACCCCGCCGGATTGCAACCCGCTCGATCGGAAAGCCGACAAGGAGAGCGGCTCGGCACCTTCGAAGCCTCCATGGAGCAGGTCCGATTGCTTACGGAAGCAGGCGAACAGGCGGAGATATTGAAAACCGGGGATCGGCTCACGGTCGACATTCAATACAGGCGGGCGGCCGATGTTTCGGATGTGGCCATCCTGTTGGGTATCTATACCGAGACGAATGTCAAATGCTTCGAAACCACCGTTCCGTCCGCCAGCGAAATCTTCGGACCCCTGTCCGCAGCCGGCACCCTGCGATGTGTTCTCTCCGCGCTTTGGCTCCATCCCGGCCGATACTACATCAATCTCGGTTTCTATCCAACAGACTGGAGCTACACCTACGATTATCATTGGCAGATGCATCCCTTCTGGATCGTCTCGGACGAGCCGTCGGCTCGTTTGCAGAACGTCAGCGGCCCTCTGGCCGTTCGGCCGTCATGGTCCAGGATATAGGTATTCGGCATTCTCGTACGTTGAACGAGATCGCTACCTTCCCCTATGTTCGTCGAGGTCATCATGTATACGCCCATTCGAGTCCTGGAAATCGAGCTCAGTAACTTGGAGTCATACCTGAATCAGCATTTCCAAGGTTACGGACAGGCGCTTGCCCTGTTACGCCTGAATGGGGTTCCCATCGGCATGGAGAAATTCTCTCTCATCGACGGAAAGCTCGACCCGCTCGATCTGAGAAAGGCCATCCTGAAGCACCACGCCCGCCGCATCATTCAAACCCTGATCTCGGAGCGACTGACATTCCCTCTTCACCATCTGCTGACTCCGAAAGACCTGCTGGACCTTCCAGCGATTTCCGACCCTCCAGACGCTTCCCTTACCGTGACGATTGCCGTCTGCACCCGGGATCGGGCCAACGATCTCGGCATGTGTCTGAAGTCCCTGAGTCGTCTGCGGTATCCTCATCTCGATATCCTCGTCGTCGACAACGCCCCGGCAACCGATGCCACCCAGAAGCTGGTTCAGGAGTGCTATCCGTCATTTCGGTATGTTCTGGAACCCCGGCCCGGTTTGGATTGGGCGCGAAACCGTGCGGTTCTGGAATCCCAAGGGGACATCGTTGCCTTTACAGATGACGACGTGATCGTAGATCCGGGATGGATCGACGAAATCGTCCGGGTGTTCCAGGAAGATGCGACCGTAACGGCCGTTACCGGCATGGTCGTTCCGCTGGAACTGGAAACGGAAGCACAGTGGCTGTTCGAACGCTACGGCGGCTTCAATCGGGGATTCGATCCGAAATGGGCCTTGTTGGGAAAATCGCATGCTCATCTGGCTGCAAGACGGTATGCCGGCACCGGCCAATTTGGAACCGGTGCCAATATGGCCTTTCGCAGGAAGGTTTTCGACGACATCGGATTTTTCGATCCGGCACTCGATGTCGGTACCGTCACCAACGGCGGGGGAGACCTCGAGATGTTTTTCCGACTGCTCCGTAAAGGCCATGGACTGATGTACGAACCCAGAGCCCTGGTGTGGCATCGGCATCGCAGAGATTATCCTCAATTGCGATCCCAGATCGAGAGCTGGGGTACCGGGTTCTACGCCTATCTGACCAGAAGTGCATTGGCTTATCCGGATCAACGCTATGCCTTGGCCAAGTTTGGCGTCTGGTGGCTGTGGCGACACTTGCGGCGGTACCTCCTGTTATCCGTCAAACCGTCCACGATTCCTCGGGAGTTGGTTCTGCGGGAATTCCTCGGTTCGCTTATCGGCCCCTTGCGCTATCGAACGGCTCGAAAACAGGCCATTGCCATCCAACAGCAATATGGGGCGCAGGTTTCAGAGCCGATTCGGAAGAAGGTTCTGTCGGACGACAACACGACTGTGAGGGACGATCCCATTGCCGTACGGTTGATCGAGCTTACAGAAGGCATTCGATCCATCGACGATTTGGGGTCCTATGACCGGGTACGCTTGATCGTGACCTGGAGCGGTCGTCCGATCGGAGAAATGCATTTGGAAAATATCGGCCAGATCCTCAGTGCCCATCGGCTTCGGCACGAGATTGCATCCAAAATTGGGCTCGATCTCTTTTCACCGGAATGCAGGCTCGACAAAGGTATCCTGTGGTCGAAGATCATCGACGGTTTTACCGAACGATGTCTTTCGGGAAAAATCCTTCAAACCTTCGAACGAACGAAAGCAAGGCATTCTTCAGCCGAATCGGTATCGGTGGTCGTTGCAACCCGGGATCGACCGGAAGACCTTCGTCAATGCCTGAATTGTCTATGTCGCCAACGAGTCCACCGAAAGATCGAAATCATCGTTGTCGACAACAATCCGGAATCCGGCTTGACATCCGCCGTGGTGGCAGAATTTCCAGGCGTCCAATGGGTGGGCGAAAGGCGCAAAGGCAGCTCCTATGCCCGAAATCACGGAATTCTCGCCGGAACTGGCGATATCGTCGTTATGGCGGACGACGACACCACCATGCCCGAGGACTGGCTCGAGAACTTGGTCGCGCCCTTCGAGCAGCCCGATGTCTCCATTGTCACCGGAAATGTCCTTCCTGCGGAACTCGAAACGCCGGCACAACGCATCTTTGAAATGTACGGCGGACTCGGCCGCGGATTCGTTCGATGGAAGGCCGATCGGGATTGGTTCGATGAATTCACCCGGAGGGCTGTACCAACCTGGCATTTGGGAGGAACAGCCAATGTCGCTTTTCGTAGCGCGCTCTTCCATGATCCGGACGTCGGTCTGTTCGAAGAAACCTTAGGTGCCGTCGTTCCAACCGGTGTCGGAGAAGATACCTATATGTTCTACAGGGCGCTGAAGCAAGGCTATGCCATCGTCTACGAACCATCGGCCTATGTATGGCATAAGCACCGCAGGTCCATGAGTGAGTTGCGCCGTCAGATCTATGCCTACAGCAGAGGTCATGTGGCGTACCATTTGACCACCCTCTTTCGCGACGGAGATTTTCGAGCGCTGACGACGATCTGTTTCGATCTGCCCCGCTACCACCTCGCCAGGATTAAACACTATCTTCTGGGTTGGACCGATTACCCGCTGCGTTTGGCCTTTCTCGAATTCTTCGGTCACCTGGCCGGACCCTGGGCATATTGGAAGGCCAATCGATTGGTCAAGCGGATGGGAAGGAGCCGTGGGTAGTCGGCAGTGGGCAGTCGGCAGTGGGCAGTGGGCAGTGGGTAGGATGGGTGATATCGAAACAGTTGTCAGCGCCGCAGAATCCTGGGGCCGGAAAGACAGGAAACACCCATCCTGGATCGGTCGAATACGAAAGCCGATCCTACATCCCAGTGAGAGAATGTCGCGGAAGAAGCCGTGGTCCGAGCTCTATTCTCCTCGCCAAGCGGGAAGGAGGCCAGGATGCGGATTATCTGTTGACTTTGAAACACCGTACGGATACAAAAAATCAGTGGATTGCCAGCTATCTCGCATTTGAAAACAGCCCAACGGAAAGAGACCGTGCTAGTACTGCCTCTAGAGGAAGAGCGTGCTTTCGTTTCCCTGGTGATCCTGATAACCCGGAAATCTACTTGGAAACATGAAACGACAAGTCGAACTGGAACGCAAGACAACCGAAACGGCCATCCGAATACAGCTCGACATCGATGGATCCGGTCAACGCAGCATTGCCACGGGGATTCCATTTTTCGATCATATGCTGAACCTGTTTGCGGCTCATGGGCTATTCGACCTGACTGTCGCTGCACAGGGTGACGTCGAAATCGATGGTCACCACACGGTGGAGGATGTGGGTCTCTGTCTTGGAGACGCATTTTCCCAGGCATTGGGGGATCGCAAGGGAATCACCCGCTACGGCCATGCCGTCGTGCCCATGGATGAAGCACTTGCGGAAGTGACTGTCGATCTGTCCAATCGGCCCTACTGGCATTTCGATTTTCCGGATGCACTGGCGTATGCAGGAGCTTTCTCCGCGACACTGACCAAGGAATTTCTGCGGGCCTTCGCCACCCGATGCGGCATGAATCTCCATGTAACGGTTCGTTATGGCGAAAACGATCACCACATCATCGAAGCTGTATTCAAGGCGCTTGGCAGAGCGATGGGGGAAGCCGTACGTACAAATCCCCATATTTCCGGGGTTCTGTCCACCAAGGGCGTTCTATAACCGATCACGATACAAGACAGTGCTCAACCACAAACAAAGGTTCACCCGTGCCCCCATGCAGGTCAATCCAGGGGGATCGACTTTTTGCGAGTCCAGATATGACCCATGGCTTATCGACCCATTGATATAAGGAAACCGGAATGTGTCCATCGAAAAAGCGCTATTTCCTTCTAACCGTCTCCTCCCTTGTGGCACTGCTGCTCGTCGGTTGTGCCACCAATTCAGGTCCCAAACCCTTTAGGCTTGCCAGCGAAGGCGTCACCATCAAGACGATCCTGATTTTGCCCTTTCGGGACATGACTTCGGAACTCGGTGTAGATCGAAATGTTCGCTGCCCGCTGTGCGGCCAGGTTGCCTTGACCGGGTTCATTCCATCCGACGCCCCCCGGGTGCTGACCGAACAGCTGAAAACGCGGGTGGAGCGCTTGCCATACACCTTCATGTTTTCAGAAGATCAGCCCTTTCTGACCACCGATTCGGTCAAGACATCCGATATGCTGGAGCGCTATGTGGCACTCGGCAAACAAGCCGGTGCGGATGCTGTTCTGGTCGGACATATTTTTCGACATACCGAACGGATCGGCAACCGCTATTCCGTTCAATCTCCCGCATCCGTTGCCTTCGACCTTCATCTGATCTCTACAATGGAGCAGCGGATCGTTTGGACCGGATATTTCGATGAAACCCAGCAGTCCTTGTCGGAAAACCTATTGAAGGCGAATGCATTTTTCAAACGTGGAGCGACATGGATTACGGCGGACGAGCTTGCGGCCAGCGGTATGGATGACATCATCGAAAGGTTTCCGAAACCATGATCGTCATTCCAGCCATCGATATCAAACAGGGACGCTGTGTCCGACTGCTTCAGGGAAGGATGGACGCCGAAACGGTTTTTTCGGACAATCCGGCTGCTATGGCCGTGAAGTGGGCGGAATTGGGGGCTGAGCGGATTCATGTGGTGGATCTGGATGGGGCTGTCTCCAAGGAACCGGTTCATTTCGAAACCGTCCAGGCCATTCGAAAATCCGTATCCATTCCGATTCAAATTGGCGGCGGCATTCGAGACATGAAGACGATCGTCCGATATTTCGATGCCGGTGTCGATCGGGTGATCATCGGAACGGAAGCCATCCGCAATCCGGCGCTGGTTCGGGAGGCTGGTCGTTTCTATCCCGGACGAATCGTGGTTGGAATTGATGCACGCAATGGAAAGGTCGCTATCGAGGGCTGGACCCAAACTACGGAAATCGTTGCGGTGGATCTGGCCAAATCTTTGGAAGACTGCGGCGTTGCGGCAATCCATTTCACCGATATCCATCGGGACGGCATGCAGACCGGCCCCAACATCGAAGAAACCCGAAAACTGGCCGAGGCGATCTCCATCCCGGTGATTGCATCGGGTGGCGTTTCGACCATCGACGACATTCGCAAGCTGTTGCCGCTCGAAGCCGTCGGTGTCGTGGGGGTTATCACCGGACGGGCACTCTACGCCGGAACATTGGACCTTCAGGAGGCCATCCGGGTCGCCAAGAAGATCTGATCGACACGCATGAAGACGGAAGCCATCTATGGCGGGCTCAAACAGCTCGCCGAAAAATTGGATATTCTCGTTCTCGAACAGAATCTCAACCGCTTCAAGGACATTAAAACCAGAAGCGGCTTGTGTAAAGTCAACGGGAAGTGGCGGATCATCGTCGACAAGAAGCTTCATGTATCTCAGAAAACGGCTGTCCTCGCATCCTGCCTTTCTCATTTCGATCACAACAGCGTCTATGTTCTTCCCGCTTTACGGGAATGGCTGCAGCGCTGGCAACCATCCAAAGGAGAATAAGCCATGTATGTCGGCAGTATCATGCGTACCCACTTGATTACGGTGTCTCCGGAAACCTCCTTGTCCGATGCGATGAAAATTCTCAAGGAAAAAAAGATTTCCCATCTGCTCGTGGTAGACGGCAAGGGCAAGCTGGTCGGAATCGTTTCAGACCGGGATGTCAAACAGAACTGGGCTTCCCCGGCCACGACCCTCAGCACCCATGAGTTGAATTATCTGCTTGCCAAAATTACCGTCGGCATGATCATGATCCGAAACCTCGTGGTGGTTTCCCCGCAAACCACGATCGAACGGGCAGCTCTGAATATGCAGGAAAACCGGATCAATTGCCTTCCAGTCATGGAAGCGGACAAACTGGTGGGTGTCATCACATCGACCGATGTCATGGGAGTGCTGCTTACCGCCATCGGTATCGACAAAGAAAGCACCCGATTTACTGTCCTGGTGGCCGATCGGGTCGGCGCCATGGCCGAAATCACCCGCATCCTGAAAGAGAACGACATCAATATCCGCAGTATTTTTGCCTGGCCGGATCCGCAGTATCCAGGTGTGTACCAGCTGGTCATGCGAGTGCCTCAGCGGGATGGAACAAAGGCTATTCAGTCGCTCACAACAGCCGGACTCAAGGTGTTGACCTCCTATATAGCGGATCTCAAACCCTACCTTCCGGCATGACCCAGACATGGTGATGTCGCAACAAGTCGCCTTTCCCGTGCTTGTTGTAAATGCCGGGCATCAGCGGGGTGGCTGGGGGAGCCTTTTGAGCTTGCTGCGAAAAAGGTTCCCCAGTCACCCCGCGACTTGACAGAGATTTCCTGACTTTTTGTGACTCCATCAATTTTCCTTTAACGCCGGGGACCTTTGGCAGGAGAGCGGGTGATGTTTCGCGAAGCAGCGGAAACTGTGTGAAACAGCCGGATATCGGATCGGGCGGCTGAGTTTTTCCGATGCTGAGCAAAAGTCACCCGCTCTCCTGTTGGCCGATAGACAGTACGTGACTTGTTGCGAGGACGTCACTTCTTTCTTCGGATTCCTATCTCCTGCTCCCAAATCCATGTACCGAAATCAGCCGCTCGCACAAGGACCCTTTCCGGGTCCCCTCCCCCAGTGATAAATCGCTCACCACCACTCGATTGAGCCGCACGAATCGTTCGCTGTCCGAATGCAACTCTCGGTATCCATGGGTGGCATGAAGGACATACACCGATTCTCCAACGGAACCCAGATAGAGCATGATGTGCCCCTTCAGATAGATCAGACCGCCACCCGGTTCCGTCAAACACCGTATTGTATCCATCCGATCCAGGCATCCGACTTCTTTTCCGAAAGAAGCGATCGTTTCGAGTACCCTGGCCTGATCACCGGAATTGCGGGGGAGCATCAGTCCCATGGTCGCGAAGATTTCCTGGATCAACCGGGAGCAGTCCTGTGCCTGTCCTTTTCCGCCCCATCCGTAGGGCGCACCGAGCATTCGGAAGGCCTGGTTGATGATGTTTCGAGATGTCAGAGGCAAAAAACCGATTCGTACATCGTCTCCGAAGACCCACCCTTTGCGCACATCCAGATCGCCTGTTGATGTTCTTTGGGGTACCCATACGGAAATCCAAGGTCCTAAGCAGTCTCCTGCAAACGGTAAGGATGCTCCCATGCGCAGCCAGCCGATGACATGCGGACTGGGTGGACCGTCTTTTCGAATGGGGGCTTTGGGTTGAAGAAAAACCACCGGCGAATCCGGTTTAATAAAGCGGTTGACGGCATCTCGATCGCATGCAGCAATGGAGTTCCGTTTGACCCAGCCGGCGCTGATGTCGCAATGAACGAACAGCCAGAGACCATCCCGACTTTCATGCAGGATGCGGACCGGTGTGCCGATGTCGAGGGCGCTGTTTTGAACGAGATCAATGTCTCGGGATTCCGGGTCTGCAACGACAGCAGCGGTTGTCGGCAGCAATCGCTGATCGCAGAAGCGGGTGACGATGCCATATCGAACGGGAATGTCTTCAGCAATTCGTTCCAGGGCAAGGTTCTGGAGAAGGGATTTTGAAAACTTGTTTCCTCTTGTATCGGGACCGGTCGACAGCCGATCGCTCAGGTTGTCGTACTCCTGCCGAAGATTTCGGCGGAGCACGGCTCCAGATCGCAGGACCGTTTCATCGAGAAGGATCAACCCGGCTTGAAACGTTGTGCGAATCTCCTGGTTCAGCCGATCGATATCCGAAGATGTCATAAGAACGATATCGGTATGTCCGGATCGTTCGATCCAAAAGCTGGGATCGAGCATCCGATCCTCGGAGGGATGTTTCAGGGAGATGAAATGAGAACCGGCATAGGAAAGATCGAACGAGAGGACAAGCAGTGCGGCCAAAAGGAAGCAGCGGCTGCGGAAGCAGAAATGGAGATTTCGGAGGTCGGACATTTATCCAACCCAGAGGTACATGAAGCTGATGATATAAATGACGAGAATCACCGTTACGATGACCATCCGGGGCAGAGCGAGGCCGGAAGCGGATTTTACGGCGTGAAAAAGGACAATGAATCCGTAGGCCAGGGTTACGAGAAGCAGACCGAAGGCAATCTGTCCACCAGATCCGCTCAGTACAGCCGAAAGGATGGGTGCCATCGGCCAGAAGGCAACGACAGCCATGCCGATGGCGAGATATACAGGCATGAACAACGTGGATCCGCCCATTCCACGGCAAAACACCCAGGCGAAGAGCGCCGCGGCACCATGAACCAGAAAGGCAATGGATACCCCCATCAGCAGCAGGGTGATTTTGACCTGAGCAGAGACGGGCTCGAAGATTCCATGAGATGCCAAAATGGTTCCGGCGAACAGAACGTTGGTTCCTCCATAGAGCAGACCCAGGATGGAAACGTTGAAGGCTGTGTACCAGAGCGAAAGCTTGTTGCGGGTGATGGCTTCACGATACACCGATTCTTCGAAGCGCAACACCCGGATCATATGATGCAAATACAACATGATGGTATCGATTCTCCCCTACAAGCATGGGTGATATACCGAATATTATCAATCGGATATGGAAAGGATAAAAATGCAGCGCCCTTTGTGTCGTTTCCAGTCCGTCACCAACTCCATTCCTTCTTTATCATGGCCTCCCTCAAACCGCAACGTCCCAGACGCTTTCTCAAACAACATGGCCGATCCCCCCTGCCCGGAAGAATCGGCCATGCCTTTATACTGCGAGGATTCTCATCGCTTCATTGCATCAGAACTTCCAGGGTTGAAGCCCCCAGATCGTGATGAAAATGCACACGATGGCTAGAATGATCGGCCAAGTAAGGCTGTTGTAGCGGGTTTCATCGTAATCGCCCCAACCGTGAATCCGGTCAATGACCTGCTTGTCCTTCAGGGTGGGCGCATAGGCCTGTAGGGCCGGAATCCGGTTGAAGATGATGGAGAGGAAAATGAAGAGGGTGAAGGAAAGCGGTACGGTCACCATCCCGCCGGACATGCCGAGTGCTGCTGTGGCACCCTTTCCGACGACGATGCTCGGAAGAACATGGGGAGAAATAACGATGTAGGTGATCCCGCAGATCGTCGAAGATACGATCAATGCGAGCTTGTTCGCCTCTTTCCACCATACACCCAACAGAATGCCGGGAGTCGCTGTGGAAGCCAGAAGACCAAAAGCCCACAGAATGCTCGTGACGAGGAACTTCGGAGGATTGAAAGCCAACAGAACAGCGATGATGCCGCCAAGACCCAGGGCGACGAATCCCCATTTCACGCGGGTTTTGCTGTCCATCGATGGGGCCAGGATGGTCAGGATATCGTTTCCGACAAGCCCGGAGATGGCCATCAGGTTGCCGCCGACCGTCGAAAGACCGGCTGCCAGCGCACCGCCCATGACGAAGGCCGCCACCCAGACGGGATTATAGAACACATTCAGGATCAGCAGGGTCTGGTCGGGTTTGGCGATGGCTTTGCCCGTTGTGGCCTGAAAATAATTGCCGGCAAAACCGCTCGTGTAGGTTCCGGCAAACAGCAGGCCGAGGAAGAGAACGAACCAAACGACCGCCCATCGGGCGTTCTTGACGCTCGACGATGTGAACACCCGCATGGCCAGATGGGGCAGAGCGACAGGTCCAAGGGTGAAAGCCGGAATCAGAGCGAAATACCATCGGAAATCGTATTTCATATCGAAGAAGGTCGGTAAGACCTTCAACATGGCGGGGACCATGTCGCCATAAGCCAGCGGCGGAAACCACCACCCCGAAGAGCCCATCTGCTTCATGATGGCGCCCATCGGAACGATCATGGCGACGGTCATGATAACCATCTGAAAGGCGGCATTGTAAGAGGCACCGTACATCCCGCCCAGAGTGATGTATCCGACGGTTGCGATACCGGCGACGATCAGCCCGATGTTGTAGGGAACGCCGAAAAGCATTTCGAATGCCTGGCCCAGCCCGATCATCTGACCCAGGGCGTACATGACCATGATGAGGATCATCCAGCAGGCGATGACGAGGGTGGCCCCGTTTCCATAACGGGCCTTGATGAAGGTTCCGGGTGTATAGGCCTTCATCCGACGAAGACTGGTTCCATACAGGAGGGTCAACAGCGGAATGGAAATGGACCATTGAATCCACAGGTACACGAAGGGTACCTGCATTTTGGAGATCAAGGCGATGACTCCCAGGAAGGTGGCAAGACTCGCCCACGTGGCAGCCATGCTCAGGCCGTTGGTGACCGGTCCGATCTTGAAACCGGCTGCATAGAAATCGTCTTCACTGGTGGTCATTTTTGCGGAGAAATAACCGATGGCGTAACAGATGGCAAACAGCAGGACGACGACGACCACGCCTACCCACACGTTTTGGAGTGCAAATTCACTGCCCATCAAAATCCTCCTTTCGACTTGTCGGTCAGGACGTCCTGCCCCTGGCTCTTTGCATAGGCTTCCATCTCATCGTCGAATTGGTTGCAGACTTTTGCCATTACAATGCAGACAATCATCATGCCAAACCACCCCATCAGAATCGGAACGATGTACTCCACCGGAAATCCCCACAGCGTTCCGCCTTTCAACCCCGGAAACAGAACAAAAATCGAGGCAAAGTGCCCCGTCAGCAGCAACAGAATGGTGAAAATGATCGTGATCCAGATTTCTTTTTTGTACAAAGCTTCCTTCATGGCGTGAACTCCTTCCGTTGATTGGGGAGGAATGGGCTGCCGCGGGTGATTTCCTGCAGCAGCCGGATTGGAAGAACGGGATTACTTACGCCCCCACTCTGCATTGCGAAGCTCGACGCGACGGATTTTGCCGCTGACGGTTTTGGGCAGAGTGGTGACGAATTCGATCTTTCTGGGATATTTGTAGGGTGCTGTTACCTTCTTGACGTGTTCCTGGAGTTCCTTGGCCAACGCATCGCTGGGCTGATAGCCTGGGGCCAGAATGACGAAAGCCTTGACGACTTCACCGCGGGTTTCGTCGGGACTCGAGACGACGGCCGATTCGGCGACGGCCGGATGCTCGATCAGGGCGCTTTCCACTTCGAACGGTCCGATCCGATACCCGGAAGTCAGAATGACGTCATCCGCACGTCCGACGAACCAGAAATATCCATCTTCATCCCGATAGGCCCGATCGCCCGTAAGATACCAGTCTCCACGGAAGGCTGATGCCGTTCTTTCGGGCTCTTTCCAGTATTCCTTGAACAATCCAAGCGGCCGGTTCGGTTTGACCCGAATGGCGATGTCCCCTTCCGTGTTCGGCGGAACGATGTTTCCATTGTCGTCGATGACCTGGAGGTCGAAACCTGGGGTGGGCTTGCCCATGGAGCCGAACCGGGGTTCGATGCAGGGGAAGCTGCCGCACAGACAGACAGTTTCGGTTTGGCCGTAGCCGTCACGGATGGTGCAACCGGTGGCCTTCTTCCAGACCTCGATGATTTCCGGGTTGAGCGGTTCGCCGGCGCCTACGCAGTGGCGGAGGGTCGGGAATTTGTAATCGGAGAGCGGCTGCAGAACGAGCATGCGGTAGATCGTGGGAGCGCCGCACATGACGGTGACTGGATATTGGGAGAGAAGCTCGAGGGTTTTCTTGGGATCGAAACGGTCGGTGTGATGGACAAAGAGGGCTGCACCGCATTGCCAGGGTCCGAAATAGCTGGACCAGGCAGCCTTGGCCCATCCGGTATCGGAAATGTTCCAGTGTAGATCGGTCGGCTTGAGATCGAGCCAGAATTTACCGGTTACATAGTGGCCAAGCGGATAGGACGTGTGGGTATGCAAAGCCATTTTGGGGAAACCGACCGTTCCGGAGGTGAAGTAGACGATGGCTTCTTCGTCATGCTTGGTCTTTGCGGTTTCGAATTGATCGGATGCAGCATTGACGGCATCCGTATAGCTCAACCATCCATCCCGCTTTCCGCCGACGACGATCTTGCATTTCAGGGTGGGGCATTTGTCTGCGATTTCATCGAGTTTTCCCGCGTTGGCATTGTCTGTGACAAAGCAGACCGCTTTTGCGGTGTTGACACGGTATTCGAGGTCTTTGGAGGTGAGCTGCGAGGTTCCGGGAGCGATCACGGCACCCATGCGGATGCAAGCCGTAAACAGTTCCCACCATTCGATGTAGCGTCCCAGAACAACAACGATGACATCCCCCCGCTTGACTCCGTTTTGTGCCAGCACATTGCAAAGTTTCTTCGAAGCCTTGCTGATATCGGCAAAGGTTTTCTTGGCTTCGTTGCCGAAATCATCTACCCACCACATGGCCAGTTTATTGGGATCCTGGGCCCATTTATCGATGACGTCCCCTGCGAAATTGTAGTATTCCGGTACCTCCCATTTGAATTCTGCATAGGTTTTGTCGTAATCCATCATGTTGTGTTCCTGGCTCATCGCTTCTCCTTTCTGAATTCGTTTGTATGCAACCACCGCCTGGTTATCTTGCGGAAGCACTTTCACCGACCTTCGGTTTAGGCTTCCGGTACGATTGGAACTCCTTCAACCCCCTGTTTTGATGTTCCTATTTTCAATCGAAGGCATTCTGAACGAGCGCTCAGTCAAATTCGTTGGACCATTCTTTAAAACAAAACAGCAATGAAAGTCAAACTTTTTTTTAGAGCGATTAGAGAATAAACGATATTCAGCTGCATTTAATGCGAAATCGTAGGGTTAAGCCGAGTGCGTGAACACGGGTAGGCATGAAAGCCTGATGGGCTGTGGGGGTGCAGCATGTTGCGCTCGTTGAAGGCGCAGCGAGGTGAGGACGTTCGGGGGCGACGCGTTCGTACGGAAACTGCTGCGCAGACTTGCATTCATATGATGGCCTCACAAAAAGTCGCTAATAACCGACTTTTTGCGAGCTCATCATCAGAATGGTTTCAAATAAAGGCCTACATGGGTCGGAAGCCCCACGCCCGCTGTCTACAGCTCTTCAACTGAAAAACTGCAGCCAAGGAACGTTGAACTCCCGTGTGATCATTTTTTGGAGGATGGCGACTCCACTCAGTGCGTCCTTCAGCATCATACGCTCCCGCTTGCGCAGGCTGTAAGGATCGACATAATTGTCCGCAGCTTTTCCCTGGGCGATCTTTTTTAGGTTGGCCTGAAGTTTAAGCATCATCAGGGCTTCGAAACTCGTCCGAAAGAGATCGACGTCATCTCGACTCAATGCCCCACTCTTCTCGAGCAGCTTCAGCCTTTCCAGTGTCGATGGTTCGCTGATCGACTGGTTTAGAGCAAGCAGCCGGATGCCGTTGACCAAATGAACGATACCAGCGGTTTTCAAATTCATTTCATCCTTGTGAGGCCCGCTCTTTTCCGTAATGAACGTCCCGAGGAAAGAGACCGGAATCCGAAACGTCTTGTCATCGCGTGCCAGCACATGACCAGCTGAAATCGATTTGCGTATTTCGGCGAATACATATTCCCAAAGCTTTTCGGCAAGAAAACTCTGTCCGAAAACGGGACGGTAATCGAGCAGGATGGTCAGGCTTCGGGTATCTTCCGGGTCTACCGAATGCATCCATTCATCGACGGCCTGCATCCATCCAGAGAGCGTTCTGCGCCATTTCGGGTTGACAGCCATCACGTTGCCGGGACATTTGGCAAACCCGCAATCGTTGAGGCTTTGGTTGGCGATTTCAGCGAACCGCACAAAATAGTGGTGCACCTCTTCCGATGTTTCATCTGGATGATCGGCGATGATCAACGCATTGTCCTGGTCGGTCCGCAAGGTTTGCTCCCCCCGTGCGGCACTGCCCATGTTGATCCAGCAGTAGGCAGTGGGGGGTGGACCATATCCTTCCCGACGCATGCGTTCTTCGCAAAGTTCAAGAACGCGCTGGTGCATTCGGTCGTGCAATTCCGTCATCACATCGAGGATCTCGGTGATGGAAGCCCGTTCGTTCACCAGGGTATGAAGAATGTTGTCCACTTCCTGACCGATAGCGGCCAATCCCTGAATCGATTGTTGATTTTCGATATGATGGGACAATAGAAGCTGTCCGGTGCTTCTCGATTTGATCAGATCGACCATCGTCACGATGCCGACGAGATCGTTGCGTTCGATGACGATGAGATGTTTCGTCTTGTTGCGGATCATGGAAACGAGGGCCTGCCCGATGAAGGCCTCCGGATGAATCGACACCACCTTGCTGTTCAGAACCTGCCCCACCTTGCAGGTTTGGATATCATAGCTTCTTTCTGCAATCAGATGACGTACCAGAAGGTTTTCCGTCAGAATTCCACAGGGTCTTCGGTCGCGATTCAGAACGACGATGGCGCTGATATCCCGCTCCATCATCGTTCGGGCGGCATCCGTCACCGAATCGCCTTGCTGGCAGGTGATGACCGGATAGGACATGATTTCGCTGACTCGTTTTCGGAACAAGGGAGACTCGGCGCAGCTGTACGAATCGTAGGAATGTTCCTCGACCATTCCCTCATAGAGCATTCGCATGCGTTCTGCCAACAGGGCGCTGAAAAAGCTCGAAAAATCCGTATAAATGTAAATCAGGCTCTCCAATGTTCTTCGCTTGATCAGAAGGCAGGTCGTTTCTTCCTTGACCCTTGCAGAACCGGGATACCGCTGCTGGGAGAGCACCACCGTCTCGCCGAAAAAATCATGAGGCTTTCGCAATCCGACAACGGTTTCGATACCTCTGTCGTTCGAAACCGTGATTTCCACAAGGCCGGATCGGATCACAAAGAGTCGGTCCAGGCTGACATCCCCCTGTCGAAAAACATAATCCCCCGCCGCGTAGGTTTTAACTTCCGTTTGTCGGGCGACGTCTTCGAGCACCTTTTCATCGAGGATTTCGAAAGGGTCCGTACGCTTCAAGTCATCCACGATCGATAGACGGGTCATCCGGGATCCTCCTGGGAAGATAATTGATGAGCTCGCAACAAGTCGGACAGTCTCTGCTTAGCCGCATGGGGACGGGGATGCCTTTTTCGCTGCTGCGAAAAAACTCAGCCGCCCGATCTCGTAGGATCGGACGGATGGCCAAACAGTAAACAGAGGCTCGTTGAATTGCAACGGCTTGCTTTTCAATGGCAATTTCGATCAAGCACGTCCGTCCGATCCAACGATCTCCGGCGGCTTCAAACACGTTTTCGCAGCAAGCTCAAAAGGCAACCCCGACCCCATGCTCAGGCCCGACAATCAACCCATTCGAGGTAGTGACGACTTGTTGCGACTCCATCATCCTTTGCTGCGCCGCATGATGTCTTTCGAATATGCGCGACCTCTGCGAAAAATATAGGAAAAGCGACTTGTTGCAACTTTATGAATATATGCTTGACAAACATTTTTCTATCGTGATAGGAAGCCACCAACACGACTGAGCGCTCGTTCAGGAACCTGTATGCAGCTCCTGGATTTCCTTTCACCACTACAGGTGGCTTTGAAGATGGAACAATCCAAATGACCGGCCGCAATATCACAACCAAAGACGTTCCGACACTTGTCAAGAATCCAGAGCTGGTCGAAAAGCGCCGTAGGCAGATCATCGATGCTGCAGTGGAGCTTTTCATCGAAAATGGTTTTCACAAAACCACAACCCGTCAGATTGCTGCCGCTGCGGGATTCTCCATAGGTTCTTTGTACGAATACGTCAAGTCCAAAGAAGACATCCTGTATCTCGTCTGCGACGCCATCCACCAGGAAATGATCAACAGCGTTACGGAAGCCCTTTCTCAGGCAACAGAAGCCAAAAACGCCCTCGCTGCAGCCGTTCGGGAGTATTTCCTGGTGTGTCACCGCATGAGCGACCACATCCTGCTGATCTATCAGGAAACCCAGTCCCTTCCGCCCAACTGGCGAAAGAAAGTCCTCGAAAACGAGGTCATGATCACCGGTCTTTTCGTCGAAATCCTCGCCAGATTGATTGCTTCCGGTGATTTGCCCGAGATGGACGACCAGACGATCGAGCTTGCGGCTCACAACATCACCGTTCTCGGACACATGTGGACATTCCGCAGGTGGTTTCTGGCCAGGCATTACAGCATCGAAGATTACATCGCCATGCAAACCCGACTGATCCTGGGATTGAAGTATCCTAAAAAGAATTGATACTGTTCTAATTACTAAATCACTATTCGCTCCATCGAACGCAAGCGGCTGCACGTAGCCAAAGGAGGACGCGTGAGTTTCGAAACCCAACCCATCACCCCCCAAAACCACATTCGTGTCGTTACCGCCACTTCCCTTTTCGACGGGCATGACGCAGCCATCAACATCATGCGCCGGATCCTTCAGGATACCGGTGTCGAAGTCATCCATCTCGGACACAACCGTTCCGTTACCGAAATCGTGGATGCAGCCATCGAAGAAGATGTCCAGGGAATCGCCGTTTCGAGTTATCAGGGCGGTCATATGGAATTCTTCAAATACATGGTCGACTTGCTCCGGGAACGAGCGGCCCCCCATATCCGGATCTTCGGAGGCGGTGGAGGCGTCATCGTTCCCTTCGAAATCAAAGAGCTCGAGGCCTACGGCGTCACGAAAATCTATTCTCCGGAAGACGGGGCCCGGATGGGGCTTCAGGGCATCATCAACGATATGGTCCGGAAAATGGACTTTTCGACGGTGCAAGACGGGAATCTCGACCTGGATGTGCTCTCCCCGGAAAACAAGAACGCCATCGCCAACCTGATCACGACCATCGAGGAATCCAAGGCGAAAGATCCCGACAAACTGGAGCGGCTGCTTGCCCAGATTCGATCGAAACCGATGCCAAAACCGGTACCGATCCTCGGTATTACAGGAACCGGCGGAGCCGGTAAATCTTCTCTCACCGACGAACTGATCCTACGCATGCTTCACGATCTCGAGAATGTCCATATCGCCATCGTCAGCTGCGATCCGTCCCGAAGGAAAACCGGTGGAGCCCTTCTTGGCGACCGGATTCGTATGAACGCGATCGGAGATTCTCGGGTATATATGCGGTCGCTTGCCACCCGAAAATCCCACACCGAAATTCCCGACGCACTCGCAGAAATCCTTCAAGCCCTCAAGATCGTCGGTTTCGATCTCATCATTTCGGAAACGGCGGGTATCGGCCAGGGAGACTCCCACATCGTCGATCTGACGGATTTGTCCATGTATGTCATGACAGCGGAATTCGGTGCTGCAAGCCAGCTCGAAAAAATCGACATGCTCGATTTTGCCGATATCATCGTCGTGAACAAGTTCGAGAAGCGGGGTGGTGAGGACGCCGTCCGAGATGTCCGCAAGCAGGTGCAGCGCAACCGGAAGGCATGGGACAAAATGCTTGAGGACATGCCAGTCTACGGCACCATTGCATCCCGGTTTAACGACGACGGCGTCACCGCTCTGTATCAGGGCATTCTCGATGCCCTCAACTCCAAATGCGGCACCCGTTTTCAGACGCGGCTTGAGCGTCCATCCACCAAGACTTCCTCTTCCAAGACCATCATCATTCCGCCGGAAAGAACCCGTTACCTTTCCGAAATCAGCGATACGATCCGCGAATATCATCAGAAAACAAAACAGCAGGCGGCTGTGGTCCGAAAGGTGTGGCATCTGGAAGAAGCCATGAAGCAGCTTGGATCCGCCATCGAGGGAGATCGGGAGGAGCTGTTGGCCAAACTGCGGGATGCAGTGGCCGAAGCCAAGAAAGCCGTCGAACCCGAAACCGAAGCCTTGCTGCGGGAATGGGACGATATCCGGAATGCCTACCGCAAGGATGAGCTGGTCTATCAGGTTCGGGGACAGGATGTTCGTGTACCGCTCTACACGAAATCCTTGTCCCATCAGAAGATTCCGAAGGTGGCCATTCCCCGATTCACAGATCCCGGTGAAATTTACCGCTGGATGCGGGAGGAAAACGTTGCCGGTCGTTTTCCATATACGGCCGGTGTTTTCCCGATGAAACGGGTTGGGGAGGATCCCACCCGGATGTTTGCGGGCGAAGGCGATCCGGGGCGAACCAACCGTCGGTTCAAACTGCTGTCTGCTGCATCCGAGGCCAAACGGCTCTCGACGGCTTTCGACTCCGTCACTCTCTATGGATACGACCCGGACCGAAGACCCGACATTTATGGAAAAATCGGTACATCCGGCGTGAGCATCTGTACGCTCGAAGATGTCAAGATCCTCTACAGCGGTTTTGATCTGTGCTCGCCCAACACATCGGTTTCCATGACGATCAACGGCCCTGCCCCGATCATGCTCGCGATGTTCATGAATACGGCCATCGATCAGCAGCTCGACAAATTCCGGGCTGAAACCGGTCGGGAACCGTCTGCGGACGAGGCGGCGAAGATCCGGGCAGATGTTCTCTCGAACGTTCGCGGAACGGTGCAGGCAGACATCCTGAAAGAAGATCAGGGGCAGAACACCTGCATCTTTTCGATCGACTTCGCCCTGAAAATGATGGGGGACATCCAACAATTCTTCATCGACAACCGGGTCCGGAACTTCTATTCCGTTTCGATCTCAGGCTACCACATCGCCGAAGCCGGCGCCAATCCCATCACCCAGCTGGCCCTTACCTTGTCGAACGGGTTCACCTATGTCGAATACTACCTATCCCGCAACATGCCGATCGACAGCTTTGCACCGAACCTGTCTTTCTTCTTCTCGAACGGGATGGACCCGGAGTACACGGTCATCGGTCGAGTGGCTCGCCGCATTTGGGCCATCGCCATGAAATACAAGTACAAGGGGTGTGACCGCTCCCAGATGCTCAAGTATCATATCCAGACGTCGGGAAGGTCCCTGCACAGCCAGGACATTCAATTCAACGACATTCGAACCACCCTGCAGGCTCTTTGCGCCATCTACGACAACTGCAACAGCCTGCACACCAATGCCTTCGACGAGGCCATCACCACACCATCAACCGAATCCGTTCGAAGGGCTCTCGCCATCCAGCTCATCATCAATCGGGAGTGGGGGCTCGCCAAGAACGAAAATCCGAATCAGGGCAGCTTCATCGTGGAAGAGCTGACCCAGCTCGTCGAGGAAGCGGTTCTGTCGGAATTCGATCGGATCACGGAACGGGGCGGAGTTCTCGGAGCGATGGAGACCGGCTACCAGCGCAGCAAGATTCAGGAAGAATCCATTTACTACGAAACCCTCAAGCACACCGGGGAATATCCTATCGTCGGTGTCAATACCTTCCGGGATCCCAACGCCACAAGCGATGAATTGAGCGACGATATCGAGCTGGCCAGGGCTACGGAAGAAGAAAAGGAAAGTCAGCTGCGACGGCTTGCCGAATTCCAGAAACGACATGCCGCCGAAGCGCCTGCCGCCCTCCGAAAGCTTCAACAGGTTGCCCTGAATGGAGGCAATATTTTTGCGGAACTGATGGATACGGTTCGGGTATGCTCGCTCGGACAGATCACCAACGCCCTGTATGCAGTCGGCGGGAAATATCGCAGGAATATGTGATCGATCAGTCAGGAGAAGAAGGCAAGTTGTAAAGGCAGCCGTCAGAAGGTAGAAGTCAGGATTCAGAAGACGGTAGGTGGATCGGGGAGATGGAAGTCTGAAACCCGGATGGAATCGTTGAGAAACAGAGGAGAATCGTCATGAAGGAAGCCGTCATCGTCAGTGCCGTCCGAACACCCATTGGGAGTTTCAACGGATCGCTGGCCGAGTTCGGAGCAACCCGGCTCGGCGCCATTGTCATTCAGGAAGCCATTCGAAGAGCAGCCATCGATCCGATCCAGGTCAACGAAGTCATCATGGGGCAGGTGCTTCCCTGTGGGTACGGTCAGAACCCGGCCAGACAGGCAGCCGTTCAGGCCGGACTTCCCTGGGAGGTCGAGTGTCTGACCATCAACAAGGTCTGTGGATCGGCGCTCAAGGCCGTCATGCTCGCTGCCCAGGCCATTCAAACCGGAGACGCCGAAGTCGTCGTCGCCGGCGGTATGGAATCCATGAGCCGGGCTCCGTATTACCTCGACAAGGCCCGTTTCGGATACCGCATGGGACCGGGTAAAATCGAAGACCACATGGTACACGACGGTCTTTGGGACATTGTCAACGATTTTCACATGGGCATGTCGAACGAATTGTGTTCCGAAAAGTTTTCGGTGAGCCGGGAAGATCAGGATCGATATGCCGCCGAATCCTACAGACGCTCGATGGAGTCGATTCGTTCCGGACGTTTTCAGGCGGAAATCGTTCCAATCGATATTCCCCAGAGAAAAGGCGGAGTGAAACGCTTCGATACGGACGAATGCTGCCAGGAAACCCCATATGAAACCTTGGCCAAGATGCGGCCCGCCTTCAAACCCGATGGGGTCGGAACGGCTGGAAATGCGTCGATCATCAGTGACGGTGCGGCGGCTGTTGTCGTCATGTCACGGGAAAAAGCCGAAAAGCTGGGCTGCAGGGTTCTTGCGACGATCGGTGCACAGGCATCCGCCGGGATCGACATGAAATACGTTCTGGTCGCCCCCATCATGGCCGTCCCGAAATGCTGCCGGAAAGAGGGCATTTCCATGGAGGACGTCGATCTCTTCGAAATCAACGAGGCCTTCAGCGGATCGACGGTCGCCGTTCTGCGGGAGCTCAAACTCGATCCCGCTAAGGTGAACGTCAACGGAGGCAGCGTGTCCATCGGACATCCCATCGGCGCAAGCGGCTGCCGGGTGCTGGTGACCTTGCTCTACGAGATGGAAAGAAGAAACGTCAGGACAGGCCTGGCATCCTTGTGCCTGGGAGGCGGAGAAGCCGTTGCCCTCATCGTCAAACGATGATGGCCTCGCAAAAAGTCAGGAAGTCTCTGTCGAGTCGCGGGGTGACTGGGGAACCTTTTTCGATGCTGCGAAAAAACTCAGCCGCCCGATCTCGTAGGATCGGGCGGATAGCCAAACTTGGAATACAGAAATGCTGAGTTGCAAGATGATGTTTTTCAAACA
>JBFMBE010000014.1:0-39599 GCA_040755275.1 Thermodesulfobacteriota bacterium | reverse complement strand
GCCAAAATGGAAAGAAAGGTTTGGTGGTTTCCAACATGCTGTTTTTCAAATCAATACAAATGAATTGCGTCCGCCCGATCCAACGATCTCCGGCTGCTTCAAACAGTTTCCGCTGCTTCGCAAAACACCACCCGCCCTCCTGCTGGAGGCCCGGCTTTGAAGGAAAAGCGGTGGTTGGCGACTTTTTGCGGGGCCATCAAACTTGATTGTTCACCAGCGACGAAAGAGAGCGATGTTGCGATCGGATCGATATTACAACAAAATTGAAGCATCATCCCGGGCAACAGTATCGGTTCAGGCCTATCCCGATTGGCTGACAATGGACTGATGCAGCGCCTTCACCCCCGGTATACCGAGCATTTCCCTGAGAAGAATCCTGGATAGCTCTCGCCAGAAATTCGGCGGAAGATGGGCCTTGACAGAAAAATCCTGATCGTTTGGATCGGTGAAGAGAAACAGCAGTTCCGTCAATCCATAGGCGGGATACCCGGGGCCGGCTACCCATCCGTCCCCATCCCGATCTACATAGGGATCAGTTGCAAACACCTGCTCCAAATCGATGAGGGGTGCATTCACATCGAACCGCTGATTGATCTTCGTCAAGATATGGTTGGCGATCAGCGCCTGAGCGGCATAGCCCGGATGAACCCCGTCCAAGCTGAAAGCACTCCCGCGGGACCATTTCCGGCTGAACGTCTTTCCGGAAACCGTTATTGACGTTTCCCCTCTCAACACCGAATTCAGATAGCTGCCGATATCGATCAGAACAACGTCTTCGTAGGCGGATGCGGCCGTCTGGATGATCTGGTTGTAAGCATCGATACGGGACATGATGACCTGCTGTTCCTCCTCGGAGAGAACCAGCCCGTCCTGCTGCACCCCGTTTTTTTCCAGGATCGAATTGACCTGTTCGGTGGAATACCCGCTGTTCATCAACGCATACATGCTGGCGAACGTGAAGAGCGAAATGCGATCCCCCTTGAAGGGGTTGGTAATGGGTTGCCCGGGTTCCGCAACCCGTTTGAAGGTCGACGGCACCTGATAGGCAGGATCGATCTGTTTCAGATACCATTCGATGTCATCGGAATCGAACAGATAACCGACAGCGCTGTAATAGGGAAGGGTCAGTACGCAAAAAGTCGAAGTACCAGTGGGCATGGGGTTTTCTTGATGGAGACGGGCGAGAATGTGGTTGAACTGGCGATCGAAATCGGCGGTGTCCGTCATGTTCCGTTCGATGGCCTGTCGGGTGTAGGGTTCGAAATTGAGTTGGCCGCTGTCTCTACCTTTTTCCAGCAACTCCCGAAGAGCGGGCGTGATTTCCCTGGAAAGGGCATCCACAGGTAACGGAAGAAAGGAGGGGTTGCTGCCTCCCACTCCGAGGGCTGCCAGGCTCGTATCGTTGTTTCCGATCCAAAGCAGGACCAGGGCTGGTGCGCCCGGATTTTCCTCTGCCTGCAACTTCAAGAGTGTCTGGCCTGCATCGATTTGGGATACCGACTTTTGGGCGATCCGGTTCAACGGATACATGACCTTGTCGTAGTCATCCTGAAAAGAGAGCGGGGTGACGCTGTTACATAGATAGGCCTCCGTGACGTACGATTCCGAGGCACCCACCCGCTTGTAGTATTCGATTCCTTCCAACGAAAAAATATCCGAACCATCGATGCCGATGTTTGTGGGAACAATAAACGGCCTTAACCGCTGTTCCCGAAAGCCGTAATAAGGTTGTGAAAACCGGATCGGCAGAACGACGGCCAGGGCCTCGGCCACCTGCTGCATATAGGCGTTGCTGGTATTGATCCAATTGTTGGTGGCATCCATTGTCCCGTGGGTCAGGCTGTCTCCCATCCCCACCAATAGCAGCGTATAGGTATCCGTCGAACGTTTTTCGATCGCCGATCCTGCGAAAACCACAGAAACCAGACACACGACAAACCCCACGAACCAGTACATGCAGCGGATGATTTTCATCGGAATCCTCCCTCAAGATGGGTTCTACAAATGATGGCTGTCGGCGTTTCCATTGGGCAATCCGAAACGAGAGATACTCCGGGTAGGGTTCATGGTTTAATGGAGTTGCAAAAAGTCGTCATCCACGGATTTTCCTTCAATGCCGGGCCTCCAGCAGGAGGGCGGGTGATGTTTTGCGAAGCAGCGGAAACGGTTTGAAGCAGCCGGAGATCGTTGGATCGGGCGGACGCAATTCACTGAATTTGGATTGAAAAGCAGTATGTTGCATTACAGCAAACCATTCTTTCCATTCTGGCTATCCGCCCGATCCTACGAGTTCGGGCTGCTGAGTTTTTCCGCTGCTGAGCAAAATTCACCCGCCTTCCTGCGGGTCAATCCATAGGGCCTGACTTTTTGCGACGCCATCATGGTTTAATTCCGGCAAGAACGCTGGAATCGTTGGGTGTGTGAACAGGGATGCGGTGGATATTCTGAATCCCGAATTGGATCAGCATATCGGATAGTTGGCGCTCGGAGTAAGCTTGCCCCGAATCGGTTCCCAACAACATGTTCAAAGAAAACAAGGTGGCAAACGGTGGGCTGTCCAGGGAATTTTCCAGCATGAATTCATGGATGAGGATCATGCCGCCGGAAGACAGGGTATCGACGGCTTTCCGGATGATATCCACGCAAGATTCGGGGCCTTCCCCATGCAGGATCTGACTGAGCCATACCAGATCATATCGTCCCGGAATCGCGTCCTCGAGATAATTGCCGGCAACAAACCGAATTCGGTCCGAAACACCGAATCGTTCGATCGTCCGGATAGCAAAGGGTTCCGTTGCAGGCAAATCGAAAACGGTTGCCGTCATTTCCGGATGCTTCAGGCAAAAATGAATGGCCCAGGTTCCCGGGCCACCGCCCAGATCCAGCAGCCGCTTGCGTCCCCCCAAATCCAGCTGCCCAACGACGCGAGGGGCCGTCTGCATGGCGATGTTGTACATCCCCATCAGGAAGGCTTCCCGTACCTCTGGATCGCTGAACTGCGCCCTGGACCGAACCGGCTTTCCGGTTTTCACGGCCACATCCAGTTGATTCCAGGAGGCCACGAGGTGTCGATGATGCTGAATGATGTATCCGACATACCGGGGGGAATCCTTCGACAGAAAAGCACTGGACATCCGTGTGTTCATGTAGGTGTCATCCCGCTTTTCGAGCAGGTTCATGGCACACAACGCGTTCAGCAGCATTCCCGTGGCCCGGGGATCTGCTTCAAGGCGTTCGGCCACCTCGACTTCTGTAAGCCGCTCCGGCCCGATGATCGTGAAAACGTCGAGCTTCACAGCCGCATGAAGCGTGCAGGTTTTCCAGTAGGCACCGCTGATCTCGAGAAGACTTCCGGGGTGTTCCTCTGCAGTCATTGGGTGATCCCTCCCTGTGTCGACGATGAAAAAGCGACGGATTTCCTTTGAATGTTCCGGAAAAAATCATATCGGTTCCCTTCTGGCAGTGCAAGTCACAGATGCGTTATGTCATAAACCTGTCAGCCTCTTTGGGTTGTGTCGAACCATCGCAGACAGGATGGGCTCGCAAAAAGTCGCCGCTACCCCGATTTTGTCGATTGCCGGGCCTGAGCAACGCCCGGCCCTTACGAGCTCGGGCGGCTGAGTTTATCCGCTGCAGCAACAAAGGCGTATGTCCTGCCATGCGACGATGACGAGACTTTCCGACTCTTTGCGAGGCCATCAGATGTAGAACAACCCATCACCGGCATTTTCTGCTTGCAAAGGGCTGGACGAATGGCTATGGAACCCATTTAGGATAGGCATATCGACACGGGACGTTCGACCTTGGACCGCTGCCCCCCTTCGGGGGCTTGTTTTGTTGACAGCAGGAGATCAGGACATGACCGGTATCGACCGATCACGACTTCCGGATACGGGGGTGACGATTTTCACCCGAATGAGCGCACTGGCCCAGCAGACGGGAGCCATTAACCTATCCCAGGGATTTCCGGACTTTTCTGTAGACCCACGCCTGATTGACCGGGTTCTTGTTCACATGCGGGAAGGCCGAAACCAATATGCCCCCATGCAAGGAGTGTCCCTGCTTCGGGAGAGGATTGCGGAAAAGGTGGAGCGACTGTATGGCCGCCGCTACGATCCCCATACGGAAATCACTGTCACTTCGGGCGCAACGGAAGCCGTCTTTTGCGCCATCACCACCTGCCTTCAGGTAGGGGATGAAGCCATTGTCATCGAGCCGGCTTACGACGCTTACATTCCTGCCATCACTCTGAGTCATGCCGTCGCAGTGCCATCCGCCATGCGCTTTCCAGGGTACCGTATCGACTGGGACCATGTCCGGGATTCGATTTCTGAGAAAACCCGGCTCATCATCCTCAATTCCCCCCACAATCCCACGGGAACGATTCTCGATCGAACCGATATCGAAGCCCTGCGGCAGATCGTCGCGAACACCCGAATGCTCATTGTCAGCGACGAGGTTTACGAACACATCGTCTTCGACGGACGGATTCACGAGAGCATGTGCCGGTACCCGGATCTGGCCGAACGCAGTTTCGTCATCAGCTCCTTCGGAAAAACCTACCATGCAACAGGTTGGAAAATCGGCTATTGTCTTGCACCCGAACCCCTGAGCGCCGAATTTCAGAAAATCCATCAATTCGTCACCTTCTCCTCCAACACCCCGGTTCAGTACGCCCTCGCCGACATGCTCGAAGATCCGTCCACCTATCTGGGACTCGGTGACTTTTACCAGCAAAAACGGGACTTTTTTCGATCACGAATCGAAAAAAGCCGATTTGCCTTGCTGCCTTGCGAAGGAACGTATTTTCAGATGCTTGGTTACTCAGTCATTTCCAATGAAAAGGACATCGATTTTGCCGTACGCATGACGCAGGATTTCGGGGTTGCCGCCATTCCACCTTCCGTATTCCATTCGGATCGGCAGGATCACCGCGTGCTCCGGTTCTGCTTCGCCAAGAACGAACAAACCCTCGAGGAGGCCGCAGCACGCCTATGTCGCATCTGAAGCTTGCCATCGTTCAGTTCGATCCCGTATGGGAGGATGCCGCAACCAACCGCAGACGGCTGGATCGCGTGCTGCAGACCATCGACTCCCCGATCGATATCCTTGTTCTTCCGGAGATGTTCAGTACGGGATTTACCATGAATGCACCATCGGTCGCGGAGTCCATGGACGGCCCAACGATCGGTTGGATGGCCGAAACCGCCAGTCGAATGAATGCCGTCCTGATGGGAAGCCTCGTCATTACAGAAAACAATCGATTTTTCAACCGCCTGATCTGGATGAGGCCCGACGGCAACATGTCCTTTGCCGACAAACGGCATTTGTTTCGGATGATGGGGGAAGACCGCATCTATACCCCGGGAACGACCGTTCTGGAGGTGGAGCTGAACGGGTGGCGGATCCGCGGCTATGTCTGCTACGATCTTCGCTTTCCCGTTTGGATGCGGAACACCGAACCCCACGCTCACTTGGCCGTTGTCGTGGCCAGCTGGCCCAAGGCACGACGAAGCGTCTGGCAAAACCTTCTGATCGCCCGGGCCATCGAAAACCAAATGGCTGTAGTCGGCGTGAACCGGGTGGGATATGACGGCTCCGGGCTGGCCTTTTCGGGAGACTCGATGGTGATCGATGCGACAGGCGATATCCTCGGTCACTGGAGCGAAAGCCCTCTCGTGGCAACGATCGGCCTCGAGCAGGAACACATCGAGACATTCCGGAAGGATTTTCCGGCCTGGATGGATGCAGACGCGTTCCATCTCGAGACATAGCAAGTCCTCCAATTCAACATGGATGGCCCCGCAAAAAGTCGCTAACCACCGATTTTCCTTCAAAGCCGTGCCTCCAGCAGGAGGGCGGGTGGTGTTTTGCGAAGCAGCGGAAACTGTTTGAAGCAGCCGGAGATCGTTGGATCGGGCGGACGCAATTCACCGAATTTGGGTTGAAAAGCAGCATGTTGCATTACAGCAAACCATTCTTTCCATTCTGGCGATTCGCCCGATCCTACGAGCTCGGGCTGCTGAGTTTTTCCGCTGCTAAGCAAAATTCACCCGCCTTCCTGCGGGTCAATCCAGATGGCCTGACTTTTTGCGGGGCCATCATGGATGATGAGGTCGCAAAAAGTCAGGAAGTCTCTGTCGAGTCGCGGGGTGACTGGGGAACCTTTTTCGCTGCTGCGAAAAAACTCAGCCGCCCGATCTCGTAGGATCGGACGGATGGCCAGACAGCAAACAGAGGCTGGTTGAATCGCAACGGCTTGCTTTTCAATGTCAATTCGTTCATGCGCGTCCGTCCGATCCAACGATATCCGGCGGCTTCAAACAGGTTTTCGCAGCAGTCTCAAAAGGCTTCCCCAGCCACCCCGCTTATGCCCGGCATTCCCCAAAAGCACGGGAAAAGCGACTTTTTGCGAGCCCATCATGGATAACTCAATTTCATGAGGTTCCTTCATTCCTTTTCCTTGACACTACGCTTCTGACTTTCCTATATTCCGTTGCATTCTCAGCCCTCCCCTTCCTTCAACACCAACACAAGGAGACCGCTATGAAACACCGCTGGTTGACAGTTCTGCTGATGCTCTTTGTCGTCTTTGCCTTAACCGGCGCTACTCTTGCTGCAGAAAAACCCGTCAAGGTAGGCTTCGTCTACATCATGTCCGGTCCTTTCGCCACCTATGGTCAATTCGCCAAGCAGGGGGCGGAGCTCGCCATCGATGAAATCAATGCGGCAGGCGGTATCAACGGCCGGAAAGTCGAAGCCCTTTTCGAGGACAGCACCGGCAAACCCGATGTCGGCATCCGGGCCATCCGGAAACTCGTCTACGAAAACGAGGTGGATGTCGTGATGGGAATCGACTCGAGCGGTGTGGCCTCAGCGGTTGCCCCCATTATGAACGAGCTCAAGACCCCGCTCATCATCACCCACGCTGCAACCCCTGATGTCACAGGTACCAACTGCAACCGGTACACATTCCGCGTATCGCTTAACATCAATCAAAACATCGCCATGGCCGCCAAACTGGCCTCAAAGCTCAAGGCCAAAACCTGGACAACCATCGGCCCCGACTATTCTTTCGGTCATCAGTCCTGGGAATACTTCCAGAAATACCTGAGCAAGCAGAAATCAGATGCGGTCTTTCTGCCAAAGGAGGAAGTCGCCTTCTCTCCGATGGCAACCACGGACTTTTCCCCATACATCACCAAAATTCTCAATTCCAAGGCCGACGGGGTTCTGATTTCCCTGTGGGGCGGCAATCTCATTGACTTCGTCCGGCAGGCTTCGGATATGGGTTTCTTTGACGGCAAGCGGGAAGTACTCATGACCTTGGGTGCTGCAACCGAAGTCTTATATGCCCTCAAAGACAAGATGCCCGAAAACATCTGGGTCGGCACACGCTACTGGTTCGCAGCGAACGATTCGCCCGTGAACAAGGCCTTCGTGGATGCTTACTTGAAGCGCTACAACGTCTATCCGTCATACAACGCCCATGGTGCCTATGCGGCGCTGAAGGCCTATGTCGCTGCAGCCAAGAAAGCCAATTCGGTCGACAAAGAAAAAATCGTCACGGCCCTCGAAGGGCTCTCTATCGAAGTGCCCGTCGGCAAGATCACCATCCGGGCCGAAGACCATCAGGCCATCACGGACGGTGTGTGGGGACAGACTGCAGCCGATCCCAATTTGCCGATCCGTACCCTGAAGAACCTCTTCCACCTGCCGGGAGATGCCATTACGCCGCCGGTGGAGGAAACGGGGTGTAAGATGAAATAGGTTGTGCATGCACCCATGTAGGGGCGCATCGTGATGCGCCTTTCATGAACACAAGAACCTGAAGAAATGGAGGGGCGAAGCATGCTTCGCCCTTTTTCATCGCCAACAACCCGGAACAGAGGCTGCTGGAGCAACGATGGAAGGATTTCTGGCGAACATTCTGAACGGCCTTTCGTGGGGAATGCTGCTTTTTCTCATTTCGATGGGCCTCACGACGGTCTTCGGCGTCATGGGTGTTCTGAACTTCGCCCATGGTTCTCTCTTCATGCTGGGTTCTTATCTGTGCATGCAGTTCGTCCGCTGGTCCGGCTCTTTCTGGATGGGGCTCATCTTCGGTCCACCCATCGTTGCCGCTCTGTCGATTCTGATCGAACGGTTTCTCCTAAGACCGATTTACGGACGGGATGTCAGCTTCCAGCTGTTGCTCACCTTCGGCCTGATGCTATTCCTGGATGACGGGGTCCGCTTGATCTGGGGCCCCGCATACCATGTCGTGGCCCCACCCCCCATTCTGGCGGGGGTCATTCCTTTCTTCTCCAAGAGCTATCCCGTCTATCGCATCTTTCTCGTCATCCTTGGACCCCTGGTCGGTTTTAGCCTCTGGATGTTCTTCTCTTTCACGCGATGGGGAAAGATTCTGCGCGCTTCGGCCATGGACCGTCAGATGGCCGAAATCATCGGAGTTCGGGTGCCTATCCTGTTCACGGGGGTTTTCGCCTTCGGCGCCTGGCTTGCCGCATTGGGCGGAGCACTCGCCGCACCACATCAGAGTGTCGGACCGGCCATGGGTGAGCGGATCATCATCGAAAGCTTTATCGTCGTCGTCATCGGCGGAATGGGAAGCTTTCCAGGAGCCTTCGTGGGCGCGCTGATCTTGGGGCTTCTCAATTCATTCGGCACCACCTGGATACCGGATCTACAGATGGCACTTCCATACCTTTTCCTTGCCGTGATCCTGCTCACCCGGCCCCGGGGCCTTTTCGGCGGAGAAGCCTGAGATGAATCACAGATTCTTCGTTTATCCGCTCCTGATCGGCTTGTTGCTTGTCGGTCTTTTCACCCTTCCGATCTTCCTGTCCACCTACTGGGTGCTCATCGTCACCGAAATCCTCACGATGGGCTTGTTCGCCATGAGCTTCAACCTGCTTTTCGGCAATACGGGCCTGCTGTCGTTCGGTCAGGCCGGATTTTTCGGTGCAGGGGCCTATTTCGCCGTACTCTGCTTGGTACACCTCAGCCAGTCTCTTTGGCTGGCCCTGATCTGCGCCTGTTTGGGTGCGGCCGTTCTTGCGCTCATCATCGGATGGTTCAGCGTTCGGCTCGATGAAATCTATTTCGCCATACTGACTCTCGGCTTCGGCATGATGCTCTTTACAGTGGCACACAACTGGCGATCGGTCACAGGCGGAAGCGACGGCCTGGGTAATTTCGTGTTACCCGCCTTGAACCTCGTCATCTGGAAGGTTTCCATCAGTCACCCCCGCCATTTCTACTACCTCGTTCTTGTTGTCACGATCCTGGGAATTTTTTTGCTGCGGCGCATCACCCGTTCCCCCTTTGGCTTGATGCTGCAGGCCAGTCGGGAAAACAGCAACCGGGTCGCCTTCGTCGGAGGAGACCTCCGGGCGTTGCGCCTGCTCGCTTTCGTTCTGGCTGGATCCATTGCCGGCTTTGCTGGCGCCCTGTTCGCCATTTTCAACCGGATCGCTTCTCCGGAAATGCTCCATTGGTCTTTTTCCGGAAAAGCCGTTCTGATGACCATTCTCGGCGGATCCGGTGTCTTTCTGGGACCCGTTGTCGGTGCTGCCATCTTTTTCATTCTCGAACACTGGATCACGTCGTTCACCAACAGCTGGATGGTCTTTCTGGGCGCCATCCTCGTGTTTCTGGTCCTCTTGTTCCCCAAAGGCGTGCTGGGCACCTTGATAACTTGGGTGGACCGATCCGGGAAGGGGAAGCAGCCATGATGCAGGCAGTGACGCCTATCCTCGAGGTTCAAAACATCAGCCGGAACTTCGGCAGATTTCAGGCTCTCTCCGATGTCTCCCTCCTGGTGCCCCGGGGAAGACTGAGCGCGCTGATCGGCCCGAACGGCGCGGGGAAAACCACGTTCTACAATGTCATCAGCGGCAGATATCGGCCGACGACGGGAACGGTCCATTTCGACGGAGAGGACGTGACGGGCCTTGCTCCCCATCGGCTGGTGGCTCGCGGGATGCTCCGATCCTTTCAGATCACCAACGTGTTTCCGGAGCTGACCGTTCTCGAAAATGTCCTCGTTCCGCTTGTGGTGCACCACGGGGCCAGTTTTGCGTTTCTCAAATCTCTTGCCCGACGGAACGATTGGGTGGAAGAGGCGGAGGCCATTCTGGAGCAGGTGGGACTTCGGGAAATGCGGCATCGGGTGGTTTCGACTCTGGCCTACGGAGACAAGCGGCTCATCGAAATCGCCCTTGTCCTGGCCCGAAAACCCAAACTCGTGCTGCTCGATGAACCCACGGCAGGAATGAATCCGGAGGAAACCGATCGCATGATCCATCTCATCCGAGAGCTTGCCGATCAATCCGGGACGACCTTCTTCATCACAGAGCACGACATGAAGGTGGTTTTTTCCGTCGCCCAGCAGATTTACGTATTGCACCAGGGAAGCCTTCTGGCCGAAGGAACGCCTGATGACATTCAATCCAACGACATGGTCAAACAAGCCTATTTGGGAGGCAGCCTGTATGCTCCAGCTTGAAGCGGTGCATGCCTACTACGGAGACAGCCACGTGTTGCAGGGTGTGTCGCTTGCGGTGGAACAGGGGGAAATCGTTTGTCTGTTGGGGCGAAACGGAGCGGGGAAATCGACGACGATGAAGGCAGTCGTTGGAGTGGTTCCGCCTCGACGGGGAAGCGTGCGGTTTCTCGGAGAGGAAATTTCGGGAAAGCCCGTCTACAGCATCGTCCGAAAAGGGCTCGCCTTCGTTCCGGAAGACCGACGCATATTCGCCGGATTGACGGTGACCGAAAACCTCGAGGTCGCCCTGCTGCCACCGAGGCCGGGTCTTGAACCCTGGACGATCGAACGCCTGTTTCAGGTGTTTCCGTTGTTGGATCGACTGCGAGACCGTAAGGGCGGCAATCTTTCAGGCGGAGAACAGCAGATGCTCGCCATCGCCCGGGCGCTCGCCGGAAATCCGACCCTGCTGCTGCTCGACGAGCCCTGTGAAGGGCTTGCCCCTGTCATCGTCGAAGAGCTGGCCCGGGTCATCGTCGAAATCAAAAACACCATCCCCGTGCTTCTTGCCGAGCAAAACGCCCTCTTTGCCCTCTCCATCTCCGATCGGGGCTATGTCATCGACAAGGGCATCATCCGCTACGAAGGCACCCGACAGGAGCTGCTGAGCAACACCGAGATTCAGTCACGGTATCTTTCGGTGTAGCAGGTTCCTCAATGTGTGCGTAAATCCGGCCGGTACCATCGCCGGAACCTCTTTGTTTTCAACCAGTTGATGACACAGCTTTTTTACCGCCAGGCAAGCATGATGGCCCCGCAAAAAGTCAGGAAGTCTCTGTCGAGTCGCGGGGTGACTGGGGAACCTTTTTCGATGCTGCGAAAAAACTCAGCCGCCGGAGATCGTTGGGCCGGGCGGCGTTCAACAACAAACGAATGTTTGAAAATCAGACCGTTGTAGCTTACTGGCCTGTATAGAATGACTTACCCCATGCCCGGCCCTTACGAGCTCGGGCGGCTGAGTTTATCCGCTGCAGCGAAAAAGGCGTATGCCCTGCCATGCGACGATTACGAGACTGCCCGACTTTTTGCGGGGCCATCAAGCATTACCCAACATTGGAATAATTGCACATTTCGACGAGCACTTCTAAGGCACTCCCATCAACCGGCTTGATGGTACGCCGAACTCGTTCAACGTAAACCGGCGTTTTGTCGGTTATAGCTTTATCCGATCGAAATTCAACAAGTCCATGGAATCGTCGCTCATGGCCATGGCGTAAACGCCTGCCTGCGTAAGAACGTCGACAACGTCGTCGGGGAGATAGAGAGAGGAGAACACAGGGATCAACGTCTTTCCACGATATTCCGGAAAATACCCGAAAAAGGCCTCCGAACGCAGGAATTCGATGAATGCCTGCACGTAGTCCATCCGAGCCGTCGACTTGGTTTCATTCAGAAGAACATTGTTTTCCCACAGGGCGATCACATCGAACTCGCGGCGCTGGGTGCGATTCTGTGGATGTCGCTTGCGGTGACGCACCACCAGGCTGTCCAATTCGGTACAGCCAAAATAGCGCTGGGCAATCCCTTCGATATTCGGAGCAACGATGTCCTCCACAATCGTTCCCAATCGATTCGCCAGATCGCCCCACTGCTTGTTCATCCGTTTACGGTCTTCGAGGGTTTCATCGATAAACAGCTGGGTTTTTTGCTCAAACCCCTTTATATCATCCTTGAACCCCTTCATTTCGTCCTTAAATACATGCATTTCATCCTTGAATCCCTTCATCTCATCCTTAAAATCCTTCATTTCATCCTTGAATTCCAGCATTTCATCCTTAAAATCCTTCATTTCATTCTTGAATTCACGCATTTCATTCTTGAATTCCAGCATCTCATCCTTAAAATTCTTCATTTCATCCTTAAATTCCAGCATCTCAGCGCTCAGACGACTCAGATTCTGTTCGATTCGTAGCTGAGATTGCTTCATCTCCCTACTCATTTCCTCCAGACTCCGTTCGGTCTGTACCTGAGCCTGCCTCAATTCCAAGGATTGATGCTGCGAGAACCGAATGAATTCGTTCAAGGTTTCCCGTAAATCGATGACCTGCTCTTCAATCGCCGGAAGGGCCATGGATCACCTCCAAAACTTGATATTCGGACTGCTGAAGTCAATGGAACCGCAAGGATTCATGCTTTTCAAGCACCACCTTCTTTGATATCTGTCTTCCGATGGGCTGTTCTATTTTCACAAATCCGATTCAACAATGCAATCAAATCCGCCTTCCTGACGGGTTTTATCAGATAATGGGTACACCCGGCTTCAAAGCATTGTTGCCGTTTCTCCTCGAAGGCATGGGCCGTCAGGGCCACGATCGGAACGGGCTGAAGACCTTGCTCCGCCTCCCATTCCCGGATGGCTGCCGTAGCCTCCAACCCATCCATGACGGGCATTTCCATATCCATCAAAATCACGTCATAGCCTTCGGCGCGATGACTCTCCAGGGCTTCCTTTCCGTTTTCCACGGTGTGCAGCACCACACCCGTATCCTTCAGGTACAGTTCCACCACCCGGCGGTTGACAGCCACATCCTCCGCCAGCAACACCCGGACATCATCCATCCAAACGAACGTCTTCGACGGCTCCTCGGCTCCTGTCCCGATAGGCTGTGGCCGATCCAAAATGGTGTCGACCTCCGTCGCCCGTCCCTTCTGCAATGGCAGCTCAACGATAAAGGTGCTGCCGATTCCTGGTTCGCCTTCCACCCGAATCGTTCCCCCCATCCGTTCCGCAAGCCGCTTGCAAATCGTCAGCCCAAGGCCTGTCCCACCGTATTGACGTGTCGTCGAGGCGTCTTCCTGGGAAAAAGGTAAAAAGATCGCATCCCGCTTGTCCGGGGAAATACCGATGCCGGTATCCGAGACCCGAAAGACGAACCCTTCCTCTGCTGATGTCAACAAAGAAACGCTGACCCGAATCTCCCCCGAATCCGTAAACTTAACGGCATTGCTCAACAGATTCACCAAAATCTGCCTTACCCGCGTCGGATCTCCCTTCCAGGTTCCGGGTAGTTCTGGATCGATGTCCAGCAAAATCGGTATTCCCTTCTGCCGAGCCTGTACACTCATGACCTCGACCGCATCTCGAAACAGCCTTCGCACATCGAAGGCGATGGTTTCAAGCCGGATCTGCCCGGCTTCGATCTTCGAGAGGTCCAGAATATCGTTGATGATGTCGAGTAGAATTTCGCCGGACTGATAGAGCGTCTGCAGATATTGCCGCTGGTTTTGATCGAGCTGGGTTTCGGAGAGAATTTCGGCAATGCCGAGAATGGCGTTCATGGGGGTGCGGATTTCGTGGCTCATATGGGCGAGAAAATCGCTCTTGTGGCGACTGGCCAGATCGGCAGCTTCCTTATCACTTCTGAATCGCTGGGCCTGAATGGCCGTTCTGACGAAGGCTGATTGAAAATACCTCTTCCAGTAAGATTCCCGAACAAAGCGGATGGACATGAACCAAACAAAGGAAGAAACCGCTGAAAGCATCGGAAACAGCGGTGAGACATACAGGCCGTAAGTCTCCATTGCCCAACAGGAGCCCATCCAAAGCAGCATGACCAGAACAACCGTTGCGGATGCCCCCCACAAAATTCCGATTCGACCTACCAGAAGAGCCAGGATCGATACGATCGCAACGAGAACCACCATCTCAAGAAGCCGAACCCAGTCCGGTCTGAACCAGAAATGTCGCGATAGGATATTCTCGGCAACGGTTGCATGAAGCTCAACCCCCGAAAAAATCGGGTCCACCGGGGTAGACACCGTATCCATCAATCCTGCTGCAGTAGTTCCGACAAATACCAGTTTTCCCGAAAGGACATCCGGGGTCAGGGTATCGTTCAGAATATCCGCTGCCGAAATGTGTGGAATACGGCCTGCGGTGTTTCGATAGCGAATCCCCATTTGGGCGGTATTGTCCACGGGAATGTCGATATCTGCCAGGCTGAGAATGGAACCCAAGGCCGAATCGCTTCTCCAGATCACCTGGTTGCGATGAGCGGCCTGTGCCAGTACAGCCATTACCAGGCAGGGTAACACATCCCGCTCTCGTTGCATCAACAACGGGATCCGCCGGATCAGTCCGTCCGGATCGGGTATGGCATTGATGAATCCGGAATAACCAACCGATCGGCTCAGCACATCGAGACTGCAAAGGATGCCGGACACGGAAAGAAGCGAAAGGGTTTTGTCGGTATCGAGTGAAACGGCTTTTCGGGCGATGGAAAGGGGATGGACCGAACAGGGCTTCGGATTCGGATATCGATCCGGTTGCACCCAACCATGGTATCCGAGGACGAAAGGCCCTTTGCTTAGAATATCGGCGAGTATCCGGTCATAATCGAGGATGGTCTCCGGCACGCCCGTAAATCCGACATCGAGGTTCAAATCACGCTTCAACGTTTGCCGGATGTGCAATGGTGAGCTTCGATCCGGTTCAGGGAAGAGAATGTCGACCCCGACGGAAAGAGGACTCATTCGCCGGATTTTTTCAAGCAACAAAGCAATCCGGTATCGGGGCCAGGGCCATTGACCCAAGGTGTCAAGGCTCTTTTCGTCAATGGCCACTACGATACAATGGGAAGGGGGAACGCCGGTGGATGTGGTGCGGAGCAGATAATCGAAACGCTGCCGTTCGATGGACTGAAAAAAAGCCGGCGGATAAAGATAGATGATCGAAAGGACGATCGTCCACAACAACGTGACACTGGGGAGAATGAATCGGTTGCTGAGAAGGCCGGCTCGCGAAGGGTGTGGTTGATCAGCCCTGGTGTCGTCGTACATGAATCACCGGACGGTCACCTCGACCCGACGGTTTCGGGGTTCAGAGACATCATCCGCAGTTGGAATCAGCAAATTGCGCTCTCCATGGGAAGTGACGTCGAGACTGGTCGGATCGACGCCCGCAGCCTGCAGCATGCCGGCGACCATTTCGGCCCGCTGTTTCGATATCCGGAAATTGACCTCAGCCGACCCCTTCGTATCGGCATGACCTACCACGCTGATGTCGTTCGACCGGCGCTCGCGGATGGTTTGCAGAATTCGGGGTACCAAGTCTTTCGATTCGGTTGTCAATTCGGCCGTCCCTTCTCGGAAGTACAGGATGAAATGCTCGGGCGGACGAACGGAAATCCGAAGAACATCTCCAAAGGTTTCCTGAATTTCGGAGGGACTCATGCGTCTTGGTTCGCTGGGAGCCAGCGTCGGATCGTCCACATGGGTTTCGTGATAGGCCTGATCCACGACCCGAGTTCCTCCCGAGTTCTGGACAACGATTTTTCCAACCGTACCGTCCGAATTGGGAAGCAGCAGAAACTGGGCCTTCGGACCACAGGCCATCATTGCCATCATTCCCAGCCACCCAAGAATCCATAGCCACTTCGTCGACATCGATGCGTCATGGTTCATTCGTTTACCTTTGCCGCAAATCGGGTTCCCCGAATCCCCAACAGAGCCCTGGGTGTTTCGATCTGGACGGATTCCGGCGCCATCTTGGCGATCTGACCCGAAACCACCATCACGGTTCCCCGGCTCAACCTGGCCGCAAACCCCAGTTTTTCTTCAGCCGGTGAAAAGGCGAACCGATCGAGCACGAACCGGCTGTCTGGGCCGATGGAAAGCAGGGTGTCATCCCGAAGCACGATGCCAAGAGCACCGTCGGCTCCGGTTTCCAGAATGTCGTTTTCTTGAAGCTTCAGGCCGGAATGAACCGCAATCGGGCGTTCACCCCGGATCAGGGAACTCTGCCCCGATACAGTCTGAACCACACCGATGGTTTCGGGTTCCGCCATGCCGGATGATGCCATCCACCCGACACACAGAAACGGTAACAGGATCAGCCGAAACAATGTTTTCATGAACGTTCAATCTCCCTTATAAACGATTCGTTCATCGATCGGGGTCCGGGAAAAATCCTCCGGAAAAACGCCCGATACCGGTTCGGAACCCTTTCTGGCTTCTTCGCACGGTGACGGGTCGGTGATCAGTGGGTTCTTGCGAATATCGATCTGCGGTACGGGCGCACTGAACTCGAGGGAGATCTGGTTCGGATCGAAGGTATAGATCGAATGGATGAAGCCATGATCGATCGGCTCGGACACCCATACACCAGCGGCTTCGAGCCGATCCCGCAGCTCCCAAAGCTCTTCCTCGTTTTCGACACCGATCGACACATGATCGAAGACGAAAGGCCCCTTTACCGGAACTCCGGGATCCTTGGGAACTGCCGGAAGCACATCAGGCCATTCGAAAAAAGCGATCATGTCGGTTTCGGATATCTCGAAGAAATAGTGGCGGTACCCCGGCCTTCCGAGACAGGCCACCATCCGCAAGCCGATCAAATCCCGCCAGAATCGGATCGTGGCATCCATGTCGGATGTGGCCATCGCCAGATGGTGGATGCCTGTGGTGCGAATGCGGCGCATGAAACGAATCGCTACCCGATCGCCTGCTTGACGATACCCAACAGCTTGTCACGATCGAAGGGTTTGTGAATGTAGGCGACGGCATCCTTGACCGCATGTTGCCCGGCAAGCCCCGTAATGACGATGATGGGAATCTTCCGAAGCTCCGGATCCTTGGAAAGTTTACGGTAAAATCGGCTTCCCCATTCATTGGGCATTTCCAGATCGAGGGTGATCAGATCGGGTCTTTCCCGCTGCACCACGTCCATGGCCTGAAGTCCGTCGGATGCCGTGCAGGTTTCGTATCCATTGTCCTGAAACAAGGTTTCGAGGTAGGATACGATGATCGGATCGTCGTCGATGACCATGATCTTTTTCGGCATGATGCACCTCTCCTTCTGATCTCGCCAACTCCCTATGCTCCATTCCGTTCAGCAAACAGGAATCTTTCATTTGATATGGCATTGCCCGCACATGATGGGACCTTTGCCGCTTCTCTCGTGACATCCTTTGCAATTCAAATGAAACGCCTTGGCCAGTCCCGGCTGCCTGCCCTTGTCCTTCAAGTCGTGGCAGTCCGAACATCTCCGGTCTTCAGAAGTCTCGTTTTCCACCTTTTTCCCGTCTTTGTATACATGATGGCACTCTCCGCAATCCTCGATCTTCGCCGTTTCATTATGCCGATCGTGCTGAAAGACGGCGGCGGATCGCTGGGGTTTGGGAAAGACCTTGTTGTCCACATGGGTCATGTTCTCTTGAGAAAACCCCACAACGACCCAGCAAAGGAACCCCACAACGGCGACAAGCCCGTAACCGATCCTTCGATTCATGGCGTTCCTCCTTTACGCTTTCTCGGGTTTTTCCATGACGGCGTAGAGAATGTCGCTGATGAATTTGACATCCATTTCGAGGCCGTAATAATGGTTGATATCCTCGAGCCCGCTGTGGCAGTTGTGGCAAGGCGTGATCAGGGTTTTCGCGCCCTTGGCCTTGGTGGCGAACAACTGTTCGGCTTTCACGCGGTTGCCCCGAATGCGGGTCATCTTGTAAGGCGGTCCGCAGTTGATGACGCCACCGCCCGCGCAGCAGCAGTAATTGTGTTCCCGATTGGGATGCATCTCGATCAGGTTTTCGCAAATCTGCCGAACGACATAGCGGGCCTTTTCGTGGAGTCCCCTCCCCCGAACCACATTGCAGGGATCATGCAACGTCACCGGATCGGTCCATTTCTTGGCGATCTTGATCCTTCCTTCCTTCAAGAGATCGTAATAGAATTCAATGGCATGCACGATGGGGATGGGAGGCATCCGCCATCCGAGCCATCGGTTGCCGGTATCGTAGACCGACCGGAAGGCATGACCACATTCTCCCATAACGATTTTCTTCACCTTGAGCCGAAGGGCCGTTTCGAAATGCCTGCGTTTGATCCGCCCCATCAATTCGCTATCTCCGGTGAACATGGCCATGTCGCTGTTGTCCCAGCCGGAGGTTGCCGGCATGGTCCAATCCATTCCGGCCGCATTCATGATGATTGCTGCCTGATAGATGAGCTGGGCCTGAAACTTGGGTTCAGGACCGATCACCGAATACATGATTTCAGCCCCTTCCTTTTCGAGCGGAATCCGCAGCCCGGCAATCTCCGATCGGGCCTCTTCCTCCTGCCACTGCAGGGTATCCGGCCATTCATCCCCCTTCACCCACATCTGGTTCATCGTTGCCGAATGGCTGTGGGCCGTGGATTGAATGTACTGCGGGGTCATGCCCAACAAATGGATCATGCGACGCACGACACTCATCATGTAGGCCACATCGATACCGAAGGGACAGTACATGGAACATCGCTTGCACAGGTTACACTGGGTATGCGCAATTTGTGCCGCCTGTTTCATGAATTCTACAGAAACCCTGCCTTTTTTTCGGATCATTTCCCACAGGGTTTGCTTGACCTTTCCGGCAGGAGAATACCGGGGGTCGTTGTCATGCGACAAACAGTAATGACAGGCTTCAGCACACAAACCGCAATGAACGCAGGTATCGACATAGACGCGAATCCGGGCGCCGCCTTCACCGTAAAGAACCCGGTTGATCACTGCCGTGATCTTTTCCTCCGTCAGGCGTGAAGCACCTGTTTCGATTCCCTCGTCCAGAACGGTTTTCTCTTCATCCGGCAAAGCGGGTTGGGTCATGAGGCATCCTCCTTCCACCTTCAGATGGAATCGTTACGGATTCGACTACCAGTCCCGAACATGACGAACGGCACCGAATTCCGATCCGGTGTAGGCCCTCGTAAAGGGTGAAAACAGCATATGACTGAGACGGGTAAAGGGAATAGCCACCAGCATGGCCTCCCCGGAAAGAACGTGTAGAATGGAAAAGAAGGCATATCCCGGAAATTGGTGATAGGCGATGAAACCGGTCACAAAAGGCGCGGCCACCAGGGCGAGAATGGCGTAATCCGATGGGGATGTCAAATAACGGACTTCCGGCTGAAGTCTTCTCCGAAACCAGAAAAAGACGCAGCACAGAATGACGACGACCGTGAGTACATCGGCGACTGTATCCGGCATGCTCCAATAGGAAACGTTCCAGGCCTCATCCCAGAGAACGACATGGGACAGGAGAAAAATCGGCGTGAAGATCAGGCAGAAATGAAAGATGAAGGTAACGGTGGCCAGAGCCGGATGACGCTGCATGTTCACCGGACCGTAGGGAATCAGCCAGTTGATGATGGACCGAAGGCCGTATTTCAGGCTGATGTAAGAAAAGATGAATCCTTCCTTTGTCCGGACCAAGTAGATCATGTGAGCGATCCGGACGATCGAGCCGACGATGAACACCAGAAAGGATGCCCATGCCAATGGGCCGGTAACGAATCGATAGATCTCGTTCATAAGTGTCCTCCCACAACGAAACAGATTCGTTCAGTATCCATCTTCACATCACATCCGTGATCGGCAACACACGGCGTATATACGTCCCCTCTTCCACCGATCGGAGCAGAATCCACTTCCCCTCCGGATGAAAGGACGGGCTCCAGGCCGACTCCGCCCGGAAGGGAAGAAGCCTTCCGTTGACGAGAAACCCGTATTTTCCCTCCACTTCCACCTTGGCAGCCACACAGGAAGCGTCGGCGTTGAACACCGGCTGCCACACCATATCACAAGGCCTGCTCCAGAGGCGGTCATCGACCAGAACGAACCATTTTCCGCCGTTCTTGGCTACTGCACCGATATGATTTCCGTCCGGTGAAAAGCATAGATCCGTGACCACTTCATCCACCCGTGTGGACCAGGTGGAATCATTGACGGCGACCGTCCATTTCCCGAATTTGGGGCTGACGATGGCTGCCGTCTTCCGGCCGTCCGGACTGAAACGGACATGCCAGAGCTGGCCGTATCGGCCTGCCCAGAGGATGTCTCCGTCCTTGGCGAGGGTCCATTTGCCGCCGACGCGCACCGGGGCAACGATCGAGCCGTCGGTTGGGTGAAAACACGGCTCCCAGACGGTCTGAAAGGTTTTCTCCCAGGGAATCCCGTCGACGGCAATCGTGTAGTCGTAGAGGGAGAGACGGACCTCTGCCGCAAGCCGTTTTCCATCCGGACTGATCCGCTTTCCCCAGACATTCACGAAGTTCCGTTCCCAGACTGTGCCATCGAGCGCGGCAGACATGATGCCCTGTTTGAACAGATCAATGTCCGTCTCGGATGCGGCCATCACCTGAACGGTTGCAGCCGTATGGGCACCGTCATCACTGACCGTCGGATCGGTGATGTGCTGGTACGTTTCTTCCCAGGGCCTGTCTTCCACAGCCATGCCGTACGTCATGTCCTGTTGAAAGCAAACAGCCACGGCATCTCCCGCCGGGTTCCAGAGCATGTCCCACACATAGCCGAATCGGTTCTCCCAGGGAGTTCCATCGACGGCCACCGTCCATTCGCCGGAATCCGAAACAATGGCCACCAGTCGGTTGTCGGGTGTAAAGCGCAAGTTCCAGATCTTTTCGAACGGGGTTTCCCAATCTTCGCCATTCACGCAGACCGTAAATTCCCCTTCACCGATGTTGGCCACAGCCGCAACCCGCTCTCCGTCGGGACTTGCCTGGAATTCCTCCACCCATTCGAAGCGGGATTTCCATTCATCGACATCGATCCGCCTTTCCTTCGTTTCCCAATCCCAAAGTCGAGGATCACTCATGAAACCTCCTTTCGGGTCTTGTATCCATCACGGAGAATTCCCATGAACTTTGGTGCCGAAAATGTATGGCCGGGTGGCTTCCGCACTCAACAGCAGAAATACCCGGTTGTCCTGATATTCGTTGTCTGGATTGTCACTGATCAGCCGACGGTGATCGAACCCGAGAGTCATATAGAGCCATTCCTTTAGACGGGCCGAAAGCCCGACGCCGCCCTGGGCGACGGTTTCGTCTTCTCGAATTTCGTAGTCGTTGGTCCGTACCAGCCCTCCTGCGTAGGCTTCCGTCCACTGGGTCAATTGCCTGGCAACCCTGGCCTGATAGGACCAATACCGGGTGAAACCGCGCACCTCCTCTTCCAGAAGCCCGTCATCCCATCCATGCTGAATCCCAAGCTGAAGCGTTCCGTGTTCAAAACGCTGGTTCCATCCGGCTCCTGCGATATAGCCTTCGACTCGGTCTTTCGGCGCCTGCTGCCGCTCTTTCCAGAAATACCCCCCTTCCGCAAAAAGAGTCGCCCGCTTCGAAAGCGCATGATCGATTCCGAAGGCAGCTTCATGGACGAAATAATCCTCTTTCGTGACCCGATCGAAGTTCCGGGTGCTGTAGGCATAGCGCGTATAGACGCTGGTTCGGGGATTGAAGCGGAAAATGTACCGGGCGTCGGCCCTTTGGCCGTCATAATCGTCGGTGTTCAGCGTCAGCGGCTGATCTTCCCGGATGTCGTAGGTTCCCCGAACGAAGGAATACCCGAGCCGAATGCCGTTTCGCTTGTTCATCCAATAATCGAATTCCGCAAAAGGGCCTCGTTCGTCTGCATCGTTGTACCGGGGGTCCTGGTTGCGCAACAGGCGGTGCCGATATCCCACGGTGAATTTGTCTTCCGGACCGAACCGATAATCCACACTGGCAACGGCTTCGTTCGAATCGACCGTATTTCTGCCTTTTCGAATCCGGGTTCCTTGTGTCACGGCATCCTGGGGAAGTTCGAAATAATCTTCCGTGCGGTAATACTGATCCCGCACATTCAACTGAACCTTCTGATTCCAGCGATAGAAGTAGTCGAGCCCCGCTCGATGCCGAACCGTGTTGTATTCGTTGTATTTGGCGTAAAAAGAAAAACCGGGGGAATAATCGAGTTTCAGTCGACTGCTTTTGGTGCTTGCCAACAGTTTGATCCCTGGAGAAACGACAACGATATAGTCCGATTTGGTGTTGTTTTTTTCGAGATCGATGTTGTCTTCATAGCTCTGGGTGACATTCAGCAGGGGAGTGATCCGAATCTGGGTATCGGCATACAGATGGCCGAATGCTATCAGCAGCATCAAACCGGTCATCATTGGGATAGTTCGGAAATGTGTCATGCCGACGTCTCACTCGAACATGAACGGCTTCGAAAAAAGGCCACAGGCAAGGAGTGCAAACCCCGAGGAATGAGGTGCACTGAAACGTACGCCGCAATGACGAGGGATGAAGCACGACACAGCATCCGGCCTTTTTGCGGGGCCGTCAATCATGATGGCCTCGCAAAAAGTCGGGCCTTCCAATTTGACCCGCAGGAAGGCGGGTGAATTTTGCTCAGCAGCGGAAAAACTCAGCAGCCCGAGCTCGTAAGATCGGACGGATGGCCAAAATGAAAAGAATGGTTTGGTGGTTTCCAACATGCTGTTTTTCAAATCCATACAACTGAATTGCGTCCGCCCGATCCAACGATCTCCGGCTGCTTCAAACAGTTTCCGCTGCTTCGCAAAACACCGCCCTCCTGCTGGAGGCACGGCTTTGAAAGAAAACCCGTGGATGGCGACTTTTTGCGACTCCATCAATCATGACGGGCAGCATGTTCATCGAATTGTCCGCTTCAGGGGACATAGATGGTATCGTTCTCCATGATCCGGATATTGATCTCCGGCACTTTACCGGCCAAGCCTCTGTAGTAATTGTACGGAATATTCTGCTGTTTTCCCTTGATCATCCGGATGATCACGATATTTTCCGGATCCGCCCATTCATCCAGCCCGCCTGCAAGCGCAATGGCCTGAATCGGGGTAAGGCCCGTCTCCGGGATGGAGAATTCTCCTTCGTGTCGAACCTTTCCAGCCGTATAGAAGGCCTTGTTCTTCTGATAGTCCGCCTTTTCGACATAACCGACGAAAACCGTATCCCTCGCCTTGACCTTCGGAATACTGACGGGATTTCCCTTGCGAAGATTCAGGAAAATATCGTTCAAGTCGTAGACTTCGGCTTCGTTCGTATCCCCTCGAATGATCTGGATGTTCCCCAGATTGGCATCATCCCGGATACCGTACGCAAGTGTCAAAATTTCCAATAGATCCATATTTTCGATGGGTGCATACACACCCGGTTTGTTGACTGCACCAAAGATTCGAATCATCTGACGGGTATCTTCTCGTTTGTATGCGTCCTTCGCGACAAAGGCCACATACACCGTATCCTTCGGAAAGATCTTGGGCATGGGTTCTCCGCCCGGCAATCCAAATGTCTTCAGCAACTCCTTGAAATCGTATTTTTCCTGAATGCTGCCGGTACCTCGCAGGACCTGCACACTGCTCAGTTCGGCATCGTCCCGGGTTCCTCCAGCCAACGCAAGGGCATCGAGCAAGTCCATGTTCTCGATCGGATCGAACAGACCAGGGCGGTACACGGCTCCGAACACCCGTACCTGTTTCGTCGGATCTTGCTTCTTGTAAGCTTCCTTCGCCACATAGTTTACGTAGATGGTATCCCCGGCCCGTACTTCCGGAATCCGCTCCGTTGACTTGCCGTCGATGAGAGTCTTGATATCGTAGGTCGTGGCTTTCCCGTCCCGAATGATGAGCACCCGGGTTAGATCGGCATCATCCCGGTTGCCGCCCGCCATCAGCAGAATGTCGAGCAGATTCAGATCTTCCTTGGCTTCATAGACACCGGAATTGTTGACTGCACCGAACACCCGGACCTTCTGTTTGGTGTCCTGCTCGAGTTTTTCCTGGGGCGGATCCCACTGGCTGAGGGTTCGTTTGATGCCGCCGAAAGAGGAGGAAATGGGCACGAAAATGGCGTCCGACTCGTGTAGGGGCGGCAGCAGCCTGGCATCTCCCGTTATGCTGAACTGATAGAGGTTGACCTTGGTTTTACGGGTTTCGGCACCGATTTTCCGAATGATGGCGATATCCGTCATGATGGCGCCGTCGATGGCGCCTCCTGCAGCTCCCAATGCCGTCTGGACGTTGTCGAATTCGGAAATGTTGTACCAACCCGGATGACTCACATGACCCAGCAGTTGGATCCAGTGGCGTTTTTCGATGATGCTCACCTGAATCCGTCCGCCCTTGGCCAGATATTTGGGAAGACGCTGGGAAATTTCGGCTGCGATTTGTTCCGTACTCAAATCCCGAACGAAGATATGTCCGTATTCCGGTATATAGATGTATCCGTTGCGATCCACCTCGATTTGGTTCTGTTTGACCTTTTGCTCGGGAGGCATCCGCACTTCCGTCGTTCCCTGAATCTGTTCCTGCGGGATGCTGACGAACAGAAGATCGCCGTTGTCCACTTTCTGGATATAATCTTTCGGCGTGGGAACCGAAAGAACGTCATTCGGTTCCAATTGCACAACATTTCCGATGGGTATCGTTTGCAGCTGGTTACCCACTTTTCGTTGCAAGATGATTTCCGAACGCTGAACACCCGGAACCAGACCGCCTGCGGTCGCGATCATGTCATCGAGTGTGGTGTCGGAAGCAACGCGGTACCATCCCGGATAGCGGACCCCTCCCTGGATCAGAACGTAACGCTTGGATTCGACCAAGTTGACCTGAACCTGGCCATCCTTTCCCACATACGCTTTGGCGGCTTTCAGAATCAGCTGTTCCACATCCGAAGAGGTCAGCCCATAGACGGTCAGCGGGCCGGACAGCAAATAGATCGTGCCGTCCGGATCAATGTCATAATCGGATGTCATTTCCTTTTGACCGGGAATGGTAACATGAATGACATCTCCTGGAAAGAGTCTGCCGGACAAACGTCTGGATACCGGTTCATCCGCTTGTTGGTTTGAAGAGAGGATGGTAGTCGACTTTTCTACTGAGGCGCCTTTCGGTGCTTCCACCTTTTGGGGCGGCGTTTCGAGCGTTTTGGCCGCCTGCTGTTGAACCGTCGGCTCAACAGCGGGTGGAGGAGGTGTTTCGGTGCCCGGCTTTTCCATCATCGACAGAATGGCGATTCGGGGTTCGGATTCCGTGGATGGTTCTCGAGGGATATCGGTAGGTGGATGGATGGATGTGGAAGCAGGTTGGAAAACTGATGTGGATGGACGATCGGCCGTTTGAGAAGCGGAAAGAGATTCACGAAGACGAGATTCCGCAAGAAAGAGATGGCCTTTGACACCGGCATTCTGAATCACCTTCAGGCGGTTGGATGCCTCCGTCTTGGAGGCGAATGGACCGACAAACACGCGGTACCAGAGCCCCTTGCCTGGAATTTCGATTTGGTATATATCCGCCTTCGGTTCAACAGGAAGAATCTGTTTTTTGGCTTCCTCGGCTTGTTTCAACTGTTGATGCGAAGACAGGACGATATCGTATTGGGCGAATGCGTTGATGGGAATGAAGAGAAGTAAAACAATCAACCATTTGCCTGTTGCGGTCATAGTGAATCCTTGAGCTGGATGTTTGAAATCTCCGACCGGCGAGGAATACGACTCAAGAGCAAGTCAAAACGTGATCCAGGCGTATCGTTTTCGAATCGTATTGGTTTCCACTCGATATCAAACTTTTGGTTGAAGCGCAATTGATTTCAAGAAGGAATTCCCAAATGATCAAAGCCAGCAATCTAAAGAAGGGAAATGTTGTCACGATCGGCAACCAAATCTATGTGGTCAAACATATCGACGTAAAGACACCATCGGCAAGAGGCGCCTTGACCCTGTATAAGGTCCGTTTCAGCCAGGTACAGACGGGTCAGAAATATGAGCAGACATTCAAAGGAAACGATACCCTGACGGACATCGAACTCTCTCGAAAACCGGTTCAGTTCATTTTCCGGGAAGGCGATGCCTTCGTATTCATGGACAACGAAGAATATGCCCAGCACAGCCTGAGCGCGGAATCGCTCGAAAATCAGACCCAATGGTTGGACGAATCTCTGGAAGGAATAGTGGGGTTGTTTTTGGAAGGTAAACTGATTGCCGTCGAATTGCCGCAGATCATCGTCCTGGAGATTGCTGAAACCGCCCCGGCGATCCGGGGAGCCACGGTGACGGGAAGAACAAAGACGGCCAGACTCACCAATGGGGTCGAAATTCAGGTGCCGGAATATATGTCCACTGGGGAAAAAGTGAAGGTGGATGTGGAAAACGCCCGGTTTGTCAGCCGGGCTGGATGATGACTCATTTCATCGTGCGCAGCCTCGCAAGTTCCCAGATGTAATCATAGAGATGAAGGCCCTTGCTGGATGCGATGATTTCTCCGTCTTCCACCCCAATTTCCGAAGCCATGTACTCCTTCAGCAGTTGGATAGCACCCAGGTTGGCCGGAAAACCGTTCCACAAATCCCACGATCGGAAATAGACGATGAAATGCAGTTTTCCGTAACGAATGCGCGTGTCGATGCCGCGAAGGCAGGGTGGATCGCTCAGATAAATGGTGGTCGGATCGCCCACGGTCATGTAGGCCTGATTCGTACCGTGACCGTCCTTGCGGTACATCCGAATGACTTCCTCGATCTGGGGCTCCAGATACTGGCCATAGGTATAGTCTTCGTTCGGCTGTTTGACGGAGGTCATCAAATACGGCAGGTAGGATTCGATATATCCGTCTGCAACAGGATTCGGAATGCCGAGCGCTGGGGGAATGTCCGGAATGAGAGGACGGGTACCCGGTGAGGTGATGTGAACGGTCACATGGTCGAATTCGAGACGCTGTTGGCCCTCGTAACTTCCACGATCAATGACATATCGATGTCCCTGGTCGATGATCGCATAAATGCATTGAAACCAGGCATCCGGAATGTCTCTTGCTTGAATGAACACGAGGTTCATACGTTTCTCCCGACGGACGTACTGGATCGAAATTTAGATTGAAAAACAAGCCGTTTCGATTCAACGAGCTTCTGTTTACTGTCTGGCCATCCGTCCGATCTTACGAGATCGGGCGGCTGAGTTTTTTCGCAGCATCGAAAAAGGTTCCCCAGTCACCCCGCGACTCGACAGAGACTTCCTGACCTTTTGCGGGGTCATCAGATATCGAGTGTGCTCACCTCGAGCGCATTGGCATAGATGAATTCCCGGCGGGGCTCGACGTCTTCACCCATCAGAATGGTGAACAATTCGTCCGTTTCGACGGTATCATGTTCCCGAACCTGCAGCAGGGTCCTCTTTTCGGGATTCATGGTGGTTTCCCAGAGCTGATCGGGATTCATCTCGCCAAGACCTTTATAGCGCTGGATCGTCAATCCTTTCTTGCCTTCCTCCACCATGATCTGCAGCAATTCCATCTTGTTCTGAATTTCCCGTTTTTCAGTGGGTTTTTCGTTGTCGACCATGACGAACGTCGACTGCTGCAGACAGGCGATTCGCTTCGCAAGAACGACGCCTTTCTGGAAATTTTTCGAGTACAGCAGCAGTTTCCCGATTTTTTCGGGTTGCCGGGATTTGCTTTTCTCTTCAGATAAGCCTTCCGGATGTTCCGAAACGATGTCTACCGTCAGTTCGAAAACCCCCCGTTCCTCGTTCCATATCGGATCTGCAACTTGAAAACCCTTCCGATCCAATTTTTCCCGAAGATCGTTCATCGCTTCAACATCTTTGAGCACATGGAGCCAGTCGACATCCATGAAGACCATGGCTTCCACAAGGTTTCGGTCGTGGCCTTGGGCCTTCAGCCGATCCATCAGCCTCTCGAATTCGGCAAGATTGCACAACAACTCATAGAGCTCGTAGCCCGTAAGGGATCGACTTTCCGAAAGGATATGCAAACTTTTCTCCTCACATACCCGCTTCAGCACATACTCGTCGAGGGCCTTCTCGTCCTTGAGGTACACGGCGCTGTTTCCCTTTCCAACCCGAAACAGAGGTGGCTGGGCGATGTAGAGATAGCCCTTTTCGATCAGGGCCTTCATCTGGCGGTAGAAGAACGTCAGCAACAAGGTACGGATATGGCTTCCATCGACATCTGCGTCCGTCATGATAATGACCTTGTGATAACGGATGTTATCGATATCGAATTCTTCAGGACCTGCACCCGTTCCAAGGGCTGTAAAGAGATTCTTGATTTCTTCGCTTTTCAATACCTTATCGAATCTCGATTTTTCGACGTTCAGAATTTTTCCCCGCAGCGGCAGGATGGCCTGAAACCGTCTATCCCTTCCTTGTTTGGCGGAACCACCTGCAGAATCCCCTTCCACAAGAAACAATTCCCGCTTTTCAGGTTCGGAATACTGGCAATCGGCCAGTTTACCGGGAAGACTGGCATCGAGCAATGCTCCCTTGCTCCGCGCCAGATCCCTGGCCCGTCTGGCGGCATCTCTGGCCCGTGCTGCTTCGACGGCCTTTTCGATGATCTTTCGAGCGATGGACGGATTTTCCTCCAGGTAGGCGCTCAGCTTTTCAAGCACCAGGGATTCGACCAATCCCTTGACATCGCTGTTTCCAAGTTTGGTTTTCGTCTGTCCTTCGAACTGCGGATTTTTGAGCCGAACACTGACGATGGCTGTCAATCCTTCGCGGACGTCGTCTCCGCTGATTTTCACCTGCATGTTCTTGGGCAGATTTCCGTTGGACGCATATTGGTTCAATGCCCGGGTCAGTGCCGCCTTGAATCCGATCAAATGGCTTCCGCCTTCGATCGTATTGATGTTGTTGGCAAAAGACAGCAATTTCTCGTTATAGGTATCGTTGTACTGAATGGCCACTTCGATTCCGACGTCGTTTTTCATTCCTTCAATGTAGATCGGCTCATGAAGCGGCGTATGACGTTTGTTCAGATATTGAGCAAAGGAAACAAGACCTCCGGCATAGAGCAATTCCTTTTTCGTATCGCTGCGCTCGTCGATCAGTACGATCTTGACGTTACGGTTGAGGAAGGCAAGCTCCCGCATTCGTTTGAGCAGAATTTCGTAATCATAGACGGTCGATGTGAAAATATCGGCATCCGGCAGAAATCGGACTTTCGTGCCCCGCTTAGACGTCTCACCGATGATTTGAAGTTCTCTTGTTTTCTTTCCCCTGCAGTAGGTCTGATAATAGATGTTCCCGTTCGAATAGATTTCGACTTCCAGAAAAGAGGACAGGGCGTTGACAACTGACACACCTACACCATGCAAGCCGCCGGATACCTTGTAGGTATGGTCATCGAACTTGCCTCCTGCATGCAGCTTGGTCATGACGACTTCGACGGCCGGTACATTTTCCTTCTTGTGGATACCCACCGGAATGCCTCGACCGTTATCTTCCACACTAACACTGTTGTCCGTATGGATGACGACCTGAATCTCGGTGCAATAGCCGGCCATCGCCTCGTCGATGCTGTTGTCCACCACTTCATAAACGAGGTGATGAAGTCCTTCCACATCGACATTTCCGATATACATCGAAGGCCGTTTTCGAACGGCTTCGAGACCTTCGAGTATTTTAATGTTGTCTGCTGTATAGTTGTTGATTTCTGATGTCATATCCGCATCGGCATGATGATGTTTTGAATATTGGCATTGTCCTTCTCTTCGATGATGCAGGGTTCGCGCCCCTCACCAAATCGAAATACGACTTCCGATCCATTAATGATCGATAGGGCATCGATGATATATTTCGGATTGATTGCGATCTGAATCGGTTCTCCTTGATAATCGATCTGTATTTCCTCGCGGGACTCTCCCAAATCCGGATTCGTCGAGATCACCGTCATCATATGATTTCCCAGCGATATGATGATTCCCTTATATTTATCGCTGGTCAGAATAGACATCCGTCTCATGATGGCAAGGAACCTTTCCTTGTCGATCTGAATGGATTTTTTTCCAATCTTTTGAACATAAATCATAAACGGCGGAAAATTGCCTTCCATGAGGCCAACCGATATGGATTCTTCTTTCTGTCGAAAGAGAAGCTTGCTGTCTTGGACTCCCACTTCCACCATGCCGTCTTCGGCAAGGATCCTTGCAACGTCAGCAAGACCTTTCTTGGAAGCGATGACACCCTTGGCAAAAGGATCCTGCTGAATGATCTCACAAGGAATGTCCACCTTGACCAGTCGGTTGACGTCCGTGGAAAGCAATCGAAGCAACGGCTGGGTTTCCCCCTCCGAAACGATTTCGAAACATATTCCAGTCGTATGGGGTTTCTTTTCTTCCCCCACCTGAATCATCAAGGCATTTTCAAGGGCTTTTTTCAAAACGGGAGCATCCACCCGCAAGGCTGGTTCCGTCTCTTCCAAATAGGCCATCGACGGAAATTCATGCGGATTCATTCCGACCAGATGATATAGAATGTTGCCTTCCGTGATCATTATCCAATAATTTTCGACTTCTTCGATCTGGATATGAGATGTAGGCAATTCCTTGACAATTTCAAATATTTTTTTACCATTGACCGCTATAACACCGTCTTTTTCAACATGTCCCGGATAGATACCTCGGAACCCTGTTTCATAATCCGTCGCAACAATCCGGATATAATCCGATTCAGCCGTCATCAGGACCGATGTGGTGATGACATTGTTCGTCTTCCGCCCGCAAATGCTCTGGATCCGGGAAAGTGCATCCAACAGAACGTTTTTTTCCATTGTCGCTTTCATATCGTATCACCCGATGACAGAAGCTATGGCCTTTCGGCGATCCATTTTCTCATATCGACAACAACCCGTCGATCCCAGTTTTCCGAAAGCCGGATTTTCAGAAATATTCGAAAAACACCGAACAACCAGTTCATGACGGTTTCGCAACTGGCGATTCGATCCAACAGAAATCCCTCCCGATCCAGTTCGTCTTCGATCTCGACGGTCTCGAGAAGTTTCATGCCGGATATCGTCAGTCCCTCTCCTTTGAGAGTGAACTGCATCTGCTGCCGATCCGTAGACAACAGCAGGTTGATTTCAGAAATCATGGCCCCTTTCTTCAGGGACAACATGGCTTCCTCCAACCCGACATCCTCTCCCTTGATAATGATGGTTTCGACGGCCTGATGGGCTGTATTTTCCAGAACCACCCGATTGCCGATCTTTACCGAAAATCCGGGATAAGCTTCCAGTTCGATCTGCTTCGGATCGTTCTCGAAAACAAACCAGAGCCACGTCAGAAACTCATGTCCAACGAATCGATACCGATGGTAGGCAACCGAGAGATCGAGCATGTTATCCTTTCCGCTTCATCTCAACGGATCAAAGAAACCGATGTCAAACCGTGAAGTCGATCGATTTCCGCATCCGTCAACCCGGCCATTTCCATGGCAAAGGTATAAGGAAAGACCCGAACCAAGTTCATATCGAAGGATTTCGTGAATAGGGTTTCAAATTCCTCGTTTGCCGTCTTCTGGTTCGAAAAAAAGAAGACAAGCCTCTCTTCGTAATTCCAAACGACATCCGTCGTTCTCGGCGTAGCTGGAATCCGTCGATTCAAATCCGCGATCACTGCATCCCGAAGAGCCTTCTTTTCGCCCTTACTGAGAAATTCCCGACCGCTTTCCCGAAGTTTTCGAGCCGTTTCCTTTTGAATCTGCTTGGCAACGATCTTCGGGGATATCACCTTCTTGTCGATCCGCAACGCAAACACGAAGAGCGAACCCACCAGAAAGCAGGATCCTGAAAAATCGGGATTTAATGGTTGATCGATGGTAGTCCACCCGATACTCTTATCGAGGCTTTCTCCATCGATGTCGACGATGGTATGACGGGTAAGACCTTCGTAGACCCGATCCATGATTCCTTCTTCGGGTTCGTTGGCGACACGATAGGTTGTAATAGCGATATTCGATGCGGCAACTCCCATGATCGGCTCCTATTGATCTGAAATCGAAAAACTATAACACGATCTATATCGAAAGCCAACGATTGATGGCCCCGCAAAAAGTCAGGCCCTCTCATTTGACCCGCAGGAAGGCGGGTGAATTTTGCTCAGCAGCGAAAAAACTCAGCAACCCGAGCTCGTAGGATCGGGCGGATGGCCAAAATGGAAAGAAAGGTTTGGTGGTTTCCAACATGCTGTTTTTCAAATCAATACAAATGAATTGCCTCCGCCCGATCCAACGATCTCCGGCTGCTTCAAACAGTTTCCGCTGCTTCGCAAAACACCGCCCTCCTGCTGGAGGCACGGCTTTGAAGGAAAGTCGGTGGTTAGCGACTTTTTTCGAAGCCGTCAGGCTCGATAGGCGAATGACCCATCTCAATCATTCTTGAAGATTCTAAAAACAACAACAGGAAAAACCAACGGACGAAAAACACCATAACTTTATAACGATATGAAATTAATTATGATATTCTTCGATTCGGGTGTTGATAATCTTGTCGATAACCGGACGAAAAAAGGCCTTGTATGAGCGGGAAGAAACATGCTGTTGAAAACCTTCCGGATATGAACAGGGATATCGACGGAAAAGAAATCTTTTTTGCGGACTTTCATGTACACTCTCGGTATTCGATGGCCACATCCAAGCGAATGGAGGTGGAGTTCATCTTTGCGGCTTCGCAGCTCAAAGGATTGGGTGTGGTCGGAACGGGAGATATCACCCATCCTGCCTGGATGAGTGATATCCGGCGCAAATTGGTTCCAGCCGAGCCGGGTTTGTATGCGATTCATCCCGATTTGGCTGCATCCATCGGAACCACGGTTCCGGAAAGCTGTCGAAATCCGGTACGGTTCATGCTGACTGCAGAGATCAGCTGTATTTATCGACAGGACAACCAGGTTCGCAAGGGCCATTATCTCGTGTTGATGCCGGATATGGCATCCGCAGAGCGTTTTTGCCGGCGATTGGAAACCATCGGCAATTTAAAGGCCGATGGAAGACCGATACTGGGAATTTCTGCCTATCGACTTCTCGAGATGGTTCTGGAAACGTCTGAAAAAGCTTTTCTCATCCCGGCTCATATCTGGACGCCTTGGTTTTCCGTTTTGGGATCGAAATCGGGTTTTGATTCTATCGAGGCGTGTTTCGGTAAGCTTCATGACCAAGTGTTCGCCCTTGAAACGGGGTTGTCTTCCGATCCGGCGATGAATCGAATGATTTCCGCTCTCGATCGGTTTTGCCTCGTTTCCAATTCCGATGCCCATTCTCCCGAACATCTGGGAAGAGAGGCCAATGTCTTCTGCGGCGAGTGTTCCTTCGAAGGCATTCGAAAAGCCCTCGATGGCAAAAATCCCCAAAACTTTCTCGGAACTATCGAATGGTATCCTCAGGAAGGAAAATATCATCTGGATGGACATGCGGCCTGCCATTTCCGGTGTCTTCCGGAAGAAACCCAGCAGATGAATCAACGATGTCCCATTTGTGGAAAACCGCTGACGATCGGTGTATTGAACCGATGTCAAAGGCTTTCGGATCGGTCGGAACAAGCGACTTTGGATCGAATGGTTTGGTATTCCGTTCCACTGGTGGAACTGATTTCTCAAATCACCGGCAAAGGTGTCCGTACCAAACAGGTTCAACGAATCTATACCGATATGCTGGCGGCTTTGGGTCCTGAGCTGGATATTCTGCATCGTCTCTCGCTGGAGACGATCGAACAGGTTCATCCGGTTTTGGCCAAGGCCATAGGGAACATGAGAAAGGGGAATGTGGCTGTGGATCCGGGATTTGACGGCAAATATGGTTCCGTTCGGGTATGGCCGGAAAGCGATCATCGGAAATGAGGGTTGAAAAAAGATATGTTTTTTTGATATGTTCCATATACCGATCCTGGTGGATGGTTTCTTCATATGTCGCCACTTCAGCTCCAATCATCGGATAACGCCATGGAAACTACGGAACAGCCGATTCAGACCATTTCATTGGAAAATGGTTTGATCCTTCAGTTGATGGACCTCTCCCGTCGGGTGGCAGGAGACCGCTGGAATGTCCGTATAAAGGCCACGATCGGTATTCGCGTCGAAGATGTCCTGATCAGAATCGATCAACAACATCGGAAGGAGGAAATCGAGAACGTTCTGGGAAAAGAGGTTGTTTTTGAAAAAGAAATGATTCGTAATTTCATTGACGAACGGGAGAAGCAGACCGTCGTCGACCAGCTGTGTCGTTCTTTTTTGGAAAACGCCATGACCTATCTTTCCCGCCAACACTTTGCAGAGCGCTTTCTGTTCAAGCAGTATCGGGAAACTTTGGAAAGAAAGCGAATCGAGAACCTGTTGAAGAAAGGAGTATCCCGTGGCGATCCGTCCGAGTAGCAGCGGAATCAACCATTTCATTTATCTGACGCTGGTTCTGATATTATGCATAGGCTCCAACGCAATGGCGGATATCTATGTATACGTCGATCAGAACGGTGTACGTCACTTCACGAATACCCCCACATCCAACAAATACAAGTTATACTCCAAAGATTTTCAGCGATATCGCTATACACCCATCTTCAGCGGCAATCTGCGATTCAACCCGGATGATCCGGCCATTTACGACGGTTTGATCGAGATGGCTTCCAGAACGTACGGTGTGTCCCCGAAACTTCTGAAAGCCATCATCAAGGTCGAATCCAATTTCAACCCCAAGGCTCGGTCACGAAAGGAAGCCAAGGGGCTCATGCAGATCATGAGCCAGAACTACGACGAGCTCAATATCGACAATCCCTTCGATCCCTATCAGAACATTATGGGAGGAACGAAATATCTCAAACAGCTCCTGGAAAAATACAACAATCACATCGATCTCGCACTTGCCGCCTATAACGCAGGCCCCGGCGCCGTAGACAAATACAACGGCATTCCCCCCTATCCGGAGACGATCGACTACGTCCGGAAGGTCAAGTCCTACTATCAAAGCCTTGCATACTGAAACGAAGCACGACATGGACCTGTCGACACCTGAAATCGTCCGGCAGGATCCACTGCTGAAGCCGTTCGTTTTCATTCTGAAGCGCCGAAACAGCCGTTATCACAAGATCAAAAACCGGCTCGTTCGGCAATACGGATCTCTGATCAAAAGTGCATCAGCCCATCTCTATTATGGGTTGCATCGAAGCGACGACGGTTGGGTGCTTCGGGAATGGGCTCCCCATGCATCGGCCGTCACCCTGATTGGAACGTTTTCCGACTGGCATGTTCACGAACGGTTCCGATTGGTTCGTCAGAACGACGATGGAGATTGGGAATTGCGGCTTCCTCTGGATGCATTGCATCATGGAGACCTCTTTCGTTTCGTGATTGAATGGTCTGGCGGACGGGGCGATCGGATTCCGGCCTATGCCACACGGGTGGTACAAGATCCGAGTTCGCTGATATTCAACGCACAGGTATGGGATCCGGATGACCCGTATATTTTCCGGAATGGCCCGATGACAGACGAGGTGGAGGGGCTCTTCATCTATGAATGTCATGTCGGCATGGCCCAGGAAGAAAAGCGGATCGGAACCTATCGCGAGTTTACCCGCAACGTACTTCCTCAGATTGTCTCGTCCGGTTACAACGCCGTTCAGATCATGGGAATCCAGGAACATCCCTACTACGGATCCTTTGGATACCAAGTATCGAGTTTCTTCGCACCTTCCTCCCGATTCGGAACACCGGATGAATTCAAGGAACTGGTCGATACGGCGCATGCCCTCGGTCTTCGGGTGTTCATGGACATCGTTCATTCCCATGCGGTTGCCAACGAAGTAGAAGGTCTCAGCAGGTTCGACGGAACCACCGATCTCTATTTCAAACCAGGTTCCGCCGGATGGCATCCGGCCTGGGGAACTCGTTGTTTCGACTACAGAAAGGAAGAGGTCGTCCGATTTTTGCTGTCCAACTGCCGCTATTGGATGGAAGAATTTCATATCGATGGGTTTCGGTTCGATGGTGTTACAAGCATGCTCTATACCCATCATGGGTTGGGAATGACATTTTCCGGTTACGAACCCTATTTCAACGACACGGTGGATGAATCGGCCCTGTGTTATCTGACTCTTGCGAACGATCTCGTCCATGAAATCCGTCCAAACGCCGTGACCATCGCAGAAGAAGTCAGTGGCATGCCGGGATTGGCGGCATCGATCGATCAAGGCGGATATGGCTTCGATTACCGGTTTGCAATGGGTGTCCCCGATTATTGGATCCGCCTTGTCAAGGACATACCGGACGAACATTGGCCGATGGGGCATTTGTGGTTCGAGTTGACCAATCGACGACCTGAGGAAAAAACCATCAGTTATGCCGAATGTCATGACCAGGCCCTGGTGGGCGATCAAACCCTGATCTTTCGGATGATTGGATCGGGCATGTACGATGCCATGCATGTCGAATCCCGGAATATACATGTCGATCGGGGAATCGCCCTCCACAAGATGATCCGGCTGATCACGATGGCCACAGCGGCAAACGGTTATCTGACCTTTATGGGAAACGAATTCGGTCATCCGGAATGGATCGATTTTCCGAGGGAAGGGAACCACTGGTCTTTTGATCACGCCAGGCGACTTTGGTCCCTGCGCAGCGATCTCCGATTGAGATACCGTTTTTTGGATCTGTTCGACCGGGAAATGCTTTTTCTGGCTCGGACGTATCGGTTGTTTTCGACGACGGCTGTCTTGCATCGGTATGATCATGAAACCGACAAGGTACTTGCCTTCGAGCGGAATCGGATGATGTTCGTCTTTAATTTTCATCCGACCCAAAGCTGGATCGACTATCCCATTGCGGTCAGCGCATCCAGTTACAGATTGGTATTCGATACGGATCATGCACGTTTCGGGGGGTTCGATCGACTGATATCGGATCAAATCTATTTCAACCTGTCTTCCGAACCACAACAACCCGTCATACGGCTCTATCTTCCTTCTCGAACGGCTCTTGTGTTGCAGCCAGTGGATGAATGACACAAGGCACGTCGTGATGTGTTGTAAAACTGTCAACAATGATGGGCTCGCAAACAGTCAGGCTCTCTCCAAGGTCATTTGACGGAAAGGCGCCGAAATGCGATTCATCTTGTGTTCAGCAGTCGTCCTGTTGATGTGGATCTATCCATTCTTCGGGTCGTCGGATCGCACACATCCGTGGACAATGGTTGCTGCTGAAACCGCCGCTCTTGTCCGAACAGACCGGCATGTTTCGAAGCGAGAGACGAAAGCTATTTCGATTTACCCTCTCAATATCGAAGAGGAATCTACCCCAGAGGCGTCTCCAAAATCTCCGAACAGTGCTCCGCCCCGTGTTTCAACGAAACGGTCAAACGCACGATCACCTTCAAAAAAGTCATCCCTGGAAGAGAATCCGCAGCCGATACGGTTTCATTCGTACATGGCCGAGCCTGGAGATACCCTGAAAACCATTTCCCAGAAATTTTACGGTTCAGCCCTGTACTTTCCAGTGATTCTGATGCACAATCCGCAAATCGAGGACTTCGATGTGGAAGAAGGCACGGAAATACAAGTATTGCAGGATGCTGTTGAAGCCATACGATTGTTTCGACAGCACACCGTCGTTGACGAAGGAAGAATCTTCTGGATATATACGGCGAAAAAACAGGATACACTCGAGGAAATCGGCCGGAAATTTTACAGAACGCGTTATCAGAAGAACCCGCTCGTCAATCTCAATCCCGAGTCTCGGATTCGAGCCGGGGAACAGATCCGAATTCTCCTGAACTGATCCGCTGCGATCTAAGAACCATGCATTTCGACGATCATTCATAAGGATATTGATATGAAACTCGGCATTATTGGATTGCCGGCATCTGGAAAAAGGACGGTATTTGAAGCGTTGAGCGGTCAGAAAACGGATTTATCGACCCGAAACGAGCCCTCTCTGGCCATGATCCGGGTTCCGGATATCCGGGTGGACCGCCTATCGGCCATGTTTCAGCCCAAAAAAACCACCTATGCTCAGGTGGAATATTTCCTGCCCGCAACAGCTGCTGCAAAACCGGACGCGAGGGAATCGATTCAATTGACATCCGTTCGGGATTGCGATGCGCTTCTTCATGTGGTTCGCAATTTTCGAAGATACGGCACGGAAGCGCCCAACCCGGAGGTCGATTTCAGGCAATTGGATGGAGAATTGATGTTGGTCGATCAGATCAGTATTGAAAAGCGGATGGAGCGCATCGAAGCGGACCGGAAACGGGGAAAGAAAATCGATTCCGAGGAACTGGACGCCTTGTCGGCCTGTCATGCACTGCTGGATCGAGGAGAGCCCATTCGGCGGGATGAAGGGCTCGCCCGTCACCCGAGTCTACGAGGGTTTGCCTTTTTCAGCGCGAAACCCATTTTGATCGTATTCAATAACGAAGACGACAACGATGCCATGCCGCAGGCGGCTTGTTTCGAAAAAGAATCCTGCGAAGTCGTCAAGGCCAAGCTCGAACAGGAAATGGCAGGCATGGATCCGGAAGAGGCCGCCGTTTTTCTGGACGAATTTCACCTGACGGCTTCAGCCACCGATCGGGTGATTGCCGCATCATATCGATTGATGGGGCTGATCAGCTTCTTCACCGTCGGAGATGATGAGGTCAAGGCCTGGACCATCACGCGATCGACGGTGGCCCTCGATGCCGCAGGTGTCATTCATTCCGATATCCGGAAAGGCTTCATTCGGGCCGAAGTCATCGGTTACGAGGAGCTGATGGATGCCGGCTCATTCGCCGAAGCCCGGAAAAAAGGTCTCGTGCGTCTCGAAGGAAAGACGTATGAAATTCAGGACGGAGATATCGTCCATTTCCGATTCAATGTCGGTTGACGAAGCGGCGGTGCCGAAGACGAGCGGCTCACCGTCACTTCCGAACGGCCGTGCAACGGATTTCGACTTTTGCCCCTTTGGGCAGGGCGGCCACACCGATGGCGGCTCTGGCTGGTCGATGGTTCACGAAAAAAGTTTCGTAGATGGCGTTCATGGTCTGAAAGTCGGCCATATCGGTGAGAAAAACATCTACCGAAACGACATGATTCAGATCCGTTTCGGCTGCAAGCAGGATGGCGGAAAGATTCTTCAGGGCCTGTTCGGTTTGTAAGCGAACGTCTTCCGAGACGAGGCTTCCAGTTTCCGGATCGAGACCCAATTGCCCGCTGACGAACACGAAGAAATCTGCCGCAACGGCCTGGGAATACGGTCCGATGGCCTTGGGTGCGTCTGGTGTGGATACGGTTTGAAGCTGCATTACGATCTCCTCTTCATAGAATGATCAAACTCGACGACTTCGAAAAAGGCCGGATATTGCGTCAAAAGATCCCACATTCCACACCCTTTTGAGGCGTCATCTAGTGGGTTTTTCCGGAAAGGGAGGCGGTAGGCTGGATGTAAAGATATCCTCGGTAAGGCCAAGGGCCTGGAGATAGGCCAATTGAACCGGCTT
>JBFMBE010000013.1:0-39705 GCA_040755275.1 Thermodesulfobacteriota bacterium | reverse complement strand
ACGCGCTTGAACGAATGGACATTGAAAAGCAAGCCGTTGCGATTCAACCAGCCTCTGCTTGCTGTCTGGCCATCCGTCCGATCCTACGAGATCGGGCGGCTGAGTTTTTTCGCAGCAGCGAAAAAGGCTCCCCAGTCACCCCGCGACTCGACAGAGACTTCCTGACTTTTTGCGGGGCAATCACATTTGATGGTCTCGCAACAAGTCAGGAAGTCTCGTCATCTTCGCATGGCAATCGACAAAATCGGAGTGGAGTCGATTGTTTGTGAACGCATCATATCATGAAGCGTTGCGGCGTACAACGCAGGTTCTGCGTTTCTTTATAAACCCGATAAGATATATTATGTAAACTATTTTGATGATCCGGCGACCACTACCCCTTGTAGCTTGTGCCGGCAAAAATAGGGAAGGAGGAGCCGGAAAAAATCGTCTCTCGAATACGGAGTGTTTTGGCAACAGAGAAAAAGAATTCCACCCCGCGCATCGACAAAAGCGGCCGGACTGGTTGCAAGGCCATCCATCTTCTCAGGCCGTCGCTATCCAGAATGCACCAGCCTTCGCTCCCCATAGCGCATGGCCCCGATCAAGGTGCCGATGCACATGCCGGCTACCGTCGTCAGGGAAAGCCCGAGCCCGATCCAATTCCACATCGTCAGGTGCCGGTGGCGATAGATTTCCGATACGAGGTATCGGTGGACGGGTCCTGCCTCGATCACGAGAACGAGACCGATCAGGCCGGCGGAACCGATCATGAAGACCATGCCCCCGTAACCGGTGACCGCCTGGTTGGCGTTTTCGATATTGAAGTCTGCAAAGGCAGCCCCCAACCCCAACCCCAACCCCAGAATCGCAGGGGTCACCATCGTCATCGTAAATACGGAAATCCCCATCATCCAGGTACCTGCCGCGAGCTTGATGTTGCAGGATACAACCAAGACCAGGCCGAGAACCCAGAACGGTATCAGCATCATCCAGAATTTCATCCACAGCCACCTGCGGATGGAGCAGGGAGCGGAGCGAACGATCCAGAACGCCCTGCCCTCTCCGCTTACGGTCGGATAGGCAAAGCGGCCGCACAGTGCGGTCAGCACGAATCCGGCAAGAGCCATGTTCAAGAAGGCGAGCAGGTTCTGGAGGTATTCGGTGCGGACCGGTACCTTGTTCAGTGGAAGCGCCGTATAGTTGTACATGTACACCACCACGAGGGCGACGATCAGGATGAGCTGAGACCACTGTGAAGGATCCCGGAAAAAGCAGCGCCATTCCTTGACGAAAAGTCCCCGTAGAACGCTGGGTTTTGGAAAGAGATCATAGAGCCCGTTCAGTGCGCCTCCGGATACCTGCACGGCCGAAACGGCGGCGGCTCGGCTCCTCGAATAGCCGATGAAATAGAGCTTTCCGGCGACGATGCGGCCTAGACCCATCAAAAAACCGGCAAAGCTCCACAGTTTTCCGGTTTCGATAAGGGCTGGGGCAAGTCTGTTGCCCAAAGCAGCCTTTAGGCCTTCCGTACACCAGCTGCTGGGCAGGTATGGGGCATCGGCACCCCGCAAGTGTTCTACATAGACGAGAACCGATGAAAAGGTCTCCGGATCCGCCAACCGCTCGGGACGAGACAGGCGAAACGCCACATACAATCCGACGAATGCGGCGATGCCCAAGAGCAGAACCAGGCTATGCAATCGGGATGCCGGTATCGCCAGCACACCTACCAGCACCAACAACACGGTCAGCGCAGCGGCGACTGCACACAACCCGATCATGTCGATGATCATCAACCCGTAGAAAGCCATACCCGCTTGAAACACCCGGCCATAGGCTACGAGTACCGGAACGGTAAACACCACAACCATCCAGGAAGCGTCGAAGGCGCTTTCGAACCATCGGGCCTGAAATACCGATTCGCTCAGGACTGGCAGGCTGTGGACGAGCTCGAGGTCCCGACTCAGAAAGAGTTTGGTGAGAGCACTCAGAACGGAGCTGAAGAGAAGAAGGGAAAAGCAGGTGATCATCAGGATGGACAACAGCTTGTAGGCCAATAGGTTGCCGATGTCCTGCGCCTGCTGAAAATGCCGGAGCACCCGGATCGTGATCCAGTGGCAGCCGACGATGAAGCCTATTCCCAGCAGAAAAAGAGCGATAGCCCGCATCCGGGAACGGATGTCGCCCGATTTGGGAACCATCCCGAGCCATCGGGGAGATAGCAGCTTCAGGATCACCATGTCACTGCGACTCCGTCAGTTGAAAGAAGACCCGCTCGAGATCCGCCTCACTCACACCGGCCGTTCGTTCGAGCTCATTCAGGGTGCCGATGGCAAGCAGCCTGCCCCGATGGATGATGCCGATTCTATGGCAGATGTCCTCGGCCAGCTGGAGTGTGTGGGTGGAGAGAAACACGGTTTTCCCGTCTTCAGCGAGGCTTCGGAACAGATCCCGCACCATCCGGATGCCCTGAGGATCAAGCCCCACCATCGGTTCATCCACAACGATGACATCGGGATCATGCAGGAGGGCGGCACACATCACCAGCCGCTGCTTCATGCCGTGAGAAAAGGCTTCGATCCGATCCGTGGCCCGCGTCGAAAGCCGGAACCGCTCGAGAAGCTCCCCTGCCCTCCTACGACCCGTTGCCGCATCCACCCCGTAGATATCCGCGATGAATTGCAACAGCTCGGTTGCCGTCAGCTTCTCGTAGAGGTAGGGTCGGTCCGGAATGAATCCGATCCGGCGCTTGGCTTCGATGGGATCTTCGGCCATATCCCAACCGCAGATGTGAATCCGGCCCTCTGTCGGCATCAGCACACCTGCGATCATCCGGATCGTGGTGGTTTTTCCGGCACCGTTCGGCCCGATGAAACCGAAAACTTCGCCCGGTTTCACGTTCAGGTTCAACCGATCCACGGCCGTCTGTGATCCGAAGCATTTTCGAACATCCTGGAGCTCGATCACGGCGTTGCCTCCAGAACCGACAGCCGAAGGTTGCCCACTGCGGCCACCAGACCGGTGGCGTCCTCGTCCATTGCAAGCCGAATGTGGGTGACATCCGCCGGAAACTGACCCATCGAGGCATCCACAGTGATCCACTCGTTCCAGAACACGGCGTTCCAGGCATGGTAGTAGAACCGACCCTTGAGATAGACCAACCCCGTTTCGATGCGGGTAGGAATCCCACAGGCCCGTGCCAAGGCCGCAAAGAGCGCAGCATGTTCGTTGCAGTCCCCCGCCCGGTTCCGAAGGGTGTCGAGGGCATTCGGCAGCGAAAACACCGGCCTCTTCTGAATGTTGTCGGCCATCCATCCCAGGATGGTTCGAACCTGCTTGGGTACCGGAGGGGCATCCGTACAATCGGAGGATGAACGTACCGACGCTTCCGTTTCCGAGCTCACCCCGCCCTCCCCTCTTCCTTCGTCAGGTCGGATTGTTGCACCGGTCGCCTTCGCCCCGGACGGCCTGCCACCGCTGCCTCCAACCTTCTCCATCAGCGAAGCCGCCAGGGAGACGATGTCCGGATGATCCGATTGCACGAGAGCCGAAGCTTTTGTATACGGGGTATCGCTCCCCAGCGTGCGGATACATGTCGGCAGAACACGTTCCTTTCGAATTTCAAGCTCTCCGTTCGAGAATCTCTGCCTGTCCCCATCGAGGGCGAGCCGGTCGATCGGGCCGCTCAGACGGATGCGAAGCGTCTGCAACAGGTTGGGATCGACGAGGGTCTTGTCCGAGGCAATGGATGCTTCGATCGCCCAATCGTCACCTGCTGCCTCCGAAAGACTGGCCAACGCCCGAGCGGCTTCACAGACTTCGAGGGCAAGTCCCATCGGTCCGGTTTCCCGTAGGATGGTACCCGTGGCATCGATCCAGGCGCTTTGCTGCAGCCCCATGGCCTCCACATCAAGCCGACGGGTTTCCACCGGTTTGCCGCCGATGTCGATGACCTCGGTTTCTTCCGCCAGAACCTTCACGCGATAGCGGGATAACTGGAAAGGCTCGAAGAGATCGATGGCAGGCGGACGATCCCGCAGATGGGCGAGGAGGAAAAAGCCGGGCAGATGGATCGGCCCTTCGACGGGGATCACCGTTTCACCGGCTTCTGTGCTCACCACAAGGGTCCGGTCCTCCGTCACCCGAACCGATGCCTGAAACCGAAACAACCCGGAACCCAGAAAGAGCGTCAGCTCGGAAACACCCATGTCCGGGCCGAGCCGAGCCTCGATGCGGCCTGCAATTTCCTGAACGACACCCATCGCCTGAATCCGAAACCGCATCGCCTCCTCTCCGACATACCCCGTATCCGTAGCATGGAGGGTTCGGTGGACATGTCCGATGGGTTTGCCGTTCCGGGTGGCGCAGTACCATCGATCCATGTCCCGGATTTCGGGAAGGGAACCGGTATACAGCGGCGGCGCGCTCCTCCACCAACCCTGCTGGTATCCCAACAGGATGATGAACGCCATCCCTGAGCCAAGTGTCCATAGCCAGACAGACCATCCGGCCTTCTTCCGGGTTGCGACGTTCATCGATGACCCCTCAGTCCGAATCCCCCAAAACAAGCCGCAGGGTCGATGCAAGGGCTGCAAGCGAATAGGGTTTCTGCAGAAAGGCTCGAGCTCCGGCCCGCAGGGTTTTCCGGATGTCTTCGGTATCGGCATATCCGCTGGCGATGATGGTCGGCATTCCGGATCGAATCTCCTGTATCCGTTCGAAGGTCTCCCGGCCGTCCATACCCGAGGGCATGATCATGTCGAGGATGACTACATCGACATCCCTCTGTGCCAGTAGGGCAAGCGCCTTTTCCCCGCTTTCGACGGTTTCTGATACGTATCTCAATTGTTTCAGCATCATGTCGGCAATGATCCGCTGATCGGCCTCGTCATCCACGACGAGAACCCGCTCCCCCTTTCCGAAGCTCAGGGTGAAATTCGGGGAGGCAGGTCGGGGTATGTTCGATGCACCGGTATCGATCGGAAAATACAAATCGAATGCCGTACCCTCCGGCCCGCTCTTCACATCCACGGTTCCACCATGATCGCATACTGTATTCCAGACGACCGTCAACCCGAGCCCCGTTCCGCTCTTTCCCATGACTTTTCGGGTGTAGAACGGCTCGAAAATGCGGTTCAAATCATCCGAGGATATCCCACAACCCGTATCCGACACACGGAGAATGGCATAGTCGCCTGGCGAGACGATTTGATAGCCCTGAAACGGTTGATCGAAATGCACCGTACGGGTGGACACCTTTACGATGCCGTTTCGATTCGTTTCCTGAACGGCCTCTGCGGCATTCATCACCAGATTCATCAACGTCTTCTTGATGTGAATGTCCGATGCGAGGATCCTCGGTGACGGCTCTTCGAGTTCCGACACGAGATGAACCTCCGGATAGCGGATTCGAAGATCGAAACATTCCGGAGAACCGAGGTAATCCCGAACGATGGCGTTCAACTCGACTCCCTGTTTTTCAATAGCCACCCCACGTGCAACGGTCAGTAGATCGTTGACGACAGCTGCAGCCCGCTTCCCCGATTCGTGAATCTTGCGGATGGGATTGCGGATCGGATTGTCTTCGGAAAGCTGCATGAGGATGAGCTCCGGATAGGTAACCACACCGGAGAGGATGTTGTTGAGGTCATGGGCCACCGTTCCGGCCAGAAGACCCAGAGCCTCCATCTTCTGGCTCTGGGCGAGCTTCTCCTTCAACTCCCGGTTTTCACGCTCCTCCCGCAGATAGTCCGTCATGTCGCGAATCACCGTGAGCACACAGTCGACACCGTCAACGGGCATGAGCCGTGATGACAGAGCGACATCCAGCACATCGTTGTCTGCAGCCCGGAATTTCGTGATGAAATGGTTCACTTCCCCACGGATCAGAATCTCGTGCGACCAGAGTTTCCGTTGGTCCGGTTCCACCCACAGTCCGATGGCCAGTGACGAATGACCGATGACATCCTGGCGGGCATGACGAAACATCCGCAGGAAGCTCTCGTTCACATCCACGAAGATTCCGTCCTTGAGCCGGCTGATGACAAGCCCGTCCGGACAGAGCCAGAAAACGGAGGCGAATTTTTCCTCGCTTTTTTCGAGAAATCTGCGGGCTGTCACCCACTCGGTTACATCCAAAAGGCTCATCACGATCCGGTTTTCATACCGGGAACAGTCGATTTCGATGAAGCGGGTATCTTCCGATCGATGGATGGTGACGGTTTTGGTGATCACGAGATTCACAGGTTGGTTGACCACCGATTCGAACACTTGTGCCCACTCCGTTGACAAGGCTTCGGCTCCGGCTGGATCTCCGGCAAGCGCCTTCCAATACATGTCAATGGGATATCCCGGTTGGCAGCAACCCCGGGGATGAACGACCAGTTCGAGGGCGCTTTGATTGATGGCTTGAATGGTCCGGTTGGGATTCAGAACGATCAGAGGCACATGAACATGTTGAATCAGGTCGGCAAGCTGTCTGCGGGAATCCTCCAATTCGGCGGTGCGTTTGGCCAGGGCCCGCTTCAAATGAAACATCCAAAACGAAACGACAAATAAGAGAAGGCCGAGCCCCACGGCTACCCATACAAGGATGCGTTTGGTGCGTTCGAAGGCCTCTTTGCGCTCATACACGCCGAACCATTTATCACGAATCCGGTCATAGGCTCCGTTTTCCTGAATCGCATTGAGCCCGGCATTCAGCAGGTCCACCAACTCCGTATCGCCCTTGGGCACCGCGAATCCGTACTTTCGAGATTCGATATTCGGCCCGACGGCAAGAACATTCGATAGATTCAAACGATGGATGTAATAGACGGCCTGTGCCTTCGGCAAAACGGCGGCATCGTAGCGATCCTGCCCCGACAGCAGATGGACGGCATCGGAAATCCGTTCGACCGGGAAAATCCGTTCGGTGATGCGGATGTTCTCCAGACGCTGGTGCATGACATCGGAGCGTTGAACGAGGATGGCCTTGTCGAAACAGTCCTGCAGGGACACGATGGGAGAGCCCTTTCGGACAAAGACGGAATGGCTGACGACGCTGTGGGGCTCGACGAAATCCATTTTGGAGGCCCTCAGTTCCGAATGGAACATGGCCGTCACCTTTCCGGGGCCGCCGTCGAACACGTCCTGAATCACATCGGCCCAGGCCGACAGGCGGAGGTGAACCTCCAGGTTCGATTCAGCCGCCACCGCCCGGATCAGATCGATGTCGTATCCGGCTGCATTCCCGCTTTCATCCAGGAAAGAATATGGCGGATAATCGATATCGCCGTAGAAGGTGATGGTTCGGATGGGTACGGCCGATGCCGGATGGGAGCCGAGCGAGCAGAGAAAGACAATCCATACCAGAAACGCTGTCCGAAGGAGGGTTGTCATGAGCCACCGTTTGCGGCCTGAATCCGATGGGCGATACCCGTGGTGCTGTACCCCCGAAGCAGGGGAACCAGGATGACCTTGCCACCGTAGGCCGTCACGACCTCTCTGCCGACGACCTGGTCCATGCGGTAGTCGTCACCTTTGACCAGGATGTCGGGTTGAAGCAGGGTGATGAGTTCGATGGGCGTATCCTCAGCAAAGAGCACGACGGCATCGACATCTTCGAGAGCCGACAGCAGGGCAGCTCGATCGCGCTCCCCCAGGATCGGACGACTTGGCCCCTTGAGCCGCCGGACCGAGGTGTCGGAATTGAGCCCGACCACCAGCCGATCGCCCAAGGCTTTGGCTTCGTGCAAAATGTGGATGTGTCCTGGGTGTAGCAGATCGAAACAGCCGTTGGTGAATACGACGGTTTTCCCGGTGGACTGCCAGCTTCGAACCTGGTGGGCCGCGGCCTGAGCAGAAAGGATTTTGACCACTCCGAAGCCGCTTCCTGGATCGACGCCGGCCTGCAGGGCGGTCTCCAGCTCACTTCTCAGAATGGGCTGGGTGCCGAGTTTGCCGACGACGATTCCGGCTGCCGTGTTGGCGATGGCTGCAGCTTCCCGGATATCCATGCCACAGGCAAGGCATGCAGCCAATACGGCGATCACCGTATCGCCTGCCCCCGAAACGTCATAGACTTCCTTGGCTACAGCCGGAATGGCGATCGGCTGCATGCCTCCCCGCCGGCTTACCACCATGCCCTTGGGTCCTCGGGTCGTCAGCAGCCATTCAAGATCGATGGCATCGATCAGTCTATCTGCAGCGGTGCAAAGCGCATCGAAGGATTCGGTTCCGACACCTGCGGCCAGCTCGAGCTCGGCCGTGTTCGGAGTAATACCGCTTGCTCCACGGTATCGGGACCAGTCAGCTCCTTTGGGGTCGACGAGAACCGGCACACCTCGGCGTCTGCAGATCTGGATCATGGAAGCACACAGGTCAGGGGACTGAAAAATTCCCTTCCCATAATCAGATAGAACGACGGCATGGACCCTCTCGAGCTCGGCTTTGAAGATCCGGAACAATGCTTCCGACAGGGCTCCGTCCAGATGGTTTGTGTTTTCGTCGTCGATCCGGCACACCTGCTGGATGCCGGCCATCACCCGCGTCTTGGTGATGGTGGGTCGATGTTCCGCCGGATGCAGGCAGGTGTCGATCCCGCTCTGCATCAACAGCCCACGAAGGATCTCCGCCTCCGGATCGATACCGCACAGACCGATCAAGGTAACGGGGCACCCCAGCCCGGCCAGATTCGATGCGACGTTTCCGGCACCTCCCGGAACATGGGTCTTGTGGCGCACGGCCACCACCGGAACGGGGGCCTCGGGAGAAATGCGTCGTACCTCTCCCCAAATATAGCGATCGAGCATGACATCCCCGATCACGAGAACGCGGGTTTGAGACAGTTTCGTCCAGTCTGGAAGCATAGAAGCACGTAGGTGATTCGTTGGGGTTGATGGAGTCGCAAAAAGTCAGGCCCTCTCATTTGACCCGCAGGAGGGTGGGTGAATTTTGCTCAGCAGCGGAAAAACTCAGCAGCCCGAGCTCGTAGGATCGGGCGGATGGCCAAAATGAAAAGAATGGTTTGCTGATTTTCAACATGCTGTTTTTCTAACCAAAACAAATGAAGCGCGTCCGCCCGATCCAACGATCTCCGGCTGCTTCAAACAGTTTCCGCTGCTTCGCAAAACACCACCCGCCCTCCTGCTGGAGGCCTGGCTTTGAAGGAAAGACGGTGGTCAGCGACTTTTTGCGACGCCATCATGGGTTAGAGGTGTCCGGTCCCAGGTTGCAGTATCGATTTCTGCGTTCTTCGAGGTCCTGGATGACGGCCTGCTTGAACCCTTCGAACCCGGCCTTTTCCAGAATCTGATCCCGATATTGTTTGAGATCGAGATGCTGAAGCCGCATCTTCAGGGTTTTGAAAATCTTGGGCACCCATTGGCCGGGAATCTGGACATGGTGAAGCCCCGCGCTGAGGGTCAACAACATCTTGCCTTCCGGCATGGCCTGGATGATATCCGCAATCCCACCCCGCACCGTCATTGGTTTGCCCTGGTTGTCGAGGCCGTTGGCCCGTTTCATTCGGCCTTCGGGCATGATGATGACCATCGCATCCTTCGTCAGAAAATCGAACAAACGCTGCCAGGACTGGTCCCGTTTGCGGGTGACCTGGACCACCTGATTGGCCACCATCCGAAAGAAGAAGCCCATGACGGGTCTGCGAATGGCCTTATCAGCAACCGGCATCACACCGTTATAGGCGATGCGTTTGAGGAACCGGTTCGGAAACCATCCCACGTAAAGCGGCTCATACAGACTCGTATGATTCAAAAAGGCGACGAGCCGGTATTTCGCCCACCAGTCCCCCGGGGGTGGCGGATCGACCCACCCGATATCGAAGCGATAGAACATGCGGCTGAAAGCCTTGATCGACAACAGCATGGCATAGATCACTCGTTTTCGCATGGAGGTACCCCGTCAATTCGTTTGTAGAATCGCTTGCTTCACCGCCATTCCGATTTTTTGGATGGAATAGGGTTTGCGGATGTATGCCCCGGCACCCAATGCCTGTGCTTCCTTCACCCGGCTGTTTTCTGCAAAGCCGCTGGCGATGATGACCTTCTGGCCCGGCCGAAAGGCGATCATGCGGCGATAGGTTTCAAGCCCGTCGATGCCAGGATCCATGATCATGTCCAACACCACCAGATCAAAGGTTTGCTCGGCCATCCGCTGGAGCGCCTCTTCCCCAGAGGATACGGTGTCCACCCGGTATCCGAGCCGGTTCAGCAAAGCAGCCGCAATCTCCCGTTGCTCTTCGATATCGTCCACCACAAGAATCCGCTCGCCGTTTCCATGGTACGTCTCCTGAGGAATTTGTTGGACCTTGTCGGGGGATTGGGCCTCGGTCGATGGGAAATAGAGAAAGAAGGTCGTACCCTCCCCTTCCCTGCTCCGGATATCGATGTATCCGTGATGATCCCGCATGGTTCCCCACACGACAGCCATGCCCAACCCCGTTCCGCTTCTTCCCATGATTTTCTTTGTATAGAAAGGCTCGAAAATCCGCGAAAGGTCTTCTTTTGAAATCCCGATGCCGGTGTCGCCGACCTCCAACACCACATAATCCCCTTCGGGAACAAGTTCATACCCGAAAAATGGGGTTTCCAGCCGCTTGGGATACGTACGGATCGTGAGCGTCCCGCCGTCGGGCATGGCTTCTGCAGCATTGGACACGAGGTTCATCACGGTTTTTTTCAAATGGATTGCGGAGCCCATCACATTGGCAAGCTCTTCGGCCGGCCGATAGTCAACAATCGTATTCGGGTGAAAGGAGAGAAGCTTCTGGTGTTCCGGAGAGGTCAAATACTCGAAAACGATGTCGTTGAGCCGAAGCGGATGGCTGTTGATCACCCCTCGTCTGGCCAGGGTCAACAGGTCCTGCACGATGGCAGCGGCCTTCTGACCCGAGCGATGCATGACCTCGATGGATTTTCGAAGGTACGGACTCAGATCTTCATCCATCAGAAGCAGTTCCGGGTAGGTCACGATGCCCGACAGCACATTGTTGAGGTCATGGGCCACCCCGCCTGCCAGCAGCCCCAGGGTTTCCATTTTCTTGCTCCGAATCAAGCGCTCGTTCAATTCCTCGATCTTCTTCTGGGCCTTTTCTTTTTCGGCGATTTCGGCAAAGAGCCTGTCGTTGGTTTCCTGAAGCACCCTTGTCCGTTCGACCACGCGCTTTTCAAGCTGCTCGTTCATGATGGCAAGCTCTCCATAGGCCTGCTGGAGCTTGCTCAGGGCATCGTCCCGGGCATCCACGGCGGTGGTCGACCGACGCTTTTCCTGATCGAGTCGGCTCAACATGGCGTTGAAGGCATCGGCCAATTTTCCGAATTCATCCTTGGAAGCGATCGGAATGCGCTGATCGAGGCTATCGAAGTTGACGCCTTGGATCGCTCGAATGAAGGCAGCCAGTGGATCCAGAATCCATCGGGAAAGCAGAAAATTCATCGAAACGGCTACAGTCGTCAGCAAGCCCAACAAAAGCCCCAGCATCAACACGATGGCCTTTTGCTTTTCCCGGAGAACGTCTGACAGGTCGTATTCAATCTGCATGAATCCGAACAATTCCCCAAGGGATTCGACAGCGGCGGCATACAACATGACCGGCTTTTCACGATCAACGTCGACCACGTGGACATCGGCCTTTTCGAAGAGGGCTTCCCGTTCGTTCGCGGGAAGTTCCAGCGGAAACGCATCCCCGATGGAGGTGATGAGCTGGCCTTTCAGGTCGTAAAGCCGAACGGATGAAATACCAGGAATCCGACTGATTTCACTAAGGGAAACACTGGCTGCGTCATATTGGCCGGCGAACACTGCATTGGCGAGCTCATCCCGCTTCTGGAGAAAAATCGTCTCCAGCAGGATTCGAATATGCCCGTGGTGGGTTTCGACCCGTTTCTGTTCGAGCGGATACCATACCGAGAAGAAAAATCCGGCAATGATGCAGCAGACCGCCAGAATGACGGTGTTGATTTTGAATCGCATGCGTTCAGAAACATTCATGGGATGATCCAAAAGTGCAGGTGACGAGTCGATCAGGGAAAATACCACTTGACCAGGACCGCCTTATTGCCTTGAATCTGCATGATAGCCAACGGCTTTTTCGGATCCCGGCTACCCTCCTCGAAGGAGATCCGGCCGGTCGACCCTTCGAAATCCCGGGTTGCAGCCAGCGCATCCCGAACGGCTTTGTGGTCGGTGCTGCCGGCCCGTCGGATGGCGTCTGCGAGCAGCCGTACAGCGTCGTATCCGAGGGCAGCATCCGAAACCGTTGCCTGTGTTTGAAGGATATGCGGACATTCGGATTCGAACCGAGAGGCCCGATCCATACCGGAATGCAACACATAGTGTGCGCAGAAATAGGCGCCCGAAGCCTTTCCTTCGGCCCTACGAAAGAATTCATCGAAGTTCCAACCGTCTCCTCCGACAGGAATGGATTTCATGCCTTGTTGTCGGGCCTTCCGGATGATGGTGGCGCTTTCGTCATATCCGGGAATGAACAGCACATCCGCATGGGCCTGTACGATGGCGGCGACGATTTTATCAAAGTGTTCGATCGGTTGCTTGTAGGAAATGCGGTTGATGATCCGACCCCCTTCCTGTCGGAACTGATTTTCGAAGATTTCGGCAAGCCCCATGCTGTAGCTGCTGGATATGTCCTGAGCGATGGCAGCCGTTTCGGCCTTGAGATCGTTCCGGACGAAATGTGCAATCATCTGGCCTGCAAAGCGGTCGGAAAAACAGACCCGGAAAATGTAATCCCCGATTTCCGTGACGGCTGGATGGGTCGACGTGTTGGTGATCAAGGGAATGCCTGCCCTTTGGGCGACGGGTGCTGCAGCCAGGGTATGAGAACTCCAGGCTGAACCGACGATGGCTACCACATCGATTTGAACCGCCTTTTCTGCGGCCTTCTTGGATCCGATGGGTGTACCGAGGTTGTCGATTTCGATGAGTTCGATGGGTTTCCCCAAAACGCCCCCCTCTCGGTTGACGCTCTCGACCCCGCAGCGGACACCCATCACGGAATACCGATTGTTGAGGCCCGTCTGTCCGCTCAGGGCGAAAATGGATGCGATCCGGACGGCATCCTCCGATGCAGGCAGTGGTTCGGAGCATACCGCCAGCATGAAAACGACGATCCAACACAGGACGGCCTGTCTCATAGGCAGCCGATAGGGGGTAATTGGCAGTGGGCAGCCCGCTGTCCGCAGTGAGGAGCTGGATGACCGCCTTTGAAAGAAAATCCGTGGATAGCGACTGTTTGCGAGACCATCATGATTCATCATTCATCGCCTCCCGTATCTTTTCCGAAAGCACGGCCAGCGCAAACGGCTTTTGAATGAAATGGACATCCGGATCGAGCTTGCCGTCGGGCGAAAAGACATCTTGCGTATAACCCGACATGAAGAGGCAGCCGATATCCGGGCGGAAACCTTGGATGACCTCGGCCAACTGTTTGCCGTTCATCTCTGGCATGATCATGTCGGTCATGAGCAAGTGGATGGTTCCCGGATAGGTTCGTGCAATCCGAATGGCCGCAGACGGCTGGGAGGCCGCAAGCACTGTATATCCCAGGGTTTCGAGCGACATCTGCGTCACTTCAAGAAGCACGGCATCGTCTTCAACAAGAAGGATCGTTTCCGTTCCCCGTTGGACCGTCTGGGATTTAAGCGGTTTATCGGCATCGGTATCCGAGGGACATGCCGGGAAATAGAGATGAAATACCGTTCCCTTACCAGGCTCGCTGTATACCGTGATGTGGCCGTTGTTCTGCTTGATGATCCCGTAAACGGTGGAAAGTCCTAAACCGGTTCCTTTCCCGACAGGTTTTGTCGTGAAGAACGGCTCATAAATCATGGACATGGTTTTCTCATCCATGCCGCAACCGGTGTCTGCAACCGACATGACGATATACCTGCCCGGCGTCATGAAGGGATGTTTGCGGACATAGGCTGCATCGATATAAACCCCTCGGGTCTCGACCGTGATCGTTCCGGTTCCGTCGATTGCATCCCGGGCATTCACCGCCAGGTTGATGAGAATCTGGTCGATTTGGGAAGGATCGATGAAGATGTGCTCGAGATGGCTTCCAGGCTTCCAGAGCAGTTCGATGTTTTCGCCGATGAGCCTTCGGACCATTTTCAGCATGTTTTCGATGGTGTCGTTCAGATCGATTCGCCTCGGGGCGGTCGTCTGTTTTCTGGCGAAGGCCAAGAGCTTCTGGGTGAGATCCCCCGATTTCTCGGCGGTTTGCTGGATGCGATCGAGATAGCGGCATAAATCCGTGCCAAGGTCATTCTCGATGCCTTGGATCCGCTGCCTGGCCAATTCCGAAAAGCTCTGGATCACCTGAATCATGTTGTTGAAATCGTGGGCCACCCCACCGGCAAGCCTTCCGATGGCCTCCATCTTCTGGGTTTGGAAGAGCTTGGCCTCGGCATCCGAGAGCTTGCTGCCCATACGTTTCATCCGCAGGAACATACCGTAAAGAACCCCAATCCGTTCGATGGCTGCAACCGTATCCGGATCATAGGCTTCATCGCTGTTGGCAACGGCAATCTGGCCGATCAACTCGTTTTCGACGACGATAGGAACGGTAAGCAATCGATTCAGGGGAATATGACCCTCGGGAACCCCCACAGCGGATGGATGCGTCGAAGGGGATTCGATAACCAGGGTCTCTCCGGAATTGAGACAACACCCCCAAAGTCCAGGAAACCGCCCATCGGGTCTTTTCCGGAAGCAAATGTTTGATAGATCGCCGTTCATACAAGGGACTTCCCCCTGAACCGCATCCAGAACGAGCTCTTCCTTTCGCTCATCGACCGAGCCGACATACCCGTGGGGGCTGTTGGTCAGCTCCAGACTGCGCCTTAGAACGAGTGGCGCAATTCGGGCGATGTCCGCCTGCGGTTCCAGTAAATGCCGGGAAAGACCGGCGATGGCGGCATCTACTGCGGCTTTTCGCTTCTCTCGAATTTCGGCCGTCTTGAGGGCCGTAATGTCCTGGTAGGTTCCGAGGACGCCCTGAACGGTTCCATCGGTATTGCAAAGCGGGGATTTGCTGACGAGCTGCCAGACGCTCCGGCCGTCTGGAAGGGTTACGGATACATCATACAATCGTTTCGGGGCGTTGGATCGAATGACATCCAGGTCTTCGGCATGAAATCGAGCGGCCGTTTCAGGACGATGAAAATCCCAGTCGGATTTTCCGATGACTTCTTCGACAGTTTCCAGCCCGTTGTCGGTTGCAAAGGCGAGGTTGCATCCCAGGTATCGCCCTTCCATGTCCTTCCAAAATACGCGCACCGGAACGGTGTCGAGCACCAGCCGCAACAGGGTGTGGGCATCCCGAATGGCATTTTCCGCAGCCCGTTCCCGGCTCTGGTCTCGAAATACCAGGACCACTCCATCAAGACTGCCGTCCGGCCCCGGGATGGGGGAGCCGCAGTCTGCAATAGGGAACTCCTTACCTTCCCGATTGATAAGAACCGTATGGTTGGCAAGACCGACGATGCAACCGTCCCGGCAGACCCGATGGACCGGATTTTCGACGCAGGCACGGGTTTCCTCGTTGAGAATCGGGAAAACGGTTTCGATGGGCAGCCCTTCGGCTTCCGGAAGGGGCCATCCAGTCAGCGCTTCGGCAACCGGATTCATGACCTTCACCCTGCCGGAAGGATCGGTCACGATGACCCCGTCGCCGATACTCATGAGGGTTGCCTTGTAGCGCAGCTCGCTCTGGCGCAGTTGCTGTTCGGCCATATATAGGGTCTTGAATTGCTTCTCTCTGGTTCGATGGTAGATCAGGCCGCCCCCTGTCAGAACGGCCAAAATGCCGGCCGTCATCAAGACGAAGATCATTCGAGCCTCGAAAACAGCCTGTCGAAAGGCTTCTTCGCGGTCGATCTTGGCAATGAGAATCCAGGTGGTATCCGGAACCGGCAGAATATAGGCCAATACCGGAACCCCCCGGTAATCCTTTCCTTCGGTATATCCAATCTTTCCCTTGACGGCCTGGACGGCGGGTATTTCATCCCGGTCCATCGGAACGGTGAGCGTGAAGGATTCGGTTTCGCTGTGACGAAGTTTGTTGAGATAGCGAACGACATTTCCTTCGGCCCGGACAAGAAGGGTTTCGGCGCTGTCGCTGGGAATGGGCCAGTTTTCGATGTAGGGTGAAAAAAAGAGGCTGATATCGATCCGGAGGATGACAGCGAAGACCGGCTGATACACTCCTTGAGGGTCTTGAATCTGAAACGGGACAATGCAATCGAAATGCGGTTTGTTCTCCTGAGGCAGGACATGAATGTCGGTGAGGACCGGCTGACGGGTTTCGAAGGCCCTGGGAAGGGTTACCAGGGCTTCCTCATGAATCGGGCCGCTGCGTCCGCCCGTGCCGATGAAAATTTCGCCCTCAGGGGTTACGAGAAGAACATCCTGATAGCGGTAATGTTTTTTGAGGTTGTAGAGCCGGGTGACGATGCCCTCCATCATTTCCGGATCCAGTTTTCCAAGCGCCATCTGGCGGGTGGCCTCGAGGATGAACGGTGTCCCCAGAAATGTCGAGGCATCGGCGATCTGTTCATGCCGCCATCGTTGAATGTCCTCGACCTTGAGAGCCGCAATGGCATGCAACTGCTCGACGATACGTCCCTTCCTGTTGGCATCGTGGTGGTGGTAAAACCAGTATCCCCCTGTCACGATGCCAAGCACCAAAACGCCCAGTAGAAACCAGAGTCGGATATAGATTTTTTCGCCCGGCATAACAGCCTTTCTGTATGCTGACTGAACGTGCTTCGGGAACACAAGCATGTTGTTCCTTATTTCTCATATCATTTTCCAACGAGCAAAACAACAAAAGAGGGAAACAGGGTGGATGGGCAGAGAAAAGGGTCGGATTTTCGACCATTGGGATTGATCATCCGGGGAAAATCGATTATAGCAGTCTCGGAATCCCGGCTGATGCGGCGAGTCAACAGCGTCGTCAGCAGTCGTCATTCATCAACCCAACTCAGGAGGAGGAGGCCATATGCGGAAATGGGGATGGATCGTCGCGTTGTGCATGGTGATGGTGTTTGCCGCAACCGGTTTTGCGGCTGAGCCGAAGAAAGGAGGCACGCTGATTTTCGGAAGGGGCGGAGACAGTGTCGGGCTCGACCCGGCCTACGAAACGGACGGCAATTCGTTCATGATCTGTGACAATGTACTGGAAGCCCTCGTCGAATATGCGGACGAAAGCACGAAGATCGAGCCGGGGTTGGCGAAATCCTGGGAGATTTCACCCGACGGCAAGACCTATACATTCCACCTGCAGCGAGGGGTGACCTTTCACGATGGCACCCCCTTCAACGCCGATGCCGTCGTTTTTTCTCTCGGCAGACAGATGAAGGAGCGGAAACTCAAGTTCTTCGGAAAGGGGTACGACATCCCGCCTCAGGAGAAAACCCCCGAATACTGGGTCACGATGGAAATGGACAATACGGTGGACAGCATCGAGGCTGTGGACGAGTATACCGTCGTCTTCAAATTGAAGCGGGTCGAAGCGCCGTTTCTGGCCAATATGGGCATGGATTTCGCCGACATCATCAGCCCAACGGCCTTCCTGAAGAATCCCAAGGAGTTCATCCGGAATCCGGTTGGAACGGGTCCATTTCGGTTCGTCAAATGGGTGAAGGACGACCAGATCGTCCTGGAGAAGAACCCCAACTATTGGGACAAGCGGGGCGGGCCATATCTCGACAAACTCGTTTTTCGTACGATTCCGGATAATTCCGTCCGTTTTCTCGAACTCAAGGCCGGCTCCATTCACCTGTGCCAGTTTCCGAATGCGGCCGACATCCCCATGGCCGCCAAGGATCCAAACCTCATTCTGCCGACCCAGCCAGGCATGAACATCGGTTACCTCGGCTTCAACCACACCAAACCGCTGTGGCAGAACGTCCACATGCGAAAGGCCATTGCCTACGCCATCAACAAGAAGGCCATCGTCGACAACATCTATCAGGGCATGGGCCAGGTGGCCAAAAACCCCATTCCGCCGACGATGTGGGGCTATAACGACGCCATCGAGGGTTATGCGTACAATCCGGAAATGGCCAAGAAGGAACTCGAGCTGGCCGGTTTCCCCGGAGGGGCGAATTTGCCCGAAATCACCCTCTGGTCGATGCCGGTGGCCCGCCCCTACAATCCCGAGGGGCTCAAGGTCGGTGTCGCCATGATTTCGGATTTGGCCAAGGTAGGCATCAAGGCCCGGATCGTGAGTTACGACTGGGGAACCTACCTGAAGCGCCAGAAGGAGCAGCCGGAAGACATGGACCTCTTCCAACTGGGCTGGACAGGCGACAATGGGGATCCGGACAATTTCCTCGCTGTTCTCTTCGACGGCCTTGCATCACCTGCCGTTCGAACGCAGTGGAAAAACGAAACCTACCACCAGCTGATGCTCGAGGGCAAACAGACGATCGATCAGGCCAAGCGGGAGCAGATCTACAAGAAGGCCCTTCAGGTGCTGCATGATGAATGTGCGGTCATTTGTATCGCTCATTCCACGGTCATCTGGCCGGCACTGAAAAGTGTCAAGAACTTCAAGCTACATCCGACATCATCGGTCCGGATGAAAAACGTGTGGCTCGAGTAATCCCGTCCATTCCTGCAGAAGTCGTTTCCGTTCTCTCCCCCACCGGTTGGGGGAGAGAACGTTCAGAACATCGAATCGTTTCCTCCTCTTTCATTTTCCCACTTTTCAGGAGAACTCAACATGCACATCAGCCCGGAGGAACGTCAGGCATTGTTGCGACTGGCACGATCCGCCATCGAAAAAAGGCTTGGGCTTTGTGCCACCCTCGAATCACCGGCATTCGAATCGGACCTGTTTCGAAAACCCTTGGGATGTTTCGTAACCCTCGAAGCCGCCGGACAACTGCGAGGCTGCATTGGAAACATCGAACCACATCATTCCCTCCTGGAGGCTGTTCGGGAAAACGCGGTCAACGCCGCCTTCCACGATCCAAGGTTTCCCTCCATGACGCGTGAAGAATGGCCCGAGGTTTCCATTGAAATCAGCATTCTCACCGAACCGAAACCCCTCCAGGATGCCGTCTCCGCAGCCGAACGCCTCGACAAGCTCATCCCCGGAGTTCACGGCGTCATTCTGACGCGAGGCTACCATCGCGCCACCTTTCTGCCGCAGGTATGGAGCCAGCTGTCCGACAAACGAATGTTCCTGGAGCACCTGTGCCGCAAGGCAGGTATGGAGGGCCGTTGTTGGGAGGATCCGCAAACGCGGATCGACGTTTACGAGGCGGAACATTTCCGTGAATGAGATTGTCTGATTTCATTTCAAGGTCATGGCCCACACGACATCTGCAATCGCCCTCGTTTGAGCGGCGACCTTCAGGATTTTTTCCGAAAGACGGATCAGATGACATGCGGACAGCGGGTCCGTTTCCGTCGAAAAAACGAGCTCTTGAACCATATCGCAGATCCGTGAGGCTTCCTTCACCTCCTGGTGAATGCTGCGAACGACATCCACTACGGCCGATCGATGTTTGTCCGAAAAACTCCGTAAATATTTCCGGGTTTCTTGAACCAGCTTTCCCAATTCTTCCACTGGATCGGGGATGGCATCCATCAGCAGGACGAACCGGCTTTTCAACGTTTCCGAAACACTTGCACGTCGATGACCCATCCATCGCATCGCATCGAGTGCCAACCCCAAGAGCTGATGCTGCAGATTCAACCAGTTGAAGAACTGGTGTTTATCGACCGGAAACAGGACCGAAACCGGCATCAGTCTCAACACCTCCTCTTGGATGTTCTCGGCTTCCTGATAAATCCGCTGGACGGTGTCGGACAATTCACCGAAAGACGGGCATTCCGATCCGATCCTACATTCCATGGCCTGCTGAAACGTCCATATTCCTTCCTTGACCTTCTCCGCGTGCTCATGCAGTTTATCAAAGGCCATTGCCGACAGGTTGTTCATGATAGGCACACGCATGATCCGTACTCCATTTCATCTGCTGAAAACAAGCATGGGTTGCAGCTCCGCTTTGATCATCGTTTGGTTCGCAAATCCGGAGTTCCGACGCCGGTCAGAAGCCATCGGATCCAGGCCATTCCGATCCGCAAAAGCGCGGTATCGTCGGTCTTGCTACGCCTCAACAGAGACGATGGAATTTGAAATCGTTTGAGAAACGTGCTTTCGAACACGAAGGTGCGAAATACATCGATATTGTAGGCCGCCATGAACGCCATTCGAACGATGTCTTTGGCCCCTCGTTCGCTCGACCCCACATCCCGCCACTGATGGAACAACATCCGTATTGTCGCCCATTTTTCGGTCATTTCCGCATGAAGGTCCGCCTTCTGATCCAGAATCCATTCATCGATGTTCCAAGAGCGCTCGGTATCGATCCCTTTGCAGAAGGCTGGAGGTCTGAAAAAATAGCGAAGCCGGGATCTACCCTGATCATCGAACTCGAGACCGCGATCCAGGGGAAACATCCGGCAGGTATCCGGTCGATCCTCATAGACACAACATCCTTCGGCAGTCAAAAACGGGCATGGATCTCCCGCGTCTTCCTTCATCCGAAGCAGTACTTCCGGGAAGGGGTCGTTCGGGTACATCTGGGTGGTGGTGTACCGATCCAGAAACGTCTCTGAATCCATTTTCAGACGCTGTTTCAAGCGCAACACATCGTAGGGATACAGCAATAGGCGAAGGTTGTGGCAGCACTGCCCGAAGCAGGAAACTTCCGGATGGCAGTGAAACCGGAATCGGGTTTCATTCCCGATGGCTGTCTGGTGAAGATCGGGATGATCCCATAAGGATAGAATTTTCATGGATTCCTTATCGGTCGAATTGGGCCGTAAGCAGGAAGCTATGGGCCATGGGTTTCCGGTCTGCTGATCGTGAAAACCATCGGCAGCCGGCAGTGCATTTCCGGCCGTTCTCACCCTTGTGGGAGAAGGCACTGTCCTGTTGGATGCGTTTGCAAAAAGTCGTCTTTCCCGTGCTTTTCGGGAATGCCGGGCATCAGCGGGGTGGCTGGGGAAGCCTTTTGAGCTTGCTGCGAAAACGTGTTGGAAGCCGCCGGATACCGTTGGATCGGGCGGATATGCTTCATCGATATTCGTTTGAAAAACATCCTGTTGCAACTCAGCAATCCGGTATCCCAAGTTTGGCTGTCCGCCCGATCCAACGAGATCGGGCGGCTGAGTTTTTTCGCAGCATCGAAAAAGGTTCCCCAGTCACCCCGCGACTCGACAGAGACTGCCTGACTTTTTGCGACTCCATCAGGATGGTTTCCGGTAGATATCCCGGAAGGATTGCGGATGTGTATACAGCGTTTTGAATCGTTCGGCAACAGATCGCTTTGGGTATCGCAGCGGCAAGACACGTTGTTCTACTACGTAAAAAACGTGCTGGAGAGAAGGCGTGAGATCGTAAGGGCGTCCAGATATCCAATCCAGCCCTCCAGAGCCTTCAGGGAAAGTCGCGAAGGCGGCTTCCCCTGGCTGTAGAAACGAACGACAGCACTCGGCTGAAGTCAGATGCACCGGGCGACGATTTCAGCAATGTCCTTCACCCGAACATCTTCTTCCTTTCCGAGCTGTTTCATGCCGTCTTCGATCATGGTCATGCAGAAGGGACAGCCGACGGCAATGGTTCCCACCATCGAACGGACGATTTCCTCGGACCGTTCGACATTGATACGTTTACCGATATTCTCCTCCATCCACATCCGGCCGCCACCTGCCCCACAGCAGAAACTCTCGGCACCGTAGCGCTCGAGCTCGATGAATCCGCCTTTGGCAACTTTCCGCAGAATGTCCCGAGGGGCATCGTAAACCTGGTTGTAGCGACCGAGGTAGCAAGGATCGTGATACGACAGGGGACGTTCCCACATGGCTTTGGGTTGGATACGCTTCTGGCGGATGAGGGTTTGGATGAACTGGCTGTGATGAATGACCTCGTAATGCCCCCCCAGTTGGGGATATTCGTATTTCAAGGTGTTCAGGCAATGCGGGCAGGCCGTCACGATGCGTTTCACCCCATAACCGTTCAGCGTGGCGATGTTCTCCTGGGCCATCATCTGAAAGAGCATTTCGCTGCCGACCTTGCGGGCGAAATCTCCTGTGCATTTTTCCTCAGTTCCCAGGATGGCGAAACGAACGCCTGCCTGTTGCAGGATCTTGACGAGACTGACTGAGATCTTTTTGGAGCGATCGTCAAAAGAGCCGGCACACCCCACCCAAAAGAGGATGTCGGCATCGGGATCTTCGGCAAGGGTTTTCACGCCGAGTCCTTCGGCCCAGTCGGCCCGTTTGTCGTATCCAATGCCCCAGGGATTGCCATTGTATTCAAGACCCTTGAGAGCCGAATTGAGCTCTTGCGGATAGGTTTCACGGATGAGGCATTGCCCCTGGCGCATGGCGATGATCCGCGGCACATGCTCGATCGTCACCGGGCACACTTCTTCACAGGCCCGGCAGGTGGTACAAGCCCAGAGCGTGTCTTCCGAAATGACATCACCGACAAGGGATTTCGGACTCCGTAAGGCTGCCAGCTCGCCCTTCAGAAACTCGATGTCGTCCGGATCCTTTGCCTGCAGAAGCCGTTGTTCAAGCTGCGCCCTCCGGACGATCCGGTTCTCGTTCTCATAGAGGGCATGTTTGAGCGTTGCGTTGAAATCGAAGAGGTTGAGCGGTTTCTGGGTCGTGTAGGTCGGACAGACGTCCTTGCACCGGCCGCATTCCGTACAGGTATAGAGGTCCAGCCCCTGCTTCCAGGTCAACTGGTAGATGTGGTTCATGCCCAGAGTCTCGTTTTCCCAGGCGTCGGCATCCTCGAGATCGAGAAGTTTCGGCTTGTCATGAGGATAGTCGAGGCTCTTGAAAAACACGTTGGGAAGAGAGGTGATAACATGAAAATGCTTGCCCAGGGGAAGGATGTTCAAAAAGGTCAGCTGGCCGCAGACGTGCACCCAGAACATGGTTTTCATCAAAGCTTCCGTGGATGCGGCATCGAGAAACCGGATCAAAAACGAAGCCGCAACGGCAACGGGTGCCCACATGAACTCGGTACCGTACACCGGATGTCGAAGATAAAACAGATCGGCCTTGTGCATGTGAATGAGGTTATACCGGCTGGCATCTAAGAGGAGGTCCGACACCATGAGCACCCCGATCAGCCCCAGCACGAGATAGGCCTCGAACGAGTTGTGCAGGCGCTGGATGCCGAGAAACGCCCTACGGTAGGCTGCCCAGATCACCATGGCGAGGACGATCCCCTCCATGATGTCCTTCATGCCGGCATAGACGAAACCCGCAAGGTATTCACCACCCAGAAAGGGAAGATGAAAGCCTTCGGAGAAGCCTTCTCCATAGAGTTGAACGCTCCGAATCAACAGCACACAGAACCCCCAGAAAATGAAGGCGTGCATCCAGCCGGAGGAGCGCTCCCGTTTTCGTCCGATCAGCCGCTTCTGTCCGAAGGCGAACACCACGACATTCCACAACCGCTCCCGGATCCTGTCAAAGCGGTCCGAAGACTGCAAGGCCCGCAACAGATCAATCCGACGGATCATGGTCCGACTGAAAACGGTCAATGCCGCAAGCAGAACGAGGGTCATCATCAGGGGATCCATAAGGACCTCGGCGCTAATTTATACGGTTCAGGGTGTAGGGGCGATTTCCGGATGGTTTCGCAAAAAGTCGCTGACCACCGCTTTTCCTTCAAAGCCGGGCCTCCAGCAGGAGGGCGGGTGGTGTTTTGCGAAGCAGCGGAAACTGTTTGAAGCAGCCGGAGATCGTTGGATCGGGCGGACGCAATTCATTTGTTTTGGTTTGAAAAACGGCATGTTGAAAACCAGCAAACAGTTCTTTCCATTTTGGCCATCCGCCCGATCTTACGAGCTCGGGCTGCTGAGTTTTTCCGCTGCTGAGCAAAATTCACCCGCCTTCCTGCGGGTCAAATGAGACTGCCTGACTTTTTGCGACTCCATCATGTTTGATGAAGCCGCTATTTCCGCACCTTCTGGATTTCCTGCTTCAGTATGGGGACGACCTCGAAGAGGTCTCCCACAATCCCGTAGTCGGCAACGTTGAAAATCGGGGCTTCCGGGTCCTTGTTCACAGCGACGATCACCTTTGAACCCTTCATTCCGGCCAGGTGCTGAATGGCGCCGGAGATGCCGACCGCAATATACAGCGTGGGGGCAACGATTTTCCCCGTCTGGCCGACCTGTTTGGAATGGGGCATGAAACCGGCATCCACCATGGCCCGGGTCGAACCGAAACCGGCTTTCAAATCGTCGGCCAAACTCTTGACCAGAGCCACCCCCGCCGCATCCTTGGCCCCACGACCCACCGATACCACGATGTCGGCATCCGCCAGATCGATGTCGGCTCCCGCATCCGAAACGATGTTGCGGATGGCGGCGCGAAGATCGGCTTCCGGCGGGGTCAGCCTGACAGGGTTTTCCGTACCGCCGATCTCGGAAGCCGCCTGGAACGCTCCCGCCCGCACCACAGCGACCAGTTTCCGTTCGAGAATTCTGATGCGCTGGAGCACTTTGTTCGTGATGGCGGGTCGAACGATTTCAACAGCGCCGTCCACAAAGGACACATCGATGATATCCGTTGCGCATGCAGCATCCAGCCGGACCGCAACGCGCGGGGACATGGCCTTTCCGCTCTCCGAGAATCCGAACCACACCATGTCGGCTTCGAACCGCCGTGCCGCATCCACGACACAGGACGCCCAGGGCCCTGCCGAAAAAAGGGCCAGACTCGGATCATCGGCAAGATACTGGGTATCGGAACCGGCGGCAGCCAGTGCCGAAACGAGCCCCCCGATTCCGGATCCAACGGCCACAACCGCAGTTTCAGCACCAAGGGCTTTGGCCTTCGACAGCAGTTCCCTGGTACTGGATCGGACAACACCTTGTTTGATATCGGCAACAACGAGAATTTTGCTCATATGGGTATCCTCATCATGATTCTGATCCGTCTGATCCGACCGATTCAACGGATCCGTTTGATCGCGTCGAATCGGTCATCCCATTACAATGCCTTCGCTTCGTTCACCAGCAACTGAACGACTTCAGCCGCAACGGCAGCCGGATCACCCTCGAATTTCCGTCCACCCTTGCGGGTTTCCGGTGCGATGAACTGAAGAATCCGGGATTTGGGAGCGTTGCACCCGACAGCCTCGGGAGTGGTTCCAAGTTTGGCGAGGTTCAGGGTTTCGATGGCCATTTTCTTGGCCATCATGAGCCCCCGGGTCTGCGGAAGACGTGGGGTGTTGATGGCCACATCCACCGTGATGACTGCGGGCAGGGTGACATCGAGCTCTTCCGTTCCGAAATCCCCGACACGGCTGACCTTCAGGTGCGTGTTGTCCACGACCTGGATACCGATGACGTTGCTGACACAGGGAAGCCCCAACAATTCGGCCAGGATGATTCCTGTCTGTCCATTGTCCGTATCCTGAGCCTGCTTACCCATGAGGACGAGATCGTATGATCCTTTTTCATAGACCTTTTGGAGAACCCGGGCATAGACGAAGGCATCGGCATCGGAGAGCGCCGGATCGTCGATCTGGATGCCCTTCTGGATACCCATGGCATAGGCTCTTCGAATGATTTTCTGTACATCCTCGCCCCTGCCGATGCTCACCAGCGTGGTCTCCGCCTTGTGCTTTTCCTTTAACTGAATGGCGGTTTCGACCGCATTCTCATCCCATGCGTTCATGACGTACTGAAGTCCATCCGTAACGATGGCTCCATCCCTGACGTGCATGTTGAGCTCCACGTCGACCACTTTTTTCACCGTAATCAGAATATTCAAGGGAAACCTCCTGATGATTAGAGCGTAGGTTCGATCCTATCGAGAGGCGGATTCGCCTCTGGGAAATGCCATGGACTCGGTCAACACATAGGTTGCCTGTAAATACGAGGTCGGGCACAGCGGAAAGCATTCCTTGCAGTTCCAGCATTCCCTGGCTGCAATTTCCGGAACGAAGGCGATTTCCTTCCGAATCCCCCTGTCGATGAATCCGACGGCATGTTTCTGCTTGACCTCGGCACAGTAGCGGACGCACAAGCCGCAATGGATGCAAAAGGACGCCTCTTTTTCGAACCGGTTTGGATCCGCTCCGTATTCTTTCGCATATTCCTGAAGAATGGGCGCATCCGGCGCGTGGGCCATCTGCAACTCGAGGATCATTTTTCGAATCCGGTCGATCTTCGGCGATCGGGTCTGAACCACCAGTCCGGGTTCGGCTGGGTAGACGCAGGAAACAACCGGCCGAAAACCCCCTCTTGAGGCGATTTCGACGATGCACAGCCGGCATCCGCCGAAGGGTTCCAGTTTTTCATGATGACAAAGCGTCGGTATGGCGATACCGGCCGCTTGGGCCGCCTCGAGGACGGTCATGCCCTCTGCGGCGTGGACTTGTTTTCCGTCGATCTGCAGGGTGAATTCTGTCATTGTTCGGATCTCTTTCTGATGATCGTCCTGTGTTCTTCCGGAATCGGGTCCGGAATGGGTACACCGGAAAGCTTTCGAACAGCGCCGAACCGAGCCGGGCAGACTTCGAAGCACGTACCGCATTTGGTGCACAGGTTCTGATCAATGACATGGATTTTGCCTTTGGCCCCCGATATGGCCCGAGCCGGACATTTCCGGCCACAGATCATGCAGGCCTGGCACTTTTCAGGGTCGATGTAATAAGCGATGAGCTCCTTGCAGTAGAGAGCCGGACAGCGCTTTTCCCGGATGTGGGCCTCGTATTCGTCCCGGAAATATTTTAAGGTGCTCAAGAAGGGATTCGGTGCGCTCTTGCCGAGGGCACACAGGGATGCTTCGATGGCGGTTTCCGAAAGTTCCTCGAGCAGCTCGATGTCTCCCTCGCGACCCTTTCCCTGGGTGATCCGGGTCAGAATCTTGAGCATCTGCCGGAGGCCTTCCCGGCAGGGGACGCACTTACCGCAGGATTCATCCGTCAGAAATTCGATGAAGTAGCGGGCGACATCCACCATGCAGGTATCTTCGTCCATGACGATCATGCCGCCCGAGCCCATCATGGAGCCGGCCTGAGTCAGTTCATCGAAGCCGACGGGCAGATCGAGATGAAATTCCGGAAGACATCCCCCCGAGGGTCCCCCTGTCTGCACGGCTTTGAACCGTTTCCCGTTGGGGATTCCACCCCCGATGTTGAAAATGATATCCCGAAGACTCATCCCCATCGGAACTTCCACCAGTCCCGTGTTGACGATCTTGCCGACGAGGGAGAAGATTTTGGTGCCCTTGCTTCCTTCGGTGCCGAACTGGATGAACCAGTCGGCCCCGTGGTTGAGGATCAGTGGCACGTTCGCCCAGGTCTCCACGTTGTTCAGGACACTCGGCCTGCCCCACAGGCCTTTGATGTTCGAACGGATGTATTTCGGACGTGGCTCTCCGACCCGCCCTTCGAGCGCCGTCATGAGGGCTGTCGACTCTCCGCAGACAAACGCTCCGGCACCCCGATGAACCTTCACGACGAAATCGAAGCCCGAGCCGAGGATGTCCTTTCCGAGAAAACCGTATTCCTCGGCCTGCCGGATGGCCTGGTTCACGTTTTCGACGGCAAGTGGATATTCCTGCCGGACATAGATGTATCCTTCATGGGCACCCACGGCGTAGGCGCCGATGATCAACCCTTCGAGAACGGCATGAGGGTTTCCCTCGAGAAGGCTGCGGTCCATGTATGCGCCTGGATCCCCTTCATCGGCATTGACGATGACGTACTTGATCGGATCCGGGGCCTTCCGCGATCCTTCCCATTTACTTCCTGCCGGAAATCCACCCCCTCCCCTGCCCCGCAGATTGGCCTTCTTCACTTCCTCGATGACCTGCTCCGGACTCATGGTGAACAGCGTCTTCGCCAGGGCTGCATATCCGCCGATGGCCAGGTAATCGTCGATATTCTTGGGATCGATGCTGCCGTTGCTCCCGAAAACCGTACGGACCTGGTATTTGTAGAAGGGGATTTCCGATTCCCGGATGATCTTCTCCCGGGTTTGCGGATCGCTGTACACGAGGCGATCGATGACTTCCTTACCGAGGATGGTCTTTTGGATGATCTCCGAAACATCTTCCGGCTGCACATGAAAATAGCAGATTTCATCGGGATGGATGACGACGATGGGTCCTCGTTCACAGAAACCGTGGCATCCCGTTCTTCGAATATCGACGGTTTGACTCAACCCCTGACGTTCAACCTCTTCGATCAAAAGCCGAGCCACTTCCCTGCTGCCGGAAGCGTGGCATGCCGATCCGCTGCACAGGGTGATGCAGGTTTTCCGGGGATCCCGTTCGGACTGAATCCGTTTCCGAATGTTTTCGAGCTCTGCTGGCGAATGGATGCGTGACATAGCATTTTCCTAATCGTATTGTTTCAGCACTGCAGCCGTTTGCGATGGGGTCATCTTGCCGTGGGTCTTTCCGTCGATTTCCATGACCGGCCCGAGGGCGCAGCAGCCCAGGCAGTTGACGGTTTCCAGGCTGAATTTGAGTTCGAGATCCGTTTCTCCGGGGCGGATGCCGGTGACCTGCTGTACGGTATCGAGAACCTGTTTGGCGCCGCGGACATGACAGGCCGTTCCGAGGCAGATATGAATCTCGTGTTTCCCCTTGGGAACGAGGCTGAACGCCTTATAGAACGTTGCGATATGCTGAATGCGCGTTTTCGGCACGTCCAGCCGTTCGCTCACCCGTTCCAGTGCGTGTTTGGGAAGCCAGTGGGCTTCGCTCTGAATGTCGAGCAGGATCTGGATCAGCGAGCTGGCTTCCGCCTGATGGTTGTCGATGATCTGATCGATTCTTCGGAGGTCCATGACAAGAGTCCTATCCTTGGATGGCTGGTTCAGAAACGATTATGCCAACGCATAGCGGTTGTCGTTCGTGTCGTATCGGACGAATCCGAACCGCGAAGCCATGTTCATGGTCCGAGCGATATCCGATGGACTGAGATCGAGTGCTCCGGCCAGCTCACCGGTCGAACGCGGCTTTTCTTGCAGCACAAGAAGAATCTGGCTGATGGCCGCCTTTCCGGTGACCAGCTCCTGAAACAGCCTCTCAAATTCTTCGCTTTCGTAGAAGCGCAGATAGGCTTCTTCCGTCTTCGGATGGATGCGCATTCGTTCCCGCTCGACCAGCCGCAGGTAAGGAACGAGCCTGCGGATACCGTCGATCCGAAGACGCATCCGCTCGGCAGGCAATTCTTCCGAGCTGCCCAACGGACCGAGCTGCTGCACCTCCCGAACGAAGGCATTGATGCATTCGGCCAAGTAATTGCCTTCACTTGCAGAGAGAAACCGAATCTGGATTCGATTGGGGTTGAGCCCGACGTACCGAAGGATCCGTTTGCAGAGCAGGACATTGCCCAGCGCATCGAAATTGCCCTGGGTGATGTAGTTGCACTCGTTCAACCGACATCCGCCGACAAACACGCCGTCCTGTCCGTTGGAGAAGGCTCTGAGCAGAAACTCGAGATCGACCCTTCCGGAACACATCACCCGAACGAAACGCATGTCACTTGCATATTGTAGTCTGGAAACTCCAGCCATGTCCGCAGCGCCGTACACTCACCAGTGGCAGACAAAACCGAGCAATCTGGGATGAAACGTTGGCATCGGTCTGGTTCTCCTCTTCTCTTCTATGATGGAGTCGCAAAAAGTCGGGCAGTCTCGTCATCGTCGTATGGCAGGACATACGCCTTTTTCGCTGCAGCGGATAAACTCAGCCGCCCGAGCTCGTAAGGGCCGGGCATTGGGTCAGTCATTCGATACAGGCCAGCAAGCTACAACGGTTTGATTTTCAAACAATTGCTTGTAGTTGAACGCCGCCCGGCCCAACGATCTCCGGCGGCTTCAAACAAGTATCCGCTGCAGCATCAAAAGGCATATGCCCCGCCATGCTCAGGCCCGGCAATCGACAACATCGGGGGAGCAGCGACTTTTTTCGAAGCCGTCCATGTGATGGACTTTTTGCGAGGCCATCTTCTAGGTTTCCGGATGCTTATGCCGCTTCGGCAATTGCGGCGTCGATCTGACTGAGCAGGGCCTCATCCGTGAAATGCTTCAACAGGATGGCTCCTGTCGGGCATTTCGTGTTGCACAGGCCGTCTCCCTTGCACAGAACGGGATTCACCCAGGCCTTTCTACCGGCCGGTGTTTCCACGAACTCAATGGCATCGTAGGTGCATGCGGTGATACAGGCCCCGCAGGAAATGCAATCCGACTGAGTCACTTCGCAGATGGAACCGGAAGCCACCACGGTATCCTGGGAAAGCAAGGTCAGTACACGCCCTGCAGCGCCATAGGCCTGGTTGAGGGTTTCCGTCAAATGCTTCGGATAATGAGCGAGTCCACAGAGAAAGACCCCGTCGGAGGCAAAATCCACCGGTCGCAGCTTGACGTGGGCTTCCTTGAAGAAACCGTCCTGACTCAGGCCCAACTTGAAAAGATTAGCGATTTCTTCGGTCGCCGCAGAAGGAACGACGGCGGCAGCCAGCGATACGATATCCGCGTTCAACGCAAGCCGCTCTCCCAGAATGGCGTCCGGAACCGTAATCTGCAGCACGTCTCGGCCCTCTTCGTCTTGTACGGCTTCCATCTGAGGCGGATCCTCTACATCGTACCGAATGAAGCGCACTCCCTTGTCGGAGGCCTCCCGGTAGGCGTCTTCCCGGATGCCGTACGTGCGCATGTCCCGGAAAAGAATGTCGATATCCATATCCGGACGGATTTCCTTCAGACGAAGGGCGTTTTTCACGGCGTGGCTGCAGCAGATCCGGCTGCAGTAATTGCGGTCCTCGTTACGGCATCCGATGCACTGGATCATGACCATCGATCGGGCAGAGACGACTGTCTCGTCCAGGTTGGCAATCCGCTGCTCCAGCTCAAAATGGGTCAGGACACGCTCATCCTCCCCGTAGCGATATTCCGTCGGACGGTAGATGTCGGCTCCGATCGCAATGACTGCAGCACCGTGTTTGATTCGGGAAATCCCCTTGTCGGATCGGATGGTGGTGAAGAAATTGCCGACGTACCCTTCGACGGATAGGATCGTAGCCTCATGCAGCACCTGGATATCGGGATGTCGATAGACCGCATCGACGGTTTCCTTCAAAAAGCCCTGAACATCCAGCCCCTCGAGGGTGAAGTGGAGGTTTCGAGCCTTTCCGCCGAGTTCTTTCTCCCGTTCCACCAATACCACCGGATGCCCCTGCCGCGCGATGGACAACGCACAAGTCATGCCGGCAATGCCTCCACCCACCACGAGGGCACGCTTGTCGACCGGAAGATCGAATTCCTGAAGAGGCTTCAGCCTGCAGGCCCGAGCGACGGCCATCCGGATGATGTCTTTGGCTTTTCGGGTGGCGGCATCCTTTTCCTTGGAATGGACCCAGGAGTTGTGCTCCCGGATGTTGGCCATCTCGAAATAATAGGGGTTGAGGCCGGCCTCCCGAAGGGTATCCCGGAAGAGCGGTTCGAGGGTTCGGGGAGAGCAGGCGGCGACGATCACCCGATTGAGCCCTTTTTCCTGGATCATGTCGGTGATTTGTTTGGCGGAATTGGTGGCGCAGGAAAAGAGCTGCTCGTCTGCAAACACCACACCGGGCAGGGTTCGGCAATAGGTGACCGTATCGGGTACGTTCACGACACTGCCGATGTTGGCACCACAGTGACAGACGAATACACCGATCCGAGGCTCTTCGCCGCTGACATCCCGCTCCTTCGGGTATACCCGCTCGACGGTAAGCTTGCCGCGGCGATGGTCGAGCAGTTCTCCGCACTGGGCGCCTGCACCGCTTGCCGAAAAAACGGACTCGGGAATGTCGATCGGACCCTGGAAACAACCACTTACGAAGACTCCGTTTCGATGGGTCCGCATGGGGTTCTTCGGGTCGGTCAGGCAGAAACCGTGCGGCGTCAGCTCGATGCCGAACCGGTCCGCCAGACGACGGTAGTGTTCCGGCGGATTGAGGCCGACCGAAAGCACCACCATATCGAATTCCTCTTCCTTCACCCCGTCATCGGGCGTAGCATACCGGATGCGCACATTGTGGTTCTCCGGATTTTCGCCGGCGATGGATGCGTAGCTTCGAATGAAACGAACCCCTGGTAAATTCTGGGTTCTCTGAAAATATCGCTCGAAATCCTTCCCGTGGGAACGGATGTCGTTATGAAACACCGTACACTCGGATTCCGGCTCATGGTCCTTGGTCAGGATCACCTGCTTCTGGGTGTAGGTGCAGCAAACGGCCGAACAATAGCTGTTGTCACCGGGGGTGACCCGCCGTGATCCGATGCACTGGATCCAGGCGATTTTCCGGGGATGCCTGCGGTCCGTCGTCCGGAGGATCTCTCCTCCATAAGGACCGGTGGCACACAACAGGCGCTCGTAATCCATGCTGGTGACGACGTTGGGGAACCGACCGTAGCCGTATTCTTCGCGGACGCGTGGATCGAAAGGCTCCATGCCGAGGGACAAGACGACCGCTCCGACACGAATTTCCCGTTTCACCGATTTCTGGGTGAAATCGATGGCTCCCGTCTTGCAAACACCTTCACAGATCAGGCATTTCTTTTCCTTGAGATAGAGGCAGCTGTCATCGACATAAGCCACCAAAGGAATGGCCTGGGAAAAATAGATGTGAACCGCCTTGTTCCGGGAGATTTCCTGGTTGTACGGGTCCGGAATCTGGACAGGGCAATAGGTGACGCACGTGGTGCATCCCGTGCACTTGTCCTCGATGATATACCGGGGTTTGGTGACCAGGGTGACTGCAAAATCCCCCGCTTCGCCCTCGACTGCGTCCACTTGCGTGAACGTCAACACTTCGATGTTTGGATGCCGGCCGACCTCGACCAGTTTGGGCGAGAGAATTCACATCGAGCAGTCGTTGGTTGGGAACGTCTTGTCGAGCTGGGCCATGTGCCCGCCGATGCTGGGGCCTTTTTCCACCAGATAGACCTTGAAACCGGCTGTGGCCAAATCCAGAGACGCCTGGATGCCACTGATGCCGCCGCCGACAACCAGTACATCCCCGAAACCAACGTTTCCAACCCGATCACGCAATTCTCGAACGGTATCCTTCGCCAACATCTGCGTTTCCATCGTGATTCACCTCGCCTGAAATGGGTTCCGCAACGGATGTTCTCCGCTGGACCATGTCGCTATCAATCGACGACTTCCTGGATGATTTCCGTAAGGTCCCGGATTTCGATGAAGGGCTCGTATTCGAGATTGAGCCTGCTTTCCTCGAAATTCGTTATGCAGTAAGGGCATGCAGTCGCAAGAATCTCGGCGCCTGCATCCCGGGCCTGAACCAGCCGCAGGTTGGAAAACCGCTCGTCCTTGGGCGTGTCCATCCAAATCCGGCCGCCGCCGCCACCACAGCACAGGCTGTCTTTCCGAGAATCGGCCATCTCGACCAGCCGAAGACCCGGCACCATCTCCAGAAGCCTGCGGGGCGCATCGTAGACATCGTTGTGCCGCCCCAGATAGCACGGATCGTGATAGGTGACGGTCTTCGGCAGGTCTTTGTCGATGGTCAATCTGCCGGCCGTCAAGAGCTCCAGCAGGTACTGGCTGATGTGAACGACATCGAAATGCACCCGAAATTCCGGATATTCGTTCAGGAAGGTATGGTAACAGTGGGGGGAGGAAACAAGGATGCGCCGAACGCCTGCGTCGATGAAAGTCTTGATGTTCTCCTTTGCGAGACGTTTGAACACATCTTCGCTGCCGGTCTTTCGGATGCTTTCCCCACAGCAGTTTTCGCGGCTTCCAAGAATGCCGAAGGACACTCCGGCCTTCTGCAGGAGGTTCGCCGTTGCCACAGCCACCTTCTTCATTCGGGGGTCGAAGCTGAGATAGCATCCGACAAAATACAGGATTTCCATGTCTTCGGTAAATTCGGGAACATCCATCCCTTTAGCCCAGTCCCCCCGCTTTCCCCGCTCGAACTGGAGTGGATTGCCTTCCGATATGAGGCTGGCCCGGGCAGTCCTGGCGGACCGAACGGACTCTGGAAACACCTCGTAATTCGATGCCACGCGGCGCAGGGCCACGCCGACATCGATCTGCTTCACACCCCGAGGGCAATGCTGGGGGCATCTGCCGCAGGTCGTACATCGCCAGATGTCTTCCCCTTCGATTTCAGTGAGACCGAAGGTGGCCTGCCGGATGATCTTGCGGATGCTAAACGGCCGTACCCGGTTCCAGGGGCAGACCGTATCGCAAAGCCCGCATTGAAAACAGAAGCGAAAGGCTTGCCCCCCGGCTTCATGAATTTCCTGAACGACTTCTTTGAAAGGAGCAACGGTTTCCACGGGTATTCCGATCCTTTGTCGTGAAAATGGATGCTATAGGCTGAGGATTGTCGGCCTATGTTCATCTCCAATGGTGGAAAAGCTCTCCATGAGCCAGTATCGTAACCACAGTCCCGCCCTCCTGCGGGTCAATCCTGAGTGCCTGACTTTTTGCGACGCCATCAAAGAAGACGGCTTCGCAAAAAGTCGCTGTTCCCGTGCTTTTCGGTAATGCCGGGCATGAGCGGGGTGGCTGGGGAAGCCTTTTGAGATTGCTGCGAAAACGTGTTTGAAGCCGCCGGATATCGTTGGATCGGACGGACGTACTTGAACGAATGGACATTGAAAAGCAAGCCATTGCGATTCCACGGGCCTGTATTTATGGTTTGGCCATCCGTCCGATCCTACGAGATCGGGCGGCTGAGTTTTTTCGCAGCATCGAAAAAGGTTCCCCAGTCACCCCGCGGCTCTACAGAGACTTCCTGACTTTTTGCGACGCCATCAAAGAAGACCAGTGGATAGCCACTGGTTGTGACGTCATCAAGACTTTGCCGTGATCCGGGAGACGGTTTCCAATGTCTTGTCGAGCCCGTATTTGTCGATCAAGGCTTCCAGGCCCGCTTCGAGCTCTTCGATTTCCGGTTGAACCTCAACTTCCTCTTCCCGTTCTTCGTAAATCAAGGCATCTGTGATGCACCACTCGACACAGAGAGGCTTTTCCTCGCCTTCGCACATGTCGCATTTGAGAGGCAGCCCGGAATCGGGTTCCTTGAACTCGGGTCGTGACGGGCAAGATGCCCTGCAGAAGGCGCACTCTTCATATTCCTTCCCGTCGATGACATACTTGTCGCGTCCGGCACATTCGGCCGGCGTATATTCTCCGGCATAAACCGGCACATACATGTCACGAAGGGGATCCCGAATGACCCGGATGCGGGAACGGGCCGGATTGTTGCTGCTGTATTTCGGATTGGCATGGTAGGCCGAGCAGATCATCTCACAGGCCCGGCAGCCGTTGCATTTGTCGACGTCGATTTTAATCGATTTAATTTTCTTCTTGATTTTCTCGCCCATGACCTCAGTTCCTTTTCGCTGAACGGTTTCCGTGACGGATAGACGTGATCAGGCGCCTTCGAGGATTCCCCGTTCCAGAAAATCCTTTGCAACAAAATCCAATCCCAGTTTCTGAAGTGTTTCGACCGTCGGAATGCCGTCGAGGTTCCACCCCTTCATCTGATAATAGGCGTCCAGAAGCTGCTTTTCGAGCTCGGGGAATCGCTTTTTCCAGTGGTTCTCCGGCGGTTTGTCGTCGGCCCGGCGCATGCCTCTACGGATGTTGATGGCCCGAACCAGAGTTCTGTATCGTTTGGTCGCTTCGGTCAGGGTTTCCTCGTCCATCTCGACACCTGCACCCGAAGCGATGAATTTTGGGTAGTTGTGGATGTGATAGGGAGGTTTGAGCGGAAACGAGGAAAGTCCGGCGCACATGCCCAGTGCATCATCGATATAGTGCATTCGTTCCTGCCAGTCGACGATGTCGCAGCACATCTCGACCGTCGGGAAGAAGGGCATGGATTTTTCGCCGCGGGGCTCCCAATCGAGAAAATACTGCTTGAACCGCTCGTGCGGGACCTGGAACCAGTCTTTCACGAATTCTTCCCGGGCTTCCCGTGTCGGAAAAGGCGCTTGCGGAAACTGGCCTTCGATTTGGGTGATGTTGATTTTCTCTCCGGTCGAATACATGAGAAAATAGATGGGATTGAGCATGGACAGCTTGAGCGGCAGCTGCTCATGCTTCTTGATCGTGTTGTGAGCGTAGGCTTCGGCGCCTTTTCCGATCTTCTGTGCCGCCCAGTAGGTACCATCGGCCAGAACATCGCCGATTCCCTCGCGGTGAACGATCTTGTCGAGCAGCCAGTAGAAACGCTCTTCATTCCCCTGAGGGAATCCTGGCATATCTTCGTCCGTCAGAATGCCGTTTTCGTAGAGCTCCACGGCGAAGGCCATGACCTGCGGTGCGGAAAAGCCGTCGACCCCATGCTCGGTGGCGATCTGGGCGATCTTCAGACCGAATTCGAGATCCGAGAAAGCAGCCATCGTATAGGTGAGCTTCGAGAAGCATTTCATCATGTAGGTCGAATGGCCGGGTGGCGTGATGGTGGCACCGCATTTCATCGGGCAGTTGTAGCAGCTGATGAGCCGGGTGCGCATGCTCTCAAGGGTTTCCGTCCATTGCTTGGCGATCTCCTCGTTCCAGAAATCCTTTCGTCGTACCCGGGAATTGCCCCACATGAAATTTTCCGTATGCCATTTCTCGTCATGGACCTTCATCTCCTGAGGTGAACCCAACCCTGCGAGAATCGGCATGACGCCTGGAATGGGATTGGCTTCCCGCCACTGGATGTAGGCCATCACTTCCTGACAGAGTTTGAGGAATTCTTCCGGACGGGCAATATAAATGTCCTTCGTTCCCCGAACGGCGATGGCTTTGACCCCTTTGTCACCCATGACCGCTCCGATCCCGCCGCGGCTCGCGCTGGATCGTCCCTGTTCGATGGATGCGAAGAACACTCGATTTTCTCCAGCCGTACCGATGGCTGCCACCTGAAGTTTCGGGTCCTTGAGTTCTTTGCGGATCAGGTCCGCCGTCTCGATGGCCCCCTTGCCCTTCAGATGAGCGGCGTCCCGGATTTCGACCTTGTCGTCGTGGATGTGGATGTAAACGAGATTCGGCGACTTGCCGCGCAGGATGACCTTGTCGTAACCGGCGAATTTGAGTTCCGGCGCCCAGAATCCACCCATCATGGAAAAGGCCATGAGACGGGTCTGGGGAGATATGGTCGAAACGATGGTCCGGTTGCAGCCGATGGCAGGTGTACCACACAACAACCCGGCGCTGAAGATGAGCAGGTTGTCTGGAGAAAACGGTTCGACCTCCGGAGGAACCCGCTCCCAGAGGATTTTTGCGTTTGTCCCCAAACCGCCAAGATACAACTCGGTGTCCCTCGGGTCACTTTGGATTTTTTCAATGTTCCCTCTGGACAGATCGATTTCCAGATAGACGCCTGTTTCTGCGTATCGCATGTTTTCCCCCGCCTGAAACCGAAATTTCGAAAACCACCGATGCCCGCGATGGTCACAGCCACAATCTTCGATTGCCTTTCCACCTGTCCTTCACGATGATGGTTACGTTGTAGCTACGTTATAACTGTCTGTCAAGAAAAAAAGGGAACCTACGGAAAACCGATCCGACCCAGGTCACTCAAAGGCCAGATGCATCCTGCACAATAGGCGATGCATTCTGCACCAGGGGTTTTCCAGATCGTTATCCGGCAAAACAAGCTTGAAAGCTCATTTCCAGCCATATTTCCGGATGCCCTTCCGAAATTCCATCGGTCCTCTCTGTGCAGATTGCATCACTCCGAAGGTTTTCCAGAGTCGTCCGCGAATCCGTTTCATCCGAGAGAGCATGCTATATAATCAATCCTTTCATTGTGTTGTAGGATTTTCCCAGCCTGCTTGAGGTATTCCAATCGGTGGCATCGTTTCTGCAAATGGAATCAGCGAATTCGAAACGGTTGGATTTAAGGAAGACGACAAACGAGAAAGCACACCGTCCCCGATGGGGGAGAAAGGAGGATGTCATGGAACTTCGAGCGACGACAAAGGGCAGACAACCGGTGGTGTACGCCATGGCCAATGATCTGTGCGTGTGGAGCCGGGCGGGGGTGATCAAGTCAACGAAATGCATGAATTCCTTCGATTGTCTGGGCTGTCCGATGGATCGACAGGTGTTGAGCAATTTCGAGGAAAAGCGCAGGGCGGCGGGAATGAAGGACCACATGAGCCCGAGGATGCTGCTGCTGATGAAGCAGGGCAAATGCCGGCACATGTTGAGCGGAAGGATTTCTTACGGTCTGTGCTCCCAGGGGTACAACTGCGCCCGATGCCCCTTCGACCAGATGATCGAGGACACGGGATATCTGCCGAACCTCACCCCTCCCGTCACCGATGTCGTATCGGGTTTTCGGGTGGCCCGGGATCACTATTTCCATTACGGACACGGGTGGGCGCGGGTGGAATACGGCGGCAGGGTGCGGGTGGGTATCGATGATTTTGCCGGAAGGCTGTTGGGACCCCAGGATGACATTCGGATGCCTGCCCTCGGCGAGCGGATCGGGCAACACGAACCCCATGTCGTTCTGATGCGCGATGGCAGGGAAGCCCCGGCCCTCAGTCCAATCGAGGGCATCGTGGTGGCTGTGAACCCGAACGTAAAGGCCGATCCTGCGGTGGCCCATGCCGATCCCTACGGAGACGGATGGTTGATGGTGGTCCAGCCGACATCCCTGAAGAACAACCTGAAAAACCTCTTCTTCGGCAAGGAGAGCGTTTCCTGGATCGATGACGAGTTCTTCAAACTCCAGAGACTTGTCGCGGATACATACGGTGAGAACATGCCGCATTCCCTGGCCGCGACCGGTGGCGAGGCGGTGACGGACATCTTCGGTGAAATGCCCGAAGTCGGCTGGGATCGCCTGGTGAACACCTTCCTGCATTCGAGATGAACAATGACGGCTTCGGAACAAAGGCCGCGGGCACCCAGAGCAAATCCCGAGGAGGGAGGCGGATTGAGACATCCGCCTCAAGGACGAGGGATGCAAAGCGACGGAGCATCCGGCCCTTTTGCGGAGCCGTCAATTGGTGATGGCCACGCAAAAAGTCGCATCTACCCCGATTTTGTCGATTGCCGGGCCTGAGCATGGCAGGACATATGCCTTTTGATGCTGCAGCGGATACTTGTTTGAAGCCGCCGGAGATCGTTGGGCCGGGCGGCGTTCAACAACAAACAATTGTTTGAAAATCAAACCGTTGTGGCTTACTGGCCAGTATCGAATGACTGACCCAACGCCCGGCCTTTACGAGCTCGGGCGGCTGAGTTTATCCGCTGCAGCGAAAAAGGCGTATGTCCTGCCATGCGACGATGACGAGACTTTTCGACTTTTTGCGAGTCCATCAATTGGTGATAGCCTCGCAAAAAGTCAGGAAGTCTCTGTCGAGTCGCGGGGTGACTGGGGAACCTTTTTCGATGCTGCGAAAAAACTCAGCCGCCCGATCTCGTAGGATCGGGCGGATAGCCAAGCTTGGAATACAGAATTGCCGAGTTGCAACATGATGTTTTTCAAACCAATATTGATGAAGCATCTCCGCCCGATCCAACGATATCCGGCGGCTTCAAACACGTTTTCGCAGCAGTCTCAAAAGGCTTCCCCAGCCACCCCGCTGATGCCCGACATTTACGAAAAGCACGGGAAAATCGACTTGTTGCGAGCTCATCAATTGGTTGCAGTTCCATCATTGA